>CALXKW010000009.1 GCA_944389045.1 uncultured Clostridia bacterium | reverse complement strand
GGCGGTGCTTTCGATCATCTGGTTGGTGAATTCATCGCCCTTCACATAGATGATGACGACGTTCGGATAATTTTTCCGGATCTCGTTCATGATCGCGTTGAGAAGGTGAGTTTTGCCGAGACCGGAGGAGCCGTAAATGAAGAGGGGATTGTATTCCCGGGCGGGATTGGCCGCGACCGCCGTGCAGGCCGCATGAGCGAATTTATTGGAGTTTCCCACTACAAAATTTTCAAAGGTGTATTCGTTGTTGAAGGGAGGATAGGATTCCGACAGGGAAGTTTTTGGAGAGGAGAGCTCCGCGCCGCCCGGTATGGAAGAATCGGAGTCATTTTGAAAACCGGGCCGGGATGAATCCGGCGGGGTGGGCGCGTCCTGCAGGGACTTTTGGGCAGTATCCGGAAAGATACCCCCTCGGTTCGGAAAGCCCGTTTTCCTTTCGGGATCGGAGTTTGAAGAAAAATCCGAGCCGTTGCCGGAGGAGCCGGCCTTCGGCATACCGCCGTTTTTTTCTTCTCCCGGCCGGGAATCAAAGACCGGTGCCGCGGCGTCGCCCGTCAGACGGATAAAGATCTTTACCGGAAAGCCGAGCACCTCGGTAAATGCCTCGGCGAGAGAGGGAATGTAGTGCTTTTCGATAATTGACTTTTTGAGAGGACTGGTGTGGGAGATGACGGCCGTGTCGTCGTCGAGCAAGACAAGCTCGGCGTCCCGAAACCAGAGATCTACCGTAATGGGAGAAAATTTGGTTTCCAGCCGGGCGATGACGCTCTGCCAGAGATCTTTCAATTCCTGCATGTTCTGTCTGTTCCTTCCCGAAAAAAGGAGGGCGGCCTTCCCTCTTTGCAATAAACTCCCGTCAGGGAATGAAATATCCCTCATTTTCCGCTGAGGAAGCGAAAAAATCCGCCGCCCTGTCCGGGGGCCGCAAAGAGCCGCCGGGGCGAAAAAATGGGGATACGGGAGAGAAAGCGAAGAACGCCCCTATTTATTAGATTTAATAATAATTATCTATATTATAGCGGAAAAGAGAAAAAAATGCAACCCTCTTTTTCGTATCGTTCTGTCTTCCGACTAATATTTACACTTTTTTAATATTAAATTTACTATTTGGATTTATCTATAATTTGAAACCCGAAAAAAAGTTCTTGACAAAAAGGGGGATTTATGGTTATAATAATAACTGTCGCAAACGGGAAAACGCGGGGTCGAACTCTCTCTCTCTCTGCTCGATTCCCGGCGTTTAACAAGCCATGTCCGGAAAGCCGGACAGATAGGATTGGAAAGAAGGTGTGAAAATGCTTAGAACCTACCAGCCCAAGGTCCGTCAGCGGAAGAAAGAGCACGGTTTCCGCAAAAGAATGAGCACGGCAAACGGGCGCAAAGTACTCAAAAGAAGAAGACAAAAAGGAAGAGCGAGACTTTCCTATTGATGTCACTCAAAACCGCCGTCAGTCGTCGGGAGCTATCTTCCGGTGGATCCGGGGGTTTTTGTTTTCGCGGCGGAATTTCGGATTCGGCGGAACTTTCCGAAAAGAGCGTGATTTTGTGAAGTATGGGGTTTTGAAGGAAAATCATCTCTTTGTCAAGGCCTACAACAAGGGAAAGAAGGTCGTGACGAAGCATATCGTTCTCTTTGTTCTGGAGGACAAAAAGGCCCGATATTTGCAAAAAAGGCATCCGCGGAAAGAAAAGATCAATCGCGTCGGGATTGCGGTTACGAAAAAAATCCGAGGCGCGGTAAAAAGAAACCGCACCAAGCGCGTCATCCGGGAAGCCTGGCGTTCGCTCTGCAAAACGCATGAAATCCTGTGCGGCAGGCTGATTGTCCTTGCGGCCAGAGAAGCCTGTGCGGACGCCAAAACGCCCGCGGTCACAAAAGATCTTATCTATGCGGCGGGAAAAATCGGACTTTTGATAAAAGAAAAGGAAGCAGAGAAAGAGAGATGCTGAAAAAACTCTTTATTCTGCCGATTCGGTTTTATCAGAAATATATCTCGCCCGCAAAGCCCCCCTGCTGCCGTTTTACCCCCACCTGTTCGCAGTACGCGATCGAAGCGATTCTCGAATGGGGCGTGATCGTCGGTCTTTGTCTTGCGGTCTTTCGGATTCTCCGCTGCAACCCCTTCGGAAAGGGCGGGTATGATCCGGTACCGGTCAACAAAAGAAGAAGGCGACGGCTGGAAAAACGTCGGAAAAGAAAAGAAGAGCGGGAAAAAAAGCGCCGACAGGAACAAAATACACAGGCGGTCGAACAGACAGAAGGGCTGGAAACAGCTGCCGAGAAAAAAAATATCGCCGCCGAAATGGCCGAAAGCCATGTTCCGGAGGAAAAAATTTCGGAGGGCGAAAATTCGGGCTGAAAAAACTTTATGAAGACAGATGTCGTCGGCCGGCGGCCCTCCCCCTTTTTCTAACGCTCCCCCGAGTGGATACGGCGCAGAGAAAACACAATACGCGGCCGGAAAAGAAATGCGCTTGACTTGCCGGCATTGAAAAAAGCGCGATTTTTTCCTTCATACGCAGAGGCGCGGCGGGCGACGGCCGGCGGCGGAGCGCTGAGGGAACACAGGATCGGAATTTACCTTATTTTGAACGAAAAGGAAACAGGAGAAGTCTTGCCCCCGCATTCGGCAGAGAGAGAGCGCCAAGAATCTTGTAAATGCGGGCCGGTAAGGGACTTCGGTATTTTGCATGAAGTATATCAGCCAAGCGATCGGGTCGGTTCTATCGTTTTTTGACAGCTTCCTCGGAAGCTACCTTCTGGCGATTCTTCTTTTTGCGCTGCTCGTCAAGGTGGTCATGCTTCCCTTCGGGATCTATCAGCAGAAGAACATGCAGAAGCAGGCCTCGCTTCGACCCAAAGAGGCGGCTATCCGCAAAAAGTACAAGGGAAGAGAAAACGATCGGGAGGCTCTGCAGAAGATGCAGGCCGAGATCAACGAGATGTACCGCGCCAACAAGTACAATATGTTCGGCGGTTGTCTTCCCCTTTTGATTCAGCTTCCCATCATTCTTTTCATCTACAACATCATCATCAGCCCCCTGTCCTATATCAGCCGGTTTTCCGACACGGTGATCGAGAACATTCAGAAATTCATCGGTCAGAACCCCTCGCTCTTCGGCATTGCGGAATCGGCGGTCAAGGACGGCGTATACGGAGGAAGTCAGTTAGACATCGCCTCGCTTTTGAACAATCCGGACTATCTTGCCCAGATTGCCGGCAAGGTGGAAGGGGTGGAGCTGACCAGCAACATCCCGAACTTTTCGCTCTTCGGCCTCAATTTGGGGGAAAGACCGAGCTTTACCTCCCTTTTGATTCTGATTCCTATTCTGGTCTTCGTATCGCAGTTTCTCAGCATGAAACTCACCCGCAGGCTGAATCCCCAGCCGTTGGCGACGCCCGATCAGGGGTGTGCCAACAACATCATGGATATCGGCATGCCGGTGATGACGGCGTTTCTCTCCTTGGGATTCCCCGCTCTTCTGGGTATCTACTGGATTTTCCAGAACCTGATCGGTATGCTGCAGCAGTTTATCTTAAAGCTGATCTTTCCTTTTCCCAAGTTTACCGAAGAGGATTACAAGAATGCCGAGCGCGCTCTGCGCGGCAAAGAGCCGAAGGGACAGCGAAATTTCGATACCAAGAAGAAGTACCGCTCGCTTCACAACATCGATGCGGATGACGACGAGCCGGGCGGACAGAACGGCGGGACAAAGTGACGAATGGTTGCGGACAATAAAAGAGAAAGAGAAAGGGATAGATAAAAGCCATGAAAAAGGAATATGTGGCAGTCGGAAAAACCGTTGAACTGGCGGTGGAACGCGGCGCCCGCGAACTCGGCGTTCCGGTGGACAAGGTGACCTACGAGGTGATCGCCGAGGCGAAAAAAGGATTTTTGGGCTTTGGAGAAGCGCCGGCAAAGGTTAAGGTTATCTACGAGCAGCTTCCGGTCGATATCGGCTGTGAATTTATTCGGAATCTGCTTTCCGGCATGGGTCTTGAAGCCGAGATCTCGGTGGAGGACGGGCAGGACGGAAATAAGATCATCAACATCTCGGGAAGCGAGGCCGGCGTCCTCATCGGGCATCACGGCGACACGCTCGACCAGCTTCAGTATCTTGTCAATCTGGCTGCCAACAAAAAGGTCGACGAGAAAGACGAGCGGGAATACACCCGGATTCTGGTAGACGTCGAGGGTTATCGTGCCAAACGCGAACAGACGCTCAGAAGCCTTGCCAGACGCACGGCCGCAAGGGTGCTGAAGTACAAGAGAAGCGTGACCCTTGAGCCGATGTGCGCCTATGAGCGCCGCATCATCCATTCGGAGGTGCAGGGAATTCCCGGCGTGATGACCAACAGCATCGGCGTTGAGAACAACCGCCGGATCGTGGTCTACCTCGACAGCGCGGGCAAATAAGACCCGCGGAAAAAAGCGCGAAAAAATCGAATCGAAAAAGTTCGGATCGTTTTTGAAAGTCCGACGAATAATCGAAAATAAACATCCGAAAAAGGCTTTGTTCCGCCGGACAGCCGCTTCTGCACTCTGTTCGGAAAAATTCTGCGGAACAAAGCTTTTTTTGTTTGTTTCTCAAGACAAAAGCGAAAAGCCCGGAGCCGGCAGGCCGTGGCAATGAGAAAAAAAGGAAAAAACGGGAAATACCGCTTTACAAAGCGGGAAAAACATGTTACAATAAACCAAAACCCGCCGTTTTCGGACAGAAAGAGAAAAATCGCGCTTTCGAGAAAAAGGCGGGCGATCCGCGGTAACGCAAAAAGTAAAAGGGAGGCAAGGGAAAGCAATATGAAGATCGTGACCTTTGGGGAAATGATGCTGCGTCTGACGCCGCTGGGAACAAAGAGGCTGGTGCAGGCCGATTCCTTTGACGCGTTTTATGGAGGAGCGGAGGCAAATGTGGCGCTCTCGCTCGCTCTTCTCGGAGAAGAGGCGGTTTTTGCGACAAAACTTCCCGACAACGCGCTGGGAGACGGCGCTGTCGCGGCACTGCGCCGCTGGGGCGTCGATACGAGAGGCATTGTCCGGGGAAAGGGGCGGCTCGGTCTTGTCTTTCAGGAGCGGGGAGCCGACCGGCGCCCCGACCGAACCTTTTACGATCGGGAAGGCTCGGCACTTTCCCTCGCTTCCCCATCGGAATTTGACTGGGAGCGCCTTCTTGCCGGTGCCGATTTCCTTTATTTTTCCGGAATTACCCCCGCTCTTGGGGAAAATGTCGCCGGGATCTGTATCGACGCCTGCCAGGCCGCGCGGAAATGCGGCGTACAGGTAGCCTTTGACCCCAACTACCGGCCGGGACTCTGGGACCTTCCGGAGGCCGCGGCCTGCATGGAAACGGTTCTATCCTATGTGGATATTTTGATCGCCAACGAGAGCCAGGCCTCGGCGCTCTTCGGTATCTCCTACAGCCCGCTTGCCGTCGACGGGGACAACGTGAGCGATTGGGGGTACGAGACGCTGGCCAAGGCGCTCTGCAAGCGCTTTTCGGTGAAAGCGGTCGCGCTGACCGAGCGCCGCACGATATCCGCGGGAATAAACGACTTTTCGGCCAAATATTACGACGGTCGCGCCTTCGTCTCCTCCCCGAAATACCGCATGAGAGTGGTGGACCGGGTGGGAAGCGGCGACGCCTTTGCCGCGGGGCTTCTCTTCTCGCTCGGCCGCAAAACCGGTCTTCAGGAGGCGATCAATTTCGCGGCCGCCGCGGGTTGTCTGAAGCATTCGATCGAGGGCGACGTCAATCTTTCGCGTTATGAAGAGATTCTCGCTCTTGCACAGAAGGGCGCGGAGGAGACCGGCCGGAGGTAACGGCGGCGATTGCCGAGCCGAGGAAGTCAGGAAAATGCGGTGGATCCCGCAAAATTTTCGGCTTTATTCACGAACAAAAGACCGGGTACGGAAAATCGGAGTTCCGTACCCGGTCATTTTTTAGACAACTCTTTTTTAGACAACTCTCTCTCTCTCTGCTCGATACCGCGGTCGCATGGGATAATCGGCCTTTTTTCGTGTTCTTTGAGGCTGCGGGCTGATGCGCAAGCGAATAAAGATCGGATTCACCGGTCGGTTCAGCGACGGGGGCTGCGGTTGGTGAAAGCGAGGGTTTTTTGAATGTTGCCGAACACGATCATATGGTCCCCTTCGGAAAAGCGGTACTGCGCGGCGGGGACGAAGACCTCCTCGTCGCTTTGCTTGATGGTCAGGATATTGATGTCGTATTTTCGGCGGGGGTTGATCTCCTGCAGGGTGCGTCCGGCCCATTCAGCGGGTACGGCCAGCTCGAAGACCGCGTAGTCGTTCGAAAGCTCCACATAATCGTAGACCCGGGAGGCATTGAGCTTTACGGCAAGTTTTTCAGCGATGTCCCGGTCGGGGTAGATCACTTCGTCGGCGCCGTTTCGCAGAAGAAATTTGCGCTGGATTTCGGTGGTGGCCCGGGAGACCACATGCTTCGCCCCCAGCTCCTTAAGAAGCGAGGAGATTTCAAGCGAAGACTGGAAATCGTCGCCGATCGCCACGATGCAGGCGTCGAACGAGGGAATATCGAGTGTGCTGAGTGCGTTTATGTCGGTGCAGTTGGCGATCATGGCGTCGGAGTAGCGAGGTGCGATGGCGTTGATGATCTCCTCCCTTCGGTCGACTGCCGTCACGTCGTCCCCCATGGAGAGAAGAATTTGGCCGATGGTCTGACCGAATTTTCCCATGCCGATTAACAATACCGATTTCATAGCGAATCCTTTCCTGTTATGAAGCGAATCTCCGTCCGGATGGGCGGCAATTTTCGCGGCGGTCTTCGTGGAGTGCTTATTTTGCGGATCATACCGGCCATGCGCTTCTTTGAGCGCGGTTTTTGCCGCTCATGCAGAAGAAGAATTCTTGCAAATTGGGCGGTGTGAAGACGAACCGCTCTGAAAAGCGGCCGGGCCGGAAGCGGCCTCTCTTCCTGTCTTGCAGGTCAGCCGATCAGAATGGTGTCGAGCGGGCGGCGGACGGTGGAGGCGGTCTTTTTCTTTCCGAGCGCGAGCACCAGCGTGAGAATGCCCACGCGGCCGGCGTACATAAGAAGGATGAGGACAAGGGCGGAGGGGGCGGAAAGGGCGGGTGTGGCCGAGGAGAGACTGAGTCCGACCGTGCCGAGGGCGGAAACCACCTCAAACAGGATATCCGGAAAAGGTAAGTGCGGTTCAAAGCCGCAGACAACAAGCGTCGCGGCGATGGAGACAAGAAGGTACGAGGCGAATACGGCCAGCGCCTGATGGAGAAGGAGGGAGCCAATCCGGCGTTTGCCCACGCGGATATCCCGTTCTCCCCGGAAAACCGCCGCCATGCCGAGCAGGATGACGGCCAATGTTCCGACTTTGAGGCCGCCGGCCGTCGAGCCGGAGGAACCGCCGATGAACATCAGGATCACCGTGAGAAAAAAGCCGCCGGCGGAAAGAGAGGAAAGCGCGGTGGTGTTGAAGCCCGCGGTGCGGGGGGTGACGGCGTAAAAAAAGGAGACCAGCAGGAGGACAAAGAAACCGTAGTCCGCATAGGTGGGGTTGTTCCGCTCAAAAAAAAGGAAGAGGAGCGTAGATACGAGAAGGAGAAAGGCGTTAAAGGAGAGAATCACTTTGGTGTGAAGCGAAAGCGAAACCCGCAATTTTTGTTCTCCTGCCGCCCGATCCTGTCTTTTTTGAATCCGGAAGAGCAGCGGAGCGAGGCGGCTTTTTGCGTAATCCCAGAGATCGCTCCAGACACAGAAGCCGAGGCCTCCTGTCAGAATGAGAAAAGAGAGGGTCAGCGTGACAAGAGGGTCGGTGGCAAAGGGAGTGAAGGAGACAAAGAGCCCGCCGTCGAATTTCCCTCCCATCAGGTCAAAGCCAGCATTGCAAAAGGCAGACACCGCGTGCCAGACGGCGTAATAGACGCCGCGGAGAAATCCGAAGCGCGGGATAAAGCGAAAAGAGAGAAGAAGCGCGCCCAGCCCTTCAAAAAAGGCGGTGCCGATGAGTATGCGGCGCAGAAGGCGGTGCAGGTTCGCCGCGTTCTTTTCTCCGGTCGACTGCATCAGGACCCGGCGCTCATAGAGTCCGAGTTTTTTGCGGAGAAGCTCGATCAGAAACGAGACGAAGGCCATAAAGCCGAGACCGCCGATCTGGATGAGAAGGAGAATAACGAGCTCTCCGAAAAGCGACCAGTGGGTGGCAGTGTCGTAGCGGACAAGGCCGGTGACGCAGGTGGCCGAGGTGGAGGTAAAAAGCGCATCCAGAAAGGGCGTGGACCTCCCGCTCTCCGAGGCTGCGGGGAGCATGAGAAGAAGAGCTCCCGCAAGAATCAGAAGAAGGAATCCCAGCGCTAAAAATTTCGATATGGATAAACGGGAAAACCATTTCATGCTTGCTTCTTTCCGCCGCAAGGCGGCGTTTTTGGAAAAGGGATGCGGGAAGACCCGGCGGGGGAATTACAGAGCGCCGGTCGTTTTATCTGCTAAAGCCGTCCCGTCCGCCATCCGGCGTCTTACCCGCCTGGGACCGGCGCCGCTCGGGCGGCGTCAAAGGAAAAAGCGGAAGAAGATCGCGAGGCGGCGTAAGCGGGCAAAGCGGCTGATGATGCCCGAGGGAAGGCGGGGCTTTGCAGAGAGAGAGAGGATCAGTCAAGAACCAGCTTGGTCAGAATCGGCCAGTGGTTGGAAACATATTCTTCTTCCACCAGATCCTTGAGAAGGGTATAGGATTCGATCTGAAATTCGCCGTAGGAGGCCAGAACAAAATCACTGGCAGAGGAGAAGGAGTTGACATTGCCAAAAGCGGCGTTGACCGTGGCGCCCGTCTCCCCCACGGAGTCGGCCAGAACCGAGGCGTTGCTGAAGGCGTACTCGGTAAAGGTGGTGATGACGCTGTTCGTGGAGATATTTTGCATATCGCCGGCAAGAATGACCGGCACGCCCAGCGCTTCGGCCCGCTCTAAGATCAGGGCCGCTCCGTTGCGCTGTGCTTTTTTTCCGTAGGGATCGAGCATCGTGTTCATGACGGCGAATTCTTTTCCGCTCGTTTTTTCGGTTAGAATCGCCCAGGTGCAGATCGACCGGGTGCGGCCGTCCCAGCCTACCGATTCCCATTCGGGGGTTTCGGACAGCCAGAAGGTGCCGGAATCCTTCAGCGTGTAGAGGCTCTTGTCGTAAAAAATGGCCTGCATGACGCTCTCGTCGTCGTTGTTTCGTCCGGTGCCGACATAGTCGTAGGTGTCGGTGAGAGGAGATACGCCGTCCCGGCCGTTTTTCATGTTGGAAAGCCAGGTGGGGGAGACGTCCTGAAGACAGAGGATCGACGGCCGGTATTTATCGATCAGCGTCATAAGGCGGGGATAGCGGTTGTTTACCGAATTTTCCCCATAGCCTGTGGAATAGAGGTTAAGGTCAAAGACGGTCAGCGGCACGCCGTTCGCGAGGGTATTGTCGATCGAAAAGCCGCTGTCGAGCGCCAGCGTATCCGAGTCGGACGAAGAGAGCGCGTCAATAAAGCGAGAGACCGCGACGGCGCGGTTCGACGCGGTATCGCCCGAAAGGGTGAGAACGCCGTTTTTCAGCGAGGCAAAACAGCCCGCTTCGTTCGATAGGGCAAACTCGATTGTATTCTCCGCTTCGCTGTCGGTCGAGAGGGAAAGCCGGTAGCCGGTCAGGCCGAGCAGAGCGTTCTGCAAATAGCGCGCGTCGCTTTCTGTTGTAGGGTCATAAACGATCGTGAAAGAAGAGAGCGGAACGCCGTCGAGGGTGAGAGAATTGAGCGCGTAGTCGTGCCGGTATTCGTAGACATAATCCTCCCGCAGGATCAGAGCGGTCTGGGGCTTGCTGAAGAACATGGCGGCAAAGCGGCGGATGGCCGCGGCATTTGCGGCGTCGGAGCCGCCCACGACGACCAGCTTTTTGTCGACGACCTTGATGACGTAGTCCTTTTCCCGAAGACCGGCCGCGGCAAGGGCGCTTTCCTTGCGGTTGGTTTCGCCGAGAAGGATCTCCTTGGCGCCGTCAAAGGAAGAAAGATCGGTTTCGGAAGCGACATAGTCGGATTTGACCTCCCAGAAAGAGCCCACGTTGGTCTCGATCAGGTCTTTCAGCTCTGCGACCGCCTGCCCTCCCTCCGAAGAGGAGGAGTAGCGTAACGGATAGACAAGCGTATAGTCCGAGCTGCCGTCCGACAGAAAGACCTGCAAATCGCCGCCATCGGTTCCGGCGGGCGTGTCATTGTCCTTACAGGAGACGGCAAAGAGAACCACGAGCAGAAGAAAAAGGGCGACTGTCAGTATTTTTTTCATAGCGATCCACCCCGTTTTTAAAATAATTTTCCTGCCGCTATTATACCGTATTTTTGCCGGTTTTTCAAGACTGGCTCGGCAAAACGGCGATATTTTTTGAAAGGCCGGCAAAAACGTCCGGGCAGAACGCGAGCGATAAAAAACCTTTGGAGACAGATTTTGCGGGATCCCCGAAAGCAATCTTCTTGATAAATACGCTTTTCAAAAAACCCGCGGGCTTGGCCGCGGATTTCTTAAAAATCTCTCTCTATGCTCTCTTTTTCTCTTTATCTTATCTCTCGTGAACGGGGAGCTTTTCAAAGGCGAGAGAAGCGTTCTCTGCATAAAAACGAAGATGGTCGCCCTCGGCGATTTCCCCGTTTAAAAGAGCCTCAGACAACACGTCCTCTACCTGTCGCTCGAGAGCCCGGCGCAGAGGGCGGGCTCCGTAACGGTCGGTATCCCCGGCTTCGATCAAAAGCGAGGTGACGCTCGGTTCAAAGCGGGCGAAAATTCCGAGATTCAGAAGACGCTTTTCAAGAGCGGAGAGAAGGAGGGCGGCGATCTTCTCGATTTCCTCCCGTCCGAGGCGTTTGAAGACGATGATCTCGTCGATGCGGTTGAGAAATTCGGGACGGAAAACCTCCCGCAGCCTCTTTTTGACCTCCCCTTCGGCCTCCGGCGCATCCCCCACCGGGGAAAACCCCAGTCGGCGGGCGTTCCCCGCGATTTCCGCGCCGGCATTTGAGGTCAGAATGACCACCGTGTTGGCGAAATCGACCGTGCGTCCCTGCGAGTCGGTAAGACGTCCGTCCTCCAGAATCTGCAAAAGCAGGTTGAAGACGTCGGCATGGGCCTTTTCGATCTCGTCGAAGAGAACCACCGAATAGGGGCGCCGCCGGATCTTCTCGGTGAGCTGGCCGGCGTCCTCGTAACCCACATAGCCGGGGGGCGAGCCGATCAGCTTGGAGACGCTGTGCTTCTCCATATATTCCGACATATCCAGACGCACCATAGCCTCCTCGATGCCGTAGAGGAGCTCGGCCAGCGCTTTGGAGAGCTCGGTTTTTCCCACGCCGGTGGGGCCGAGAAAGATGAAGCTGCCCACCGGGCGGCGGGGATCTTTCAGTCCCACGCGGGCTCGGCGTATTGAGCGGGCGATGGCCGAAACCGCTTCGTCCTGCCCGATGACCCGCCGGTGGAGCGATTCTTCGAGGGTGCGCAGCTTTTCCCCTTCCCCGTCGGTGAGGCGGCGGAGCGGGATACCGGTTTTACGCGAGACCATCTCGCCGATATCGTCGGCGTGGACGACAAGGCGCTTTTCCTCCGATTCGGTCAGCCATTCCTCCCGCTTCTGCTCGTACTCTTCCATAAGCATTCCCTCCCGATCCCGAAGGCTGGCGGCCAATTCAAAGCGCTGGGCGCGGATCGCGTCCTCCTTTTCGACGGCCAGACGCGCGATCTCCTGTTCCATCGCGGAGAGCGCGGGCGGAAGAGTAAAGGCCAGAATCCGGGCGTGGGAGGCGGCCTCGTCGATCAGATCGATGGCCTTGTCGGGGAGAAATTTTTCGCTCAGATAGCGGGCGGAGAGGGTGACCGCCGCTTCGAGCGCGTCGTCTCCGATGGTGAGTTTGTGGTGTGCTTCGTATTTGGGTCGAAGACCGCGCAGGATTTCAAGTGTCTCCTCCGCCGAGGGCTCCCCCACCTCCACCGCCTGAAAGCGGCGCTCGAGCGCGGCGTCTTTTTCGATGTAGCGGCGGTATTCGGCGAGCGTGGTGGCGCCGATGAGCTTGATCTCTCCCCGTGCCAGAGCGGGCTTCAGGATGTTGGCGGCGTCGATCGCCCCTTCGGCCGCGCCCGCCCCGATGATGGTATGGATCTCGTCGATGAAGAGGATGATTTCGGGATTGCGGCGGGTCTCTTCCATGACGTTTTTCATCCGTTCTTCAAAATCCCCCCGGTATTTGGCTCCGGCCAGCATCGAGGGAATGTCGAGCGTGACGATCGACTTTCCGACCAGGGTTTCGGGTACCCGGCGGGAGGCGATGCGCTGTGCCAGTCCCTCCACGACGGCGGTCTTCCCTACCCCGGGTTCTCCGACAAGACAGGGATTGTTCTTGCCGCGGCGGGAAAGAATCTGCATGATCCGTTCGAGCTCCTCGCCCCGTCCAATGAGCGGATCGAGCTTTCCCTCACGCGCCAGCGCGGTCAGGTCCCGGCCGTAGGATTTGAGGGCGCCGCCCTCGGCGTCGCCTCTTCTCTTTTCCCGGTTTCGTTTGTCGGAGGGGGCGGCGGCGAAATTGCCGCTGACCAGAGCGCTGCATTCGGCCCTCAGCTCGGCGGGAGAGGCCCCCTCGCTCATAAGGATTTTGGCGGCCACCGAGTCGCCGTCTCCCACCAGCGCCAGAAGGAGATGTTCGGTGCCGATGATGGCACGGTTCTGTTCCCGGGCTGAGGCAAAGGCGTTTTCGATCAGGCTTTTGGCACGCGGCGTAAGATCCTTAGCCGTGACAAAGCTCTTCTCTCCCTTTCCCGAAAGCTCGATGACCCGGGCGCGGACGCCCTCCCGGGCAACGCCGCGGGAGGCAAGCAGGCGGGAGGCCGCCGAATCGGGCTCGGCCAGAAGGCCGAGGAGGAGATGTTCGCTGCCGATATAGGTATGACCCAGCTCTCGGGCCGCCTCGAGAGCGCTTTGCAGAGCGTTCTGGGCGCTTTGTGAAAACTTGCCTGTCATGATAGGCCCTTTCTTGCAATTGGAATTTTCGTGCCGGGATGGATAAGCACACGGCGGCCGGAAAAAACGCGGAAAAACCGGGGAAAAGCGTGACGCTCCTCGCGTAGTCTGTATTGTTCTGCCCCAATTTTACTCGCCGGCAGTCTGTCGGGTTTGAAAGCATAACAAAAGCATGACAGATAAAGGAAGCTGCTTCCCGGAAGCCGTTAAGTGCCGCCGTTACTTGACAGAGCGTAGAAATGCTGGTAGAATAGGACTGTTCCGCAAAGCGACGGTAACTCTCTCTCTCTCTCTCTCTCTCTCTGCCTCTCTGACCGCTTTTCTGCCGTCTTTTGGGCGGTTTTGGTTTTTGTAAGGCGAGGCCGGGCGGGTCTCTGCGCAAAAAATTTTGCGGAAAAAGAGGTTTTTATGGAATTTACGATTCGTCTTGCCGAAAAAGGGGATGAGGAAGCCATCGGAAAGCTTCTTGAAGCCATTCACGCACAGCATGCCGCAGGCCGCCCCGATCTCTTCGGCGGGGGCCGCCCCAAGCTTACGCCCCGGGAGGTGGCAGCTTTATTCGGGAAGGAAGAGGAGCCGGTTCTGGCGGCGGTAACCCCCGAGGGAGAGCTTCTGGGCTACGCCATCTGTGCGGTCAAGCCCAATACCAATCCCGCACAGGGGCAGTATACCACATTGTATATCGACGACCTCAACGTGGCGGCCTCGGCCCGGCGCTCCGGGGTGGGGAGCGCTCTGCTTGAGGCCTGTCGCGCGCTTGCCCAAAAGGCCGGCTGCTACAATCTCACTCTGAATGTCTGGGCCTTCAACCAAGGCGCCGTCGCGTTTTACGAGAAGAACGGGTTTCTGCCCCAGCGAATGATTTTAGAGAAGATCCTGTAAAAGCGGACCCTGCAGGAAGCCCCAGTCCGCGAAAAAGCCGTGCCGAAGAAAATCTATTGAAAGCGTGCGGCGGGAAAAGAGCCGCCCTTCCTTTTTTCTTTCCTTCTATCCCGCGCTCTCCTCACAAGTGCTTTTATACATTTTAATGCGAGGCTAAGCGGGGCGAGGCTTATGCGAGAGGTTCCTTCTGTTTTTCCCGGTTTCTTTCCTTTTCCGCGCCCTCATTGTTTTCTTTCGTAAGCGCTTCGGCGAATTCCCCTTCGGCGTGACCGGCGTCAGCCCGGGAGCCGTCGGTTGAAAGCGGCTTTGGAACGGTATCGGTTGAAAGGAAGCTTTTCTCCCCCGTCCCGGTCGAAAACTTTTCGGTCGAAGGCCTCTTTTCCGGGCTCCCGTCGGCCGCCCTTTCCCCTGTAAGACTGAGGATGCGGTGTTTCAGCGGAAGAATTGCGCCCGGCGCGACCGAAAGCTCGTCGATCGGGATCGAGAGAAAACGGTCGGTGAGGGCAAGATCGGCGGCGAGCTCCCCGCATATGCCGATCCAAATTCCCTTTTTATGCGCGTTGTCGGCGGCCAAGGTGATCAGCTTCAGCACCGCTTCGTGGTGAGGGTCAAAAAAAGCGTCAGCGGCGGCATTCTGCCGGTCGATGGCCAGCGTGTACTGCGATAGGTCGTTGCTTCCCACACTGAAAAAGTCGACTTCCTCCGCCAGCTCCTCGCTGATCAGCGCGGCGGCGGGGGTTTCGATCATGACGCCGATCTCGACGTCGTCGGAATAGGGTATTTTTTCGGCGGCAAGTGAATCTGCCGCGGCCGCAAGGGCTTCTTTTGCCCGCACGACCTCCCCCCGAGAGGCGATCATCGGGAAGAGAATCGCCAGCTTGCCGTAAGGCGCGGCCCTTAAGAGGGCCCGAAGCTGGACGGCAAACAGTTCGGGCCGGACAAGACAAAGCCGGATGCCTCGGACGCCGAGCGCCGGATTTTCCTCTTTCGGGGCGGCAAGATAGTCGGCTTGCTTGTCCGCGCCGATGTCGAGCGTGCGGATGACGACCCGTCGGCCGCCGGCGCTCTCGAGCGCCAGACGGTAGGCCGCGAATTGCTCTTCCTCATCGGGCGGCGCGTTTCGGCCGATATAGAGGAATTCCGAACGGAAGAGCCCGATCCCTTCGGCGTCGGCGGCTATGGCGCGCTTGGCTTCGTCGGCACTGCCGATGTTGGCATAGACGGTAATCCGTCCCCCCTCCTTGTTGAAGAGAGGCTTGCCCCGGGCGGATTCGAAGGACAGGCGGGCCTGTTCCGCTTCTTTTTTCCGCTCCCGCAGCATAAGGAGGGTGGCCTCGTCGGGGTCGGCGAGCAGGCGGCCCTCGGACGCGATCACAAAAGCGCGTGAACCCTCCGTAAGACCGAAAAGCGTCTCCCCGACTCCCACCAGAGCGGGAATGCCGAGACTGCGGGCCAGAATGGCGGTGTGCGAGTTGGCCGAGCCCGCGGCGGTGACAAAGGCGGCAATTTTCTTTTTGTCCAGTCCCATGGTTTCGCTGGGTGTCAGATCTTCGGCGCAGAGAATGACCGGTTCTGCGGCATCGGCCAGAGAAAGCGCACTGTTTTCTTCACCTGTGAGCAGGGAAATGATCCGGCCCGCCGCGTCCCGGACGTCGAGCGCCCGTTCCCGCATGTAATCGTCCCGGGAAGAGATTAAGAGCGAGGCGAGACCTTCCGAAGCGGCATAGACCGCGTATTCGGCCGTGACGCCCTGTGAGAGTTCTTCTTCGACCTCGGCCAGAAAATCCGGATCTTCAAGCATCATTCTGTGAATGGCGAAGACCTGCGCCTCTTCCTCGCCCACCGATTCGCGTGCGCTTTCGTAAAGCGCGGAAAGCGCGTCTTTTGCTTTTTTCTGCGCGTTGCAAAAGCGTTCCTCCTCGACCGCCCGGTCATGCCCGCGGCTGTTAGCGGGGGGCGCTTTCCTCTTTTTCTGAAACAGAAGCGGGCCCTCGGCATAATCGCCGAAAACGCCTCTGCCTTTGAGTTCCTTCATGCTGTTTCCCCTTCTCATTGCTTTTCACCTTCTATTATATCCAGTTCGTATGCGCAAATTTCGCCGAATTATGGAAAAAAGCATTTTCTTAAGGTGGGAAAAAAGATTGTCCGCAGGATGTCGGGATGCGTGAGCAACCGAAGGCGGACGGTTGGTTTTGATAAAAAGAAGGCCGAACGGCTTCGGGCATAAAAGCGGGGAAACGCAGCCGGATCTTTGCCGGCAAAGCCGCAAAAAAAGAAAACAGTAGAAAAGAGAAAAAGATGGAACAAAACGGGAAAAACAGAGACGATTCGGCAGGCATTGGGCCGTGCTCTCGGGGGCGATTTACAGAATGCCTGTATACGGGACTCCCAATACATATTCGTTGTGTGTAGTATACGCAGAAAAGATTCGGCGCGGACGGGAATTTTGTATGCGCCAATTCGGCGCGAACGGGAAAGGGCGTACGCAAAACTTACAAAGGGTTGTCTTACGCAGATCGGCTTCACTGTAATTATATATACTGTAATTATATATACGGTAAATATACCGAAAAATTCAGAATAGCGGGACGGCAGAAAAAAGTAAGAGCAAAACAAAAAAAGACAGGCGTTTCGCCTGTCTTTTTTATTTTACAATGGTATGCCTATCTATCAGTTCTCAACCCAGAAGAGAAGCTCAGCGATCTGATACATCTCGCCGTTGTTGACCACAAGCTTGATGTAGGTTGCGGTAATAGGCTCCTCAAGCGCATAATATCTCTCGAGATAGTTGGCGCTGATTTCGTCCGTATTCTTGTCGATGGGGGTGCCGTCTTCGTTGGTTCCGTCATAGGTGACAACCTCTGTCCAAGAATCGTCAGCACCGGTATCCGAGCAGTAGAGCGAGAAGGAGAGAACCGTTCTGCCGTAGCTTGCTCTGTTGTCGTTGGCGTTGACCAGCGAGAAGCCGGAAATGGTCTGCTGCGACTTGAACATGACTTCGATGGCGTTATCCTCGCCGTCGCCGGTGTAGCAGAGCTTGGAGCGGACGTCGCCGTCAAAGAGGTTCTCAAAGTCTTCCTGAGAAGCGGGCTGGGGACCTCTGAGAGGAGTCATGTCGGCAGAAGAGATGGCCACGAGATTCGAAGGACGATCCGCATCGTCGATCATTTCGACCTTCGGGGGCTTCGTGTGAACATACGGACCGTTGAAGTTGGGATCGGTCAGATAAGCGTAGTACACGACCTTACCGTCGGTTCCGTAGATCTTGATGCTGATGTCGAACTCGTGCTGGTTGTTCTCGTCGTACGTATAGTTGTCAAACGAGAAATCCTCGCCGAGGTCGATACGAATCCATCCGGAGGTTCTGTTGTTGAAGAGCGAGAATCTGGTGATCTCGATATCCTTGCCGTCGACGGTAACTACCCATTTGTAGTTGGGGTTGGCTTCCCAGGTGTCGTTGTTGTCTGCCGACAGCGTGGTGAAGAGATCCTCATAAACGCCGTAGGCAACGCTCTCGCCCATCTGGATGACCAGCGCGACATGGAAGTCGAGGCTGGCGTGGGTGTCTTCAAACGTAAAGGCGTTGAGGTTGCCGTCGTAGTTTCCGTTGATGACGTTGTAATCGGGATCGTCGAGATTGTTCAGAATGTCGATGCCCTCAGAGGTCTCGACGGGATCGGTTTCTGCCGGTGTGGTTTCTGCCGGTGTGGTTCCGGTCGGCGTGGTTTCGGTCGGCGTGGTTCCGCCCGGAGTTGTTGTCGGTGTAGTTCCGCCCGGAGTTGTTGTCGGCGTAGTTGTATCATCGCCGCCGCAGGCAACAAGTACAATCGCCAGAAGAGCAACGAGCAGAACAGCAATCAGCTTTTTCATGACTATGTAACCTTTCCTTTCTTTCGCCGTTTGTCCGGACAGACACCGGAGCCGGCGGATGACCGGCGGAGGCCGGTCGAATAAAAGTTTTGATATGGCAGAGTCTTCAAAAGAAAAACCTGCCGATTATCGTGTTCCTATTATAACACAGTTTACGGCAATATGCAACCCTCTATCACGGATAAAAAAGTAAACAATCTACAGATTTTTTTTCAATATTTTTTGAATTCCGACGGATTTGCATCAAAAAGAAGGGCGTATACCGTGAAACACAGGGACGGCAGGCCGTCCTGCCGGAGAGGAAATTTCTCTTTCCGACGGCCGTCCTGCCGCGGGTTTCTCGCCGCCGCACGCCCCGGAGGGGCCGGGGATTCGCCTCGCCGTCGGCGGATGTTTGGTTTCGATTATTCCATATATTCCGCCGTCGTGTAGAAAACGATCTCCGAAAGCTGATACATGGCGGTAACGATCGGCTCGAACCGGAAGTATTTGTACTCCGCTTCCTCATCCAGCACGAAATTATGTTCAAGATAGTTGGTGCTGTCAGCCTCGGTGAGACTCTGGCTGTCGATCTCGGTCCACTGAGCGCCGTCCATCGAGCCGTAAAGCTTCCATTCGAGAAGCGTTCTTTCGGGATAGGTCTCGTTGTCGTTGGCGTTCACAATCGAATAGGAGACGATATGTACGGTATCGTCGAACATCATGTCGATCGGATCGGTGGTGTTGTTCGTGCAGAGCTTGGAACGGACGTTTCCGTCAAAGAGGTAATTGTAGGTCTCGTTCGACATGCCCGCAGGTCCTGCAAGGGGCGTCATGCTGTCGGCCGGAAGCGCGATATGCGAGGGATCGCGGTTCTCGTCATCGATCATGACAATCGGTTCGGGCTTCGCAAAATCATAAGAGCCGTTCCAGTTGGGATCGGTGAGATAAGCCCAGAAGGCGAGCTTATTCTGTGTGTCGTCATAGATCTTGAGCCAGATGTCGTAGGAGTGGTAGCCGTCCTCGTCCACTTCGTCGGAATAGGTCCAGTCGGCGCCAAGATCCATACGCACATAGCCCGAGACCTGATCGTTGAGAATCGAGAAGCGTTCGATTTCGATCTCCTCACCGTCGATCTCCACGACCCAGCGGTAATCGGCGTTGAGCTCCCAGTTGGTCTGGTTCGAATCGGAATCGGGATCGGTGGTCAGGATGAGCTGTTCGTAGATGCCGTTGTCGCAGGCAATCATCTGAACGACCAGCGCCACATGGAAATCGAGCGCCACATGTTCCTCAAACGCGCAGGCGTTAGCCCCCTGCCAGCTGGGGTTGATGGCCATGTTTTCAAAATCGCCGTTCAGAATGTCGGTGCCGGGGAGCAGAGGCTCGGTGGTGACCGGAGGCTCGGTGGTGGTCGGCGTCGTGCTGACGGGCGCCTCGGTTCCGGAGGCTTCGGGTGTGGAGGAGCCGGCGGTCGGAGCGGTGGAGTCGGTGGTGGTCGGCGTGGTGTTGTCCCCGTTGCCGCAGGCCGCAAGAAGCGCCGCGATCAGCAGGGCGAGAAGGAGAACGAGTAGTTTCTTCATAACGGACAAATCCTTTCCTAAGCGGTCGGTAACCGCCGAATGACCCATGCGGGTAGAATACAATATCATTTTAGCATAATTTTACTACTAAATACAACTAAAAATCAACAAAAAATATTAAATAATCAAAGAAAAAGCAAGAAAGTGCGTAAAAATCGTCCTCATTTTGCCGTGAGAGGGCTTTTTTGTTTTGCGGATTGTATGGGATGGTCTGTTCGCCGGTCTATGTCCGTCACGGAGGCCGCCGAACTTCTTTTTTACGGGTAATTACGGAAGCGCTTTTTAAAAAACGGTCGGCATGCCGCCAGAGAGGCCGTTCAAACGGCTTTAGTCCGGTCGGGACAGAGTGCCGTCGCGATCACAGAGTGACGAATAAGCCGCCGAGCGAAGCGGCGAAGGCCTCTCCCCGGTCGAACCCGTAGAGCAGGCCGGCGGCGTTGTGGGCGTCGCTCGAGAGAAGGAGCTTCCCTCCCCTCTCTATAATATAGGAGAGAATCGCCCTGCCGGGATAGGGCGCGGCGCGAAAGCCGCGCGACATGGCGCCGGTGTTCACTTCAAAAAGGGCGCCGGTTTCCAAAAGCGCGTCGGCCGCCCTTTTGGCCGCCGCAAGATAGCGCGGATCGTTCTCGTCGAAAAGCGCGTTCTTTTCGTTGAACTTGGTGATGAGGTCGAAATGGCCGACCACCGTCGGGCGAAGGGAGGCGAGCGAGGCCGCCGAGTCGAAGTAGGCCTCGGCCAGCGCGAGCATGTCTCCGCCGAAGAAGCGGGAGGCCGCCTCGGTCAGAATTTCCGCCGTCTCGTCGAGGGGGAGATATTCCTCCCCGATCTTCAGGTAGTGGACCGAGCCGATGAGATAATCGAATCCCGGCCCGGGCGGATCGGAATAGAGATCCTGCTCAAGCCCGCAGAGGATCGTGATCCTTTCCCGGTATTTTTCTCCGAGTGCCCGCACCGTTTCATAATAGCGGCGGGTTCCCTCGGGCGACATGCAGTAGCGCTCATCGAAGGGAGTGTGCGCGTGGCCCGAGAAGCCGAGCCGGGTTATTTTTTTTTCGAGGGCGGCGAGGACCATCTCCTCGGGCGTGTTTTCCCCGTCGCAGAAGGAGGTGTGGACGTGAAAGTCGCAGCGGATCATGTCGTCATTTTCTCCTGCTTGACCTTTTTGTCGATGACGTGGCGCGACGCAAGCTCCGAGCGGATGTCGTCAAGCGAGATGCCCGCCTCGGCCATCAGCACGAGAACGTGATAGGCAAGATCGGCGATCTCGTAGATCGTTTCCTTCTTGTCCTCTGCCTTGCCGGCGATGATGACCTCGGTGGCTTCCTCGCCTACCTTTTTGAGAATCTTGTCGAGCCCCTTTTCAAAGAGATAGGTGGTGTAGGAACCCTCTTTTTTCTCGGTTTTGCGGCCCTTGATCAGCTCCATCAGCCCCTCCAGAGAAAAGGGCTCTGGCAGACCGCTCTGCCAGAGCGGCGCTTCGAAGCAGGAAGCCGTGCCGAGGTGGCAGGCGGGGCCGTCGGGCTTCACGAGAATTTCAAGCGCGTCCCGGTCGCAGTCGGCCGTGATGGAGAGGATGTGCTGGTAGTTCCCGCTCGTCTTTCCCTTGAGCCAAAGGGTTTCGCGCGAGCGGCTGTAGAAGCAGGTCAGCCCCTTTTCGATCGAGAGCGCGAGGCTCTCGCGGTTCATGTAGGCGAGGGTGAGAAGGCGTTTGGAGGAGGCGTCGATCACCACGGCGGGGATCAGCCCCTTTTCGTCAAATTTCAGATCGTCGATGTTCAGCATGCTTGTTCTTTCCTTTCCTGGCAGGAGGGCTCAGAGCCGCATGGGGATGTCCGCCTCCGCCAAGGTTTTTTTCAGAGTGGGAATGTCGATTTCGCCAAAGTGGAAGACCGAGGCCGCAAGGCCGGCGTCGACCCGGGGAAGCGTCTTGAAGAGGGTGACGAAGTCGTCGGCCGAGCCGGCTCCGCCCGAGGCGATGACCGGCACCGAAACCGCGTCGGTGACGGCTGCGAGCAGTTCGAGATCGAAGCCGCGCCTGACCCCGTCGGTGTCGATCGAGTTGACCACCACTTCGCCGGCCCCCGCTTCGACGCCCGAGCGGATCCATTCGATGGCCTCACGTCCGGTGTCCTCGCGTCCGCCCTTGGCAAAGACGCGGAAGCTTCCGTCCACCCGCTTGACGTCGGCCGACAGCACGACGCACTGGTTGCCGTAGCGCTTGGCCGCCTCCCCGATCAGCCCGGGGTTGCGCAGGGCGCCCGAATTGACGCTTACCTTGTCGGCGCCGCATTTCAGAACCCGGTCGAAATCGTCGAGGGTGTTGATGCCGCCCCCTACGGTGAGCGGGATGAAGACCCGGCGGGCCGTCTCGCAGAGGATGTCGGTAAAGAGCCTCCGGCCTTCGGCCGAGGCGGTGATGTCGTAAAAGACCAGCTCGTCGGCGCCGTGCTCGCTGTAATAGGAAGCCAGCTCGACCGGCGAGGATACGTCGTTCAGTCCCATAAAATTGACTCCCTTGACCACGCGGCCGTCCCGGACGTCGAGGCAGGGGATGATGCGTTTTGTAATCATTGCGCCACCTCGATGGCCTCTCGGAGCGAAAGGGCTTTGGTGTAGTAGGCTTTTCCGATGATGGCGCCGTAGAGACCGAGGGCCGAAAGCCTTTTCACGTCCTCGAGGGTCGAGACGCCGCCCGAGGCGACGAGCTTCAGCGAGAGCTTTTCCGACAGGGCGCGGTAAAGGGCGTGGTTGGCTCCCTCCATCGCCCCGTCCTTTGCGATGTCGGTGCAGATCAGGGCAGAGAGGCCGAGCTTTTGGAGTTTTTCACAGAAGGCGAAGCCGTCGAGCTTTGAGGTTTCGGTCCAGCCGCGGATGGCCACCTTCCCTTCCCGGATATCGACGCCCACGGCGATTTTATCGCCGTATCGGCCGAGCGCTTCCTTCAGGAAAGCCTCGTCGGTCACGGCCGCGGTGCCGAGGATCACCCGATCCACTCCGGCGTCGAGATAGCGGCGCACCGTCTTTTCGTCGCGGATGCCTCCCCCGACTTCGAGGAAAAGAGAGGTCCTTCGGCGGATCTCTTCGATGACAGAAAGATTGGGCGTTCCGCCGTCGCGTGCTCCCTCGAGGTCGACGAGGTGCAGGCAGGAGGCCCCCTCTTTAACGAAATCGTCCGCCACGGCGGCCGGACTGTCGCTGTAGACCGTCATGTTCCGGTAGTCGCCCCGGAGAAGGCGAACCGCCTTTTTTTCGTATAGATCGATGGCAGGAAAGATCAGCATGGTTCGTTCTCCTCACAGAATGCCCTCAGGATGTTCAGCCCGACCCGGCCGCTTTTTTCGGGATGGAACTGACAGCCGTGCAGATTGTTTTGGGATACGGCGGCGGTGAGCGGCGCGCCGTATTCGGCCGTGGCCGTCACCCTGTCGCCGCAGTCGGCGGCGTAATAGGAATGGACGAAATAGACCGGATCGCCCTCCCGGATATAGCGGAAGAGCGGCGTGGGATTTTGGGTGAAGTTCAGCGCGTTCCAGCCCATGTGCGGGATCTTCAGACCGGCGGGGATGACGTCGGCAATCGGCCGTACCACCCCGCGGAGCAGGCCGAGACCCCGGTGTCTGCCGTATTCGAGGCTGTAATCGAAGAGAAGCTGCATGCCGAGGCAGATGCCGAGAATCGGCTTTCCCTTTTCGGCCTCGCGGCATAGGAACTCGTCCAGTCCGGCAGTGCGCAGTTTTTCGGCCGCGTCGGCGAAGGCGCCCACGCCGGGAAGGACGATTTTGTCCGCTTTTTCGAGAACCGCCTTCTCCCCGCTGACGACCGCGGTCTGCCCGATGGCGTCGAAGGAGCTTTTCAGCGAGAAGAGATTGCCCACGCCGTAATCGATTAAGCCGACCATCAGAGAACCCCTTTCGTCGAGGGGATCTCGCCGGAGAAGGCGGGGTCGGAACTGACGGCGGCCCGCAGGGCGCGGGCGAAGGCCTTGAAGGTCCCTTCGAGGATGTGGTGGGTGTTGCGCCCCGAAAGCTGGCAAAGATGCAGGGTGCAGGCGGCGCTTCGCACAAACCCCTGAAAGAATTCCTCGGCAAGCTCGGTGTCGAAGCTCCCCACCTTTTCGGCCGTGGGCGTGATTTCATAGGAGAGACAGGCCCGCCCCGACAGATCGATTGCGGAAAGGATCAGCGCCTCGTCCATGGGGAGCAGGAAAAAGCCGTAGCGCGCGATTCCCCGCTTGTCCCCGAGCGCTTTCGCGACGGCCTCGCCCAGCGCGATGCCGATGTCCTCCACCGTGTGGTGGTCGTCGACCTCGCGGTCTCCCCGGCAGGTGAGCGTGAGGTCGAAGCGCCCGTGGCGGGCAAAGAGGGTGAGCATGTGGTCCAAAAAGCCACAGCCGCTCTCGATGCGCCCGCTTCCGCTTCCGTCGAGCGAGAGCGAGAGCGAGATAGCGGTTTCGGCCGTGCGGCGGTTGATTTCGGCGTTTCTCATGGCGTAGTTCCTTTCGGCGAGAGATTGTCGGTCGGGACGGGCCGGCCGAGAATGGCGGCCAGCGCGCATAGAAGGGCGTCGCAATCGCCGCGCGAGCCGATCGTGATCCGGTTGTATGCGGCGATGCGGGGGGAGTCGAAGTGGCGCACCAGAATCCCCTTTTCCCGCAGGGCGGCACAGAGCTCCCCGCCGCCTGCGGCGGGATGGGAGGCGAAAAGGAAGTTTGCCGCCGAGTCGGTCAGAACAAAGCCCAGCTTTTTCATGGCCTCGGCGGTATAGGCGCGGTTTTCGATGATACGGCGGCAGTTTCGGCGTGTGTAGTCCTCGTCGGCGAGAACCCCGAGCCCCGCCGCCATCGTCATGGCGTTCAGGTTGTAGGGGTTGGTCGAGCAGCGCAGGATGTCGAGGTCGGCGATCAAGGCGGGATCTCCGATGCCGAAGCCGAGCCGCGCCCCCGCCATCGAGCGGGATTTGGAGAAGGTGCCGGTCACAAGAAGGTTTTTGTATTTTTTGGTGAGGGGGACGACGCTCTCCCCTCCGAAGTCGATATAGGCCTCGTCGATGACCACGACATGGCCGGGATTGGAAGCGACGATTTCCTCAATCGCCGCGGCGGAAAGCAGAAGGCCGGTGGGGGCGTTGGGGTTGGCAAGGACAATCGTGGCGCCCGCGCCGAAATAATCGGCCGGGTCGATCGAAAAGTCCTCGGCCAGCGGGATTTTCCGGAAGGGCAGACGATGGAGCGCGGCGAAGACCTCGTAAAAGCCGTAGGTGATGTCGGGAAAGACGACGGGATGGCGCTCGTCGCAGAAGGCCATGAAGGCGAAGTTCAGAACCTCGTCCGAGCCGTTGGTGCAGATCACCGCGTCGGGCGTCACTCCGTAGGTCTCGGCCAGCGCCGCGCGAAGAGAAGTGCAGGCGGGGTCGGGATAGAGCTCGAGTCTGCCGGCCGCCTCGGCCGCGGCAGCCATCGCCTTTTCGGAGGGAGGAAAGGGCGATTCGTTGGTGTTCAGCTTGACAAAGGCCCGGCCGCGCGGCTGCTCGCCCGGCGTATAGGGTACCAGGCCGCGGAATTTTTCGGAGAAAAAGCGGCTCATTTTTCCTCATCCTCCGTTCGGATGAGGGCGCTCTTCGCATGGGCGGTCAGGCCCTCTTTTTCGGCGAAGAGGGCGACGTCTTCGGCCACGCGTGAGAAGGCTTCGGGGGTGTAATAGGTGAACTGGGTCTTCTTCACGAAATCGTCGACCGAAAGGGGGCTTGAAAACCGCGCCGTGCCGCCGGTGGGAAGGGTGTGATTCGTTCCGGCAAGGTAGTCGCCCAGCGCCTCGGGACAGCTGCGGCCCAGGAAAACCGAGCCGGCGTGCCGCACGGCGTGCAGATAGTCGAAGGGGTTGTCGAGGAGCAGCTCGAGATGCTCGGGGGCAAGCGAATTGGAGAGCTCGATCGCTTCCTCAATCGAGCGGGCGATCAGAATCTTGCCGTTGCTGTCGATCGAGGCGCGGGCGATTTCGGCACGGGAAAGAAGGGGAAGCTGCCTTTCCAGCTCCTTCTGCACCGCGAGCGCCAGCTCTTCGGAGTCGGTGACGAGAACGGCGCTGGCCATCCTGTCGTGTTCGGCCTGAGAGAGGAGGTCGGCGGCGGCGTGCGCCGGATTGGTCTTTTTGTCGGCCACAATGAGGATTTCGCTCGGCCCGGCGATCATGTCGATCGAGACCTGTCCGAAAACCTGCTTCTTGGCCTCGGCCACGAAGGCGTTGCCCGGCCCGACGATCTTGTCGACCCGCGGGATGCTCTCGGTGCCGAAGGCCAGCGCGGCAATCGCCTGCGCGCCCCCGACCTTGAAGATCCTATCGACCCCCGCCGTGCGGGCGGCGGCTAAAATTGCCCGATTGACCCGGCCGTCCTTTCCGGGGGGCGTCACCATGACCACCTCCCGGCAGCCGGCGATCTTGGCGGGAATGGCGTCCATCAGGACGGTGGAGGGATAGGCCGCCGTGCCGCCCGGCACATAGAGGCCCGCCCGGTCGACCGGCGTCACCTTCTGGCCGAGGAGGATCCCGTCCTTTTCGTGGAGCAGAAAGCTGTTCCGCACCTGTTTTTCGTGGAAGGCGCGGATGTTTTCCGCAGCTTTTTCGAGAACTTCGAGGAATTTCGGCTCGGTCATGGCGACCGCCTCGTCGATCTCCTCGCGGCCGACCGCCAGAGAAGAGAGGCGGACGCCGTCGAATTTTTCGGTGAAGGCGAAGAGCGCCTCGTCCTTCTTTTCCCGGACCTCGGCGAGAATGGCCGAAACGGTCGCTTCGATGCCGCGCGCCGCGTCTTTCCGGGAGAAGATTTCATCGGCGGACGCCTCGCCGTATTTCAGAATTCGGATCATAAATGGAGAGTGCGTCCTTTCGCATTTATTCGTTTCTTACAACTCTTAACTTTGCAGGGAGAGCATGAAGGGGAAAGAAAGACCGTCAGGCCTTTGCCGCCGCCTGAGCGGTTTGTTCCTCAAGGTTGCGCGCGATGCGCTCGATCTTACCGCCCTTGAATTTGGCGCTCGCCTTGTTGGCGATGAGGCGGGCGCTGATCGGCACGATGGTTTCGAGCACGGTCAGGTGGTTTTCCCGAAGCGTCGAGCCGGTCTCCACGATATCGACGATCACGTCCGAGAGGCCGAGAAGCGGGGCCAGCTCGATCGAGCCGTTCAGGTAAATGATGTCGATGTCCCGGCCGCGCGAGGCGTAAAACTTCCGGGCGATCGACGAGAATTCCGTGGCGACCTTGAGCGTGTTCTGCGGGTCGTCCCG
>CALXKW010000008.1 GCA_944389045.1 uncultured Clostridia bacterium | reverse complement strand
TGATCGGGCTTTCGGAGGTGATCTTCCTTGCCGACAAGAGCGGCGGGACCTTCGATTTTTCTTCTCTCAACACGGCGATCGGCGCGTTCGAGATGCTCAGCCGCTTCGACTACGACAGCGCGCTCTGGCAGGCGGCGGACGAGGTTTATCGGAAGGCGGTCACGGGCCGCGGTACGGTAAAAAGCCAGAGCGAGGCCGACGCCCTCGCCGAGGCTCTGAACGAAAAGATCGAAGCAATGAAGAAAACCTATGCGAAAAAAACGCCGCTTTCTCTTTCCTTTGTGATCCGTACCGAGGCCGGGAAGGCGCTTCCCGAAACGGTCACGGTGACCTTCTCGGACCGCACGACGGCAGAGGCAGAGGTGATTTGGGACGCGGCGGAGAAAGAGAAGCTGACCCTGCCCGGCTCCTTTACTCTGAACGGGACGTTGGCCGGTACGCCTTATACGATCATGGCCTCGGTCGTGGTCGAGGGGCTGTCGGACGCCTCCCTGCGGCATCTGGTCTCTCTTTACGGCGCTCTGGATACCGAGGGCTGCACCGCTTCGAGCGTATCCGCATTGCAGAGCGCCCTTGAGGCCGCGAAGGCTGTTCTGAACGATTCCTCCCGCACGCAGGAGTCAGTGGACGCCGCGAAGGCGGCTCTGACCGCGGCCCGCTACGCTCTGGCGGTCGATTATGCCGCCGCGGACGGTCCGGGAGAGGAGAAGCCGGAAGACCCGGCGGAAAGCGATGCGCCCGGAACGACCGATACTCCCAATCCCCCCGACACCTCTGCGCCCTCCCCCGACGGGACTTCCTCTCCTTCCGCGGGAGAAAAGGGCGAAAATACGAAACTCGGCCTATGGATCGGTCTTTCAATCGGCGTTCTGGTTCTCGCAGCAGCCGCTGTTCTGACGGCCGTTGTTCTGAAAAAACGAAAAAAATAAGCGCGATTTGGCGATAACCGGGGACTCCGGGATCCTGTGGAAAATCCGTAAAATCCGGAAAGAACGCTCCCGAAAAAGGGGCGTTTTTTCCGGAAAATGACGAAAGGACAGACAATATGACCCGACTTGAAAAAAATCAGCTCGACTTCATCAACCTGCGCTTCGGCACCTTCCTTCATTTCAACAGTGCCAGCGTGCAGTTCGCCTCGTCGGAGGTGGAGGACTGGGAATTCGGCTGCGAAAATTGCGGCGAGCCCCGCCGCTGGCCCTTCGACGAGTCGACCTGGGCGCCCCGGGCGCTCGATACCGACGCCTGGGCGGCCGTCGCCAAGAGCGCGGGCTGCCGCTTTGCCGCCCTGACGGCCAAGCACCACGAGGGCTTCTGCCTCTGGCCGACCGAAATGACCGGGCACTCGGTAAAAAATGCCGCGGTCCAAACCGACGTCGTGGAGCGCTATCTCGACTCTTTCCGCCGGGCGGGAATCGCGGCGGGCCTCTATTTCTCGATTCTCGACCTGACACAGGGAATCCGCCGGAATTTTCCCTTCCGGGAGGAGGAGTATGCTTTTGTGGAGGGGCAGATCACCGAGCTTCTGACGCGATACGGCGAGATCCCTTTCCTCATTGTGGACGGCTGGAACGCCCCTTGGGGCGGGCCCGATTACGCCGCTCTCCCCTTTGCCCGTCTCGACGCGCTGGTGAAAAGCCTTCAGCCCGACTGCCTTCTGCTCAACATCGGCGGGTCGGACACGCTGGAGGGAAGCGACGTCGTCTTCTTTGAAAACGCGGCGGGACAGGAGGCCGGGGCGGACTTTCAGGGGCCGGGCGTGTCCTGCAACAAGCTCACCGAGGCCTGGTTCTACCGGACAAGCGAGAAAACGACGCCCCCCAAAAGCGCCGTGTGGACGCGCGGCAAGGCGGAGGAATGCTTTCGGAAAAACATCAATTTTATGCTGAATCTCTCTCCCGACGCCGACGGCCGTATCGACGCAGGGCTTGCCGCCGCCTTTGCCGAAATCGGAAGGACGCTTGCGCTCCCCGCTCCGCTGACCTCCCTTCCGGAAGGCTGGATGCGGCGTGCGGAGGGGGAAAAAAACCGTTTTTGATCGGTTTCTCTTATTGTGCGTTATGCGGCAATGTTTTTTTGCCGGAATCTTTTTTGCAGAAATAAAAAAGCGCATCCGTTTTGGACGGGTGCGCTTTTTTACGTTCGGTATTTACGGCGTTTCACATTTATCCGGGAAGGTTTTGCGTGATTTTCGGGGTCTTTGACGGTTCCCGGTCTTTTCGCGGTTCTTTTGTAAGAAAAAGACATGCGGCCGGATCGGCTTGCGGTTTTTTCCGGCCCGCCGTCGCGTCCCTTCGCCCGTCCTTTCTCGTATACCCCTTATTCCGAATGTTTTGGGGGCGGGGAGACTTTTTCAAAAGTCCCCCGCGTAAAATTCTTTTCAGCGGCCGAGCGCGGCGGCGCCGATGATGCCGGCGTCATTGCCGAGCGCGGCGCGGCGGATCTCGGTCTGAACCGCGCTGTTGCGGGCAAAGTTTTCCTTTGCCACAATCTCGCGCAGGGGGGCCATCAGATATTCGCCCTCGTTGCAGATGCCGCCGCCGATGCAGAGGATCTCGGGCTGGAAAATGTTCACGATGTTGGTGAGGCCGGTTCCCAGATAGTATATGTAGCGGTCCACCACTTCGGTTCCCGCCGGGTCCCCTTTCCTCTTGGCCTGAAAGGCGGTTTTTCCGCCCACATTGGAAAGGTCGCCTCCGCAGAGCTCCCACATGAGCGAGTCGGGGCATTCGGCCATCTTTTCCTTCGTCATGTTGATCAGCCCGGTGGCGGAGGAGTAGGACTCCCAGCAGCCCTTGCGCCCGCAGGTGCAGGGACGGCCGCCGGTTTCGATGACGATATGGCCCAGCTCGGCTCCGGCATGGTTGTGGCCGGAGTAGATTTTGCCGTCGATGACTATGCCGCCGCCGACCCCGGTCCCCAGGGTCACCATGATGGCGGAGGAAGCTCCCGTGGCGGCTCCCACCAGCGCTTCGGCCAGAGCGGCGCTGTTGGCGTCGTTGGCGATATAGACCTTCTTGACGCCGAGCTTCTCGGAGAGAACCTTGGCAATCGGATAGTTGTACATGACCAGATTGTTGGAAAACTCCACCACGCCGGTCTCGCTGTTGCAGGTGCCGGGGGAAGCGATGCCCGCGTAGGCGATGTCGTCAAGGGTGAGGCCGGCGTCGGCGATCAGCTTTTTGCAGAGATTCGCCATGTCGGTCATCACCTCGTCGATCGGCCGCTTGGCCAGAGTGGGAACCGAGCCCTTAAGAAGAATGTTGTAGTTTTCGTCGACCACGCCGGCGGCAATGTTGGTTCCGCCCAGATCAATTCCGAGATAATACATCGTGTTTTCTCCTGTAGGATTTTAAGATAGGATTTTTAAGAGGCGCGGGAAGTGCCGGGGATAATCTCCCGGGAAGGATCGTCCGGGAGGGGAAAAGACGTTGAAGAAAAAGCAAGGCACGAAAAGACGCGGGCGCGAAGAGGCGCGGACGCGAAAAGACGCGGGCGCGAAAAGACGCGGGCGCGAAGAGATGCGAATGAAAAAACGAAGAGAAAAAGAGAGGCTACGGGGAAAGGAGCGTATCCGGCGGATAGGCCGCGGCGAAGAGCTCTCTTGCCCGCGCTTCGCTGTGAGAGAGCCAGAGCATGCCGAACAGGGCCTCCATGCCGGTAGCCCGGCGGTACTCGCAGGCCGTGGCGCTCTTCGGAACGGCCGAGACGTGGTTGTTCCGTCCTCTTTTGAAGACCGCCGTCTCCTCCTCGGTGAGAAGGGGTAGAATGCGTTCCAGCGCCTCGCTCTGTGCGGTGGCGCGCACATAGCGGAGCGCTTTTTGGTTTAAGGCTCCCACTCCGGTGACACCCGAGGCGAGCAGATGCTCGCGGGTCAGAAGCTCGATCACCGCGTCGCCGAAATAGGCGAGCTCCGGTCCGGTAAGTTTATTGATGTCCATGCGGCTCCTTCAGTTGCGGTCAGGGTCGGATTTTCGAATCAGAACGACAAGGGCAACGACGATCGTCACGCCCGACAGAATCACGGCGAAGAGGATCGCCTTCCGGCTCGGTGTTTTCTCCCCGTCGTCCTCCGGCGCGCTCTCGCCGGTGCCGGCGGTCTCCCCGGTATCCGTGTCCGTGCTGCTATCCGTGTCTGTGCGGTCCGCAGCGGCGCTGTCGGTGCCTGTACTGTCTGAAGCGGCGCCGCCTGTGTCCGCGTTTCCGGTCGGCTCAGGGTCGGGCGCGGCTCCGAGGCTTTGAAAATAGGGGAGAATCGGAGAGACGCTCACTGCAATCGCCAGAAGAAAGAGGATCAGAAGCAGAACGAAAATCTTTTTCATGGCGACTCCTTTTGGCCGGACGGGTAGGCCGGCATTTGTCTTTTTCGTCCTGTCCGGCCCGGCGCCTGCTGCCGCTTGGCAAAAAGACCGGGTGTACCCGAAAATCTGCCGTTTTAAAAACAGGACATTCGAGAATTTATTTAGGACAACAACAGTATACCACAAGCTTTTTTGATTGTCAATCGCTTTTGGCGAAAGAGAATTCTGCCGGGGCTCAAAGTTTTTCGGCGCCGCGGCCCTTTTTGTTTTGTGCTTTCTGCCGGAGGGATTCGTTCCGGGAGATCCGCAGAGAGAGAGAGAGAAAAAGCCCCGCAGGCCGGGCGCTCTGTTCTAAAAACGACTCTGCTCTAAAAACGACTCTGTTCCAAAAACGACGAGAGCGCCCGGCCTGCGGGGAAGGAAGACAAAACCAAAGGGGGCGGGGTTTAGAACTATAGAATCCGAGCGGATGGTGTTTAGAACTACAGAATCCGAGAAGACGGGGTCTAGAACTATAGAATCCGAGCGGGCGGGGCTAAGGATTCAAAAACAGAGCCTTTGGAGCTTATTTCCCCAAAGGCTCTGTTTGTCAGACTTTCCTTGTTTTCCGCGTTATTTGCGCTTACTTGCAGGCTTCCTCAACCGCAACAGCGCAGGCGACGGTGGCGCCGACCATCGGGTTGTTGCCCATGCCGATGAGGCCCATCATCTCGACGTGCGCGGGAACCGAGGAAGAGCCGGCGAACTGTGCGTCGGAGTGCATACGGCCCATCGTGTCGGTCATGCCGTAGGAGGAGGGGCCGGCGGCCATGTTGTCGGGGTGGAGGGTGCGGCCGGTGCCGCCGCCCGAGGCCACCGAGAAATACTTCACGCCGTTCTCGACGCACCATTTTTTATAGGTGCCGGCGACGGGGTGCTGGAAGCGGGTGGGGTTGGTCGAGTTTCCGGTGATCGAAACGCCGACGTTTTCCAGCTTCATGATGGCAACTCCCTCGGGAACGTTGTCGGCGCCGTAGCACTTGACGTCGGCGCGGGGGCCCTGGGAATAGGGGGTCTCGGAAAGGACCGTGACCGTCTCGGTATAGGGATCAAAGGCGGTTTTCACATAGGTAAAGCCGTTGATGCGCGAAATGATCATGGCGGCGTCCTTGCCGAGGCCGTTCAGAATGACGCGCAGGGGTTTTGTGCGGACCTTGTTGGCGTTGAGTGCGATCTTGATCGCGCCCTCCGCGGCGGCGAAGGACTCGTGTCCGGCGAGGAAGCAGAAGCATTCGGTCTCGTCGGAGAGCAGCATGGCGCCGAGGTTGCCGTGGCCGAGGCCGACCTTGCGGTTTTCGGCCACCGAGCCGGGAATGCAGAAGGCCTGCAGGCCGATGCCGATGGCAGCTGCCGCATCGGCCGCTTTGACGCAGCCCTTCTTGACGGCGATGGCGGCGCCGACGGTGTAGGCCCAGACGGCGTTTTCAAAGCATATGGGCTGGGTGGAGCGGACGATGGCGTCGCAGTCGATGCCCTTGGCAAGGGTGATCTCCTTGCATTCGTCGATCGCGGAAATTCCGTATTCTTTCAGAGTCGCGAGGATCTTCGCCTCGCGTCTTTCGTAACCTTCAAACTGTGCCATATCTCTCTATCCCTCCTTATTCCTTGCGAGGATCGATGTACTTGACCGCATCGGCAAAGCGGCCGTATGTACCCTTGCTCTTCTCGTAGGCCTCGCCGGGCTCCATGCCCTTTTTGATGAAGTCGGTCATCTTGCCGAGCGATACGAATTCATAGCCGATCACCTGATCGTCGGCGTCGAGCGCCATGCGGGTGCAGTAGCCCTCGGTCATCTCGAGATACCGGACGCCCTTGGCCTTGGTGCCGTACATGGTGCCCACCATGCTTCTCGTGCCCTTGCCGAGGTCCTCCATGCCAGCGCCGATGACAAGCCCGCCCTCAGAGAACGCGGACTGGGTGCGGCCGTAGACGATCTGCAGGAACAGCTCGCGCATCGCGGTGTTGATGGCGTCGCAGACGAGGTCGGTGTTCAGCGCCTCGAGAACCGTCTTGCCGGGAAGGATCTCGGCGGCCATGGCGGCCGAGTGGGTCATGCCCGAACAGCCGATGGTTTCGACCAGCGCCTCTTCGATGATGCCGTTCTTGACATTGAGGGAAAGCTTGCAGGCGCCCTGCTGGGGAGCGCACCAGCCGATGCCGTGGGTGTATCCCGAAATATCGCGGATTTCCTTGGACTGAACCCATTTCCCCTCCTCCGGGATGGGAGCCGGCCCGTGATCGGGGCCTTTGGCGACCTTGCACATAGCCGCTACTTCCTGGCTCATGGCGTATTCGCACTTGCATTCGTTGCTCATGATCGTTATCTCCTTACAACAAAATTTTTCACACATTTCACAGCCTTTTCCCCTCGTGTAAGCGCAGGCGGAGGGCGAGAGGGCGACGGGCAAGCCGGACGGCTCGATTTCGGTAGATTCCGAATCAACAAAAATTTTTGGCAGATTCGAATTTTCGCAAAAAGCCATAGAATCACAGCTTACTTTTGCTATTATACAGAAGTTTCCGCCAAAAATCAACCGCTTTTTTGAAATTTTTTGTCACGGCAGGAAACAATTTGTCCTTGCGGGGAAAGTGCCGTTCTGTTACAATGAACACGGAGAGAGATTTTATTGAATCCGCGGCCCTGTGCCCTCCGCCCCTGAGGCTTGCCTCGGGGCGGAGAAAGGCCGCCGCGGGCGGCGCGGTTTTTTCTCGGTTTTTCCGAATTTTTTCTCGGCCAATCCGAAAAGATATCCGAAATGATAAAAGGAGGGGTATTTTGAAATACGCGTTTCACAGGCTGTCGGCCGGTCTGCTCTATCTGTTTCTGGCCATGATTTTCGCCCTTCTGCTCTACATAATTTATTCGGTCCAAACGGCGCCCGTAGGCGAGTATTGCGCGGCGGTCCGAAGCGGCATGGCCATGCTCCGGCAGGCGGTCGTTTCCCTGACCTTAGCGGCGGCCGGCACCTTTTCGCTCGAGCTGGTGATCCGGTCCCGGGAAGATTCCTAAAACGTCAAAAATTAACAATTTGTTCAACGAAACTTAATATAGTCCGAGGACTGTTGGTGTACAATACTCTTGAACCGCAAAATGCGGAAAAAGAGAGAAATTTTGGCAGGGAAAAGCGCGGGCGGACAGGCTCCGGCGGTTCTTCTGCCCGAAAGGAAACGACAGAAAATGGACGAAAAGAACAACACCCCAAACCCCAAGACAAAAAAATCGCTCGGCATGCTGATTATGATTCTTGCGCTGGTCCTTGTTGTGGTCATTCTTGTGATCGTGATTGTGGCAAGCTCGGGAGGGGACGACACCACGACGCCCGGCAGTTCGAGCGATCCGGCCGTGACCGACACCTCCGACGGAACCGACAGCACCACGCCTGCGGTCAGCTCCTCGACACCGACCAGCAGCACGCCCCCTGCCACCACCCCGAAGCCTCCGGTCGATCCGGTCGATCCTTCGCTGACTGAGACTCCCTCTGTCGCCGGTGAGGACGGCAAGGTGACGGTCAACAGCGATACGGCAGGAAACGGCGCTTTGATTCTGATCAACGGGACCCACCCCTATGCCTATCAGACCGATAAGCTTTTCCAGGGCACCAACGAAACCAAGTATGAAGATGTGAAGGCGGCCGGCTTTGAGCGGGTTTCCGCAAAGTTCCCCGCTCCCACCGCGGGGCACTTCCTCCGCATCGAAGCGTTCAACGCGCTTGACGCCCTGATCACGACCTTCGAATCGGTCTCGGAAACGAGCAAGACCTTCCTGGTATATGCCTATACGGCGGCTTATGCCTCCGCCCTGACCGACGGCATGGTGACCGGCAACGTGGTGCGGCTCTATATCAACGGCGATTCGGGCACCTACGGCTTCAATTACGGCTCGAAGAAGGTTACGGTAAACGGCACTTCCATGACCTATGAGTCCTGGTTCAAGCAGAACTGCGCCAAATACGGGTTTGTTTACGAGGGTCTTGTCGGCTCGGACGAGAACCATCAGGCCGGTCAGTTCCGCTATGTGGGCTCGATCCACGCGGCGGGCATTCAGGCGGCCGGTTCTCTTGAGAAATATCTTGCCGACGTAAAGGCGGGCACGGTGAAGACCGCGACCGCGGCGGACGGCTCGACCTGGACGGTTTCCTATGTGGCCGCGTCTTCCGAGACGACGACCGAGATCGACGTGGGCTCCAAGGCGACCTATGTGCTCTCGGGCGACAATATGGGCGGTTTTATCCTGGCGGTCAAGAACGCCGCCGCGCAGTAAGCGCGGTCTGTTACCGAATGTCAGGTATCGAATGACAGGCGACCGGCGAAAGCTTTGGTTTCGGCCGGCGATTGGCGTAAAGCAGCGTAAAACGGATGCAAAGCAGTGCGGGGAGACCCGCGTACCGATAACACGATAAAAAACGGCCGCGGGGCGGCATAGTCGAAAGGCTGTGCCGCCCCGCTTTTTAGTTCAAAGCTTTTTTCTTTTGCGTTTTTCCTCTCCGGCAAAAATCCATTCGGTCCGATTCTTGTCAGGTTCCCGGCTCATTTTCTACTCCGGCGACAGGAGGAATTCTCTCACGAAGCCACTTTCGGATAGGGAAGACGGCGGCGAGGGTAAGCCGAGGACGGGAGGGACGTTCGCGGCTCTCTTTTCAGCGCTCTTCTCCCAAAAGGCTGTATTGCGGGGTATCGCTCTCGGTTTCCTCCGCCTCGGCAAACCCGGAGGCGAGAAGAAGCGCCAGAGCGGCGGGAGAGGGGGTGGAGACCCGCGGCGATCCGTCCTGATAGAAGACGGCCGGAAGGCCGGTTTCGTCGGTCATCTCCAGGAAAGCGGCAAAAAGACGGCGGCGGGAAAGGCCGAGCGCGCCGCAGGCCGCGAAAAAGAGGGCAAGATCCTTCCCGCTCTCCTTTCCCCGGGGACGGTCGGCGTCGGCCTCTTCGCTCTCGAGAAAGCGGGCAAGGCGGTCTTCCCCGAAAAGGGCACGGCCTGAGTCAAAAAGAGAAGCGCGGACGACGGCGGCTCTTTCCCCGAACTGCTCGAGCGGATCGAAGGGGAGGGAAAAGCCGCGCTGTAGCTCCATACAGCGGGGGCAGAGGTAGAACTGCCGGCGGTTTTTTTCAAGCACGCCGGTATAGGGGTAAGGTCCCTGCCGGTAGCAGCCGAGGCAGGCCAGGCGGGCGAAGCGCGGCCGCCGGATGCGCGAAAGTCCTTTGGGGAGATTGAGAAAGATCCGCGAGGGAAAGGCGGCCGTCAGGGCTTTTTCGGCCTCGGAAACATTCCGGAGCAGATGCCCGTTGTCCCGGGGGAGCGAGCGGGAAAAGCGCTTCACCAGCACGGAGAGCTTTTCAACCGCGTCGCAGTGCGCGAGGGTGGCGGTCAGGGAGCCGTCGAAGAGGTGGGTGAAGGTAAGCGGCTCTTCTTCAAAAATCTCTTCGGCCCCCGAAAAGGGAAGCACGCCCTCGGTAAGGCCCCGGTCTGCCTTATAGAGCGCCGCGGTCATCATGGGATAAAGGGCGGTGAAGAGCGCCCGATCGGACCTTTCGGACAGATAGCGGCAGGCGGCCAGAAGGATCGGCAGGCCGGCCGCGTCGTTGTTCTGGCATTCAAGATAGGCGTCGGAATCGAGGGCGTAGGCGGGATAGAATTCCCTGTGCCGGGAGAAGCGTTCCGAGAAAAAGGTGAGGAGCGCCCGGGCGCGGTCGTGCTTTCCCAGAGAGCAGAAGGCGTGGACATAGAACGGCGCTTCCTCGGTAAAGACGTAGGGCCGGTCGAAAGAACGGGCCACGCCGCCGCTTTTGGCCTGATGGGCCAGAAGGGAGGCGATCATCGTTTTTTTGCGTCCCTCGGGGGAGGTGACCGGAAGGGGCTCTCCGCCGTCGGGAAATTTCGAGGCAGACTCGGAAAAGGCGGCAAAAGAGGGTCTTGGGGAGAAAGGCGCGTTCTCCTCGTCCTTTGGCGGCTCATCGGGCGGCGGGGAAAGAGAGAGCGCGAGGTCGGCAAAGCGAAGTGCGCGTTCGGGCGTGTCGCCCACCACATAGAGAACTCCTTCCCCCGGCTCGACGGCAATGGCGTCGCGGCCTCGGAAAGAGGCGGCGCCCCCGGTGAAGAGGAAAAGCGTGGCTTCTTTCTCAGAGAAAAAGCCGTCTGCTAAAGGAAGCCCACGCCGCAAAAAGAGCCGCAGGCAGTCCCGCGGCCCGCGGCGGAAGGGATAGGCCGTGAGTTTGTTCTTTTCGACATAGGCGGGGACAAAGAGCTTAAAGGTCAGGGGCCGCGCGGCGGCGATGCGGCGGATGAAAACCGGCATCCCCTCGGGCAGAATATCGCGGATCACCGCGTCGGGCCGGTCTTCGTCGGATACCCCTTCGGGTGTCAGATAGAGCCGGTGAAGAAGGGTGTCCTGCTGCCAGAAGTGCGCGGCCTCCAGCCCCTCTTCGTCCAGATCGGCGCGGAGCGAGAAGGCGTGGGGCGCGGAAGGGGCCGGGCGGAACCCGGTGATGTCGAAGCCCGACAGACGGAGAAAAAAGCTTCCGTTCCCGAGGGTGGGGAAGAAGCGGCTGCGGGGCGTTTGGAGGCAGAGCTTTTGCAAATTTCCGTGGCTCTTTTCGCGGATCATACTGTACCTCCTTCTTCCCGGCAGGGAAGGTCATCGTCCGAAGCTGCGCCGGCCGGCGCTTTCTCGTCTGAAGGATTTCGGCTCAGTGTGTCAAAATTCCGTTGGCGAAGAACCTCATAGACCGCCACCGCCGCCGCGTTGGAGAGGTTCAGACAGCGCAGGCCGGGCCGCATCGGAATGCGAAGGCAGCGGTCGGCATTTTCGGCAAGAAGCGGGGCGGGAAGGCCTGTCGTCTCTTTGCCGAAGATCAGATAGACCGTCTTGGGGTAGACCGGCGCGGTGTGGGGCTCTGTTCCTTTGGAGCTGAAGAAAAAGAGGGCGTCTTTTCGGTGCTTGGCCATAAAGCCTGCGAGGCTGTCGTAGTAGGTGATGTCGAGCTTGTCCCAGTAATCGAGCCCCGCCCGCTTCAGCTTGGCGTCGGTAGGGGTGAAGCCCATCGGCTTGACGAGATGGAGCGCCGCTCCGGTTGCGGCGCAGGTGCGGGCAATGTTGCCGGTATTCTGCGGAATCTCCGGCTCGACCAGCACGATGTTGATGTCTTTCATATGCGTTTCAAGATACTTCCTTTCGGCAAAACAAAGGGCGCGGATCCTCTTTCGGCCCCTGTTTCGGAACGGGGCTTCCTTCTTTCATCCAGATTTTGTTTTATTGTAGCATATTTTGTCTGAAAATGCAATTGTTTTTGTCTCTTAAAACCAGCTTTTTTCGGAGCTCTGCTTCCGTATTTCTTACGGCGGCTTTCCGCGCAGCAGGGCCGCCCCTGTCCGGAGGTAGACAAAGCTTTCTCGTTGCGGCGACCGCGGGCCGCCGTTTTTCGTCCTTCTCCCTTCGGTTTTTGCCTCCATGTCCCAGGCTTTCCGCATTTTTTACGGCCGCTTTGTCCGGCCTTCCGCTCTCTTTTTCTTTTCTATGCCGCGGCAGCCCTTTGCCGGTCAGAGCGGAAAAAGTTTCTAAAAAAAGACGCAAAATCATAAAAAGCCCTTGCGGGGCGGCCGGCCTGCGGGTAAAATAAAAAGCGCATTCTCCCGGATACGGGAATACAAAAGAACGAATGAAACGGCGGTCTTTTCGCCAGGAAGGAGAAACACCATGTCAGTTTTTGTCGAGGAAAAGGAAGGGCGGTCCGGCCTTCTTCCCCGCGCCGGCGATGGGGCGATGAATTTTCTTTGGGAGGGAAGAGAGGTCTTCGGAGAATCGGTGATGTTCGTCGGAAAAGAGGACCGGGCGCCTCTTCTCTATTTTCCCGACCGTGTCTTCTCGGTGATGTCGGCCGACCGGAGAATCCTCTACCGCGAGGGGCGCGATTACCGGGTGGTCGGCGGCTCCCTTATGCTCCCCGAGGGCACGTCGATCCCCTATATCACGAAGGAGGAATATTATCCCGCGGCGCCCCTTCCCGGCGCGTCTTTTCGCTCCCGCCTCTCCGCGCATCCCTGGCTTCTTTTCGGGGAGGGGGATTTCTTTCATCGCCGGCAGATTGAAGTGAGCTATTCGCACAAAGAGGGCTGGGAACGCTTTGTTCCCGAGATTTTACGCGAAAAATTTATCCGAACGCTGAAAAAACTGAAGAGCGGGGAGAGGACGACCCTTCTTTTTTACGGAGACAGCATCACCGAGGGCTACAACGCCAGCGGCTTTGTCGGCGCCCCGCCCTATCAGGCGCCCTGGCCGTCTTTGGCGGCGTCCTATCTTTCAAGGCTTTTTCAAAACGACCGTCTTTTTTCTGTCAACAGCGGACTGTCCGGCAAGGATACCGCGTGGGCAATTCAAAATCTTAAAGAACGCGTGACCGATTATGTCCCCGATCTTCTGGTGCTGGCCTTCGGCATGAACGACGGGACGCTTCTTCCGGAAGAGCAGTGCGAACGCACAGCACGCCTTATTGCCGAGATTGAGGGGAGTCTTCCGGACACCGAAATTCTTCTGGTTTCCCCCATGCTGCCCAACGAAGAGTCGGCCTGCTGGGGCCATCAGGCCTAATTCGAAGAAATCTATGCGGATCGGCTTCTGAAAAAACATCCTGCCGTGGGTCTGGTCCGCATGACCTCGCTGCATCGGGCGCTTCTATCCTCCAAACCCTATTACCATATGACCGGAAACAACGTCAATCATCCCAACGATTTTCTGAGCCGCGTCTATGCGCAGGCCGTTGTCTGGGCGCTCACGGGCGGGAGGCCGTAAGAAAACGGGAAAACGCCGGATGGGCGGCGCAGACGGGGAAATCGCGCGCGGGAGCGCATGGGAAATACAACGCCGAAGCGCCGGGTAAGGCCCGGAGCAGACCGAAAATGAGGGATCGGCGGAGATCCTGCCGGGGAAATCCGCGCCGATTTTTCTGCTCCGTATGCGGCTCTTTCGCACCAAAGGGCAGAGGGACGGGCGGTCCGACGATTTTGCGGCGGGAAATTTCCGCGCGGAGGTTATGCGAAGGCGCTTTCCGGAATTTTTTTTAATAATTTACAAATTGAGAACGCTTCCCGGAAAAGATTTCCCGCTTTCGGCATTGCATTCCGAAGCGGTTTGGTGTATAATATGATGAAATATTGTCTCTTCCGCAAAGAGAACGCGTGTGAGGGTCTGGAGCATCCGAAAAACGGGTTCTGCCGTCGTACCCGGATCGACAGGGGAATCGGCGGGAATATGGGGATCCGTAAGGGAATAAAAAATCATGGGGAAAGCGCCGGTCCCGTCCGGAACGCTCCGTCCGGCAGAATGCGTCAGGGATCTTTCGGATGTCCTCCGGATCGAAAAGACCGGGGCTCTGCGAGAGAAGAGAGAAGCGAGGGTTTATCCATGGGACTTTTTACGAAAATTTTCGGCACCTACAGCGAACGGGAGATCAAGCGCATTCTTCCTGTCATCAACCGGATCGAGGGGCTTGCCGATCGCTATAAAGCTATGTCCGACGAGGAGCTCCGCGCCATGACCCCGGCGCTGAAGGCGCGGCTTGCCGCGAACGAGACGCTCGACGACATTCTGCCCGACGCCTTCGCGCTGGTGCGGGAGGCGGCAGACCGCGTGCTCGGCAAGCGGCCCTTCCGCGTACAGCTCATGGGCGGCATGGTGCTGCATCAGGGGCGGATTGCCGAGATGAAGACCGGCGAGGGCAAGACGCTGGTGGCCACGCTTCCCGCTTATCTCAATGCCCTTGCGGGCGAGGGCGTCCACATCGTCACGGTCAACGAATACCTTGCCCGTCTGGGCTATGAGGAGATGGGGCGGGTCTACGGATTTCTGGGCCTGACGACCGGCCTGATCTGTCACGGGCAGTCCAAGGAAGAAAAGAAGGCGGCGTATAACGCCGACATCACATACGGCACGAACAACGAATTCGGGTTCGACTATCTGCGGGACAACATGGCGGTCTTCCGCGAAGCGGTCGCTCAGCGGGGACACGCCTTTGCCATCGTCGACGAGGTAGACTCGATTCTGGTCGACGAGGCCCGGACGCCTCTCATCATCTCGGGCGCAGGGGAAAAATCGACCGAGATGTACGACCGCACCGACCGGCTTGTCTCGCGGATGAAGGCCTTCCGCATCAAGGAGGTGGACGCCAAGCAGTCGACCGACGAGGTGGAGGCCGACGCCGACGCCGATTATATCGTGGACGAAAAGGCCCGGACGGTGGTGCTCACCATGAAGGGAATCAAAAAGGTGGAGGAGTATTTCGGAATCGAGAACTACTCCGACTCGGAAAACGCCACCATCGCCCACCATGTCAACCAGGCCATGAAGGCCTACGGGATCATGAAGCGCGACGTCGACTACATGGTGCGGGACAACGAGGTTCTGATCGTGGATACCTTCACCGGCCGCATCATGCCGGGCCGCCGGTATTCCGACGGGCTGCATCAGGCCATCGAGGCCAAGGAGCACGTCGAGGTGCAGAAGGAGAACCGGACGCTTGCGACCATTACGTTCCAGAACTATTTCCGCATGTACAAGAAGCTCTCGGGCATGACCGGTACCGCTCTGACCGAGGAAGAGGAGTTCCGGGAGATCTATCATCTCGATGTGGTCGAGATCCCGACCAACCGCCCCATGATCCGCCGCGATTACAACGACGAGGTCTACCGCACGGTCAACGGCAAATACGAGGCCATCATCCGGCAGATCATCGAATGCCATGAAAAGGGGCAGCCGGTGCTTGTGGGTACGGTCTCGATCGAAAAGTCCGAGGAGCTCTCCCGGCGCCTGAAGCTCCGGGGAATTCCGCACACCGTCCTCAACGCCAAGCACCATGAGCGGGAGGCCGAGATCGTGGCGATGGCGGGCAAGCGCGGCCGCGTGACCATCTCGACCAACATGGCGGGGCGCGGCACCGACATCATGCTCGGCGGCAACCCCGAGTTCATGGCCAAGCAGGAAATGAAGCGGCAGGGATACGAGGAGGAGATCATCGGGCTTGCCGTAGGCTCGGCGGTGAACGTCTCAGAGGAGGTGCTCGAGGCTCGAAAGGTCTATCGGGAGCTTTTTCAAAAATATAAGGAAGAGATCGCGCCCGAGGCCGAGGAGATCTGTCAGGCAGGCGGACTCTTTATCATCGGTACCGAGCGGCACGAGAGCCGCCGGATCGACAATCAGCTCCGCGGCCGTTCTGGACGGCAGGGCGACCCCGGGGAATCGCGCTTCTATCTCTCGCTCGAGGACGATCTGATGCGCCTTTTCGGCAGTGAACGCGTGGCCGGCATGGTGAGCCGCATGGGCCTTGCCGAGGATCAGCCGATCGCCGCCGGTCTGCTTTCGGGGTCGATCGAGCGGGCGCAGAAAAAGCTCGAGAGCATGAACTTCAACCGCAGAAAGAATGTTCTGGCCTACGACGACGTGATGAATCAGCAGAGAAACCTGATCTACGCCCAGAGAAACGAGGTGCTGGAGGGGGCCGATCTGCACGAAAAGATCCTGACCATGATCGAGCAGACGATCTCTTTTGCCGTCGATCTCTTCTGCGCCTCCGAAGATCCCGCGCAGTGGAACTTTACCGCGCTGCGCAGTCAGTTCTACGGCTCTCTCTTTACCGAGGGGGATTTTGTCTACGGCGAGGAGGAGCTTCGGCGTCTTGACAAGGAGAGCTTCAAGAAGGAGCTTGTGGAGCGGGCGCTTGCCAAATATGCCGAAAAAGAGGAAATGTTCGGCGACGCGCTGCGCGAGGTCGAGCGCATTGTTCTGCTCCGCAACGTCGATTCGCTCTGGATGGAGCATATCGACGCGATGGAGGATCTGAAGGGCGGCGTCGGGCTCAACGCCTACGCACAGCGCAACCCCATCGACGAATACCGCATTCAGGGCGCCGATATGTTTGAAGAAATGGTCGAGTCGATCCGCGAGAACACGGTGCGCGCCCTTCTGTCTGTCGTGAAGCGGGAAGAGCCGATGAAGCGGACCGCGGTGGCCAAGGCCACGAGCGAAGGCTTTGAGGGGGACAAGAAGGCCCCTCCCAAAAAAGCGCCGGTGGTTCGCCGGGCGCCCAAGGTCGGTCCGAACGATCCCTGTCCCTGCGGCAGCGGAAAGAAGTATAAAAAATGCTGCGGGGCGCGCGACTGATATTATTCAACAGCGGCGAAAGAGCCCGGGAATAAAGACCGGGCCGCCGGGCGATCCCGACGAGAAGAAGACGCCGGGGCCGGCGTCGGAGCAAGACCGCAAGGGCGCCGAGGGACCGCCGCGAGAGCGAACAAGGCCGAAAGGCCGGGGTAAAGGAAATCGCGGCCGAAAGGCCGGGGTGAAGAAGGTCGCGGCCGAAAGGCCGGGGTGAGAGAAAAACAAGCAAAAAGCGCGGAGCGTGCCGCACGGACGGTTTGTCGGAAAGGAGACGATATGGGTTTCGGGTATCTTATCTACGGATTTTTCATGATGCTGGAGGTCCGGATCCCCACCAGCTACAGCTTTGCGCTGGGGATCGATCTCTTTCCCAATCTGGCGGGCTATCTGTTCATGCTCACGGCCGCCCGGCGGCTGAACTCCTACGCCGCCGGATTTTCCCGCTGCCGGCAGGTGCTCTATCCCCTTGTCGCGCTGGGCGCCTTGGAGTACGCGGCGGAGATCCTGTCGATCTTTCTGCCCTCGGCGGGGCTTGCGCTTTTTTCCGAGCTTCTGACCTGTGCCGGGCTGATTCTTCAGCCGGCTGCCTTCTTTTTCCTCTTTTCGGGAATCGTCTCTCTTTCCGGGGAAGTGGAGCTTCCGAAAATCGTCTCGCGTGCCCGCTTCACAACGGTTCTCGGAGGCGCTTATTACCTTTTGCAGATTTTCGTCACGGTGGCCGACGATCTTTCGCTCGGCATTCCCGCCGGCGTTCTGAATCCTTTGCGCTGGGTGCTTCTTCTCCTCTGGACAATCTTTCTGATTCTCGCCGAGTTCACGGTCTTCGGCTGTTATATGTATATCTGCTATGAGGGGGAGGAGAATGTCAACTCCAAGGGGCTTATGAATCCGATCGAGAGGCTGGCCGCACGCCTGAAGAAGGGCAAGGACGACCGCTGAGCTTTTCGAGGAGGCAGGGGTCCCGAACGATCGGTTTTCCGGACGGCGGTGAACCGTCCCCTGCCCGCGGCTGTCCCGTTGTATGGCGATTGTAACGAAAGCGCTGTCTCTAATGCAGCGTTTCCCGCTCCCTTTCCGCAGGTAAGGGGAAAAGAAAGGAAGGAAAAATGAAATTTGGCTTTCTTCTTGCCGGGTTGTTTTTTCTCTTCAACCCGAATCTGAATCTTGTGGATCTTTTGCCCGACGCCATCGGCTACGGGCTGATCTTTTACGGAATACTGCGTATATCGCGGGCCGATGCCCGCTTTGATGCGGCAGGCCGGTATTTCAAATGGCTTTTCATTCTCGAGCTCTGCAAGCTGCCCTCGCTTTATGTCTACGCGCTGATCAGCGAGAACGAGCAGATCTGGATTCTGATTCTCTCGCTTCTTTTCGGCATCCTTGAGGCGGTGTTTGGCCTAATGGCCTGGAAAAGCTTTTTCGAAGGGATCAATTATTTTGCACAGGAGAGCGAGACCGGCGGACGCGAAAAGTGGGGGACCGTTCGGATCCTGACCTTTGTCTTCACGCTTGTCAAGCCGCTTTTCTGCATCCTTCCCGACCTGACTCTCCTCGACGACGACCGCTATGGGACTGTCATCGACAGCGGCGTGCTCTCCTTGCAGACCTATCGCGGCGCCTTTACCATCATCGCGGCGCTTCTCGTTCTGGCCGTCGGGCTGGTCTGGCTTACCATGACCTTCTCCTATCTTCGCCGCGTGAAGCGTGAGCAGGCTTTTGTCGCGCGGCTGGAGGCCTGCTGCGAGAAATATTATCGGGAGAAGAAAGAGGTGTTCTATTCGTTTCTCGCCTCGATGCTCTCCCTTCTGGCGGCGGCCGCGCTCTTCTGCCTTGAGCTCAAGGCGGAGGGCTACAGCCTTTTGCCGCCGATGGTTAACGGCGCACTTTTTTTCCTTTTTTTCTTTCTGGTGCGCAAGCACTTTGACAAATGGGGGAAAATCGGTCTTGCCGCCTCGGGCGGTTGGCTTGTCTTCTCGACGGTCGGCTGGGTGCTCGCCTTTCGGTTTACCGACAAATACTATCTCGAAGGGGTGGGGGACGGCTTCTCGGAGAACATCGCGTTTCAGATCGAAAACCATTTCGGGGTTTTGGAGGATCTGGAGATTGTGGCGCTCTTTGTTCTTCTTGCCAACATCGCCTTCGTGCTGATGCTGGTTGCCTTAAAGCGCCTCTTTTCTCAGATCATTGAGAGCTATACCGGCCTTCCCGAAAGCTCGCTTTCGGAAAGGGATCAGACCGAGGCCATGCGGATGCATGACGAGGCCGCCGACCGTGCGGTCAAGGCCGGCCTTCACCGCTCCCTGAAGCCCTTTTTTGCGGTCGGGATTCTGAGCGCTCTTTCCTCTGCCGCGTTCCCTCTTTTACAGATTTTCGTTCCTGTGTTTTTCACAATCGACCTTCTGATCCGCATCCTCTTCGTCGTCCTCTTTTTCCTCTTTGCGGGAAAGCTGAAAGAGGCCGTGACGGTCAAGGGCGGAATCGAAAAAATATAAGCAATACATTAAAGGAGTCATTACAATACAATGAAAAGAACCGTTTCGATTCAGGACATTTCCTGCTTTGGGCGCTGCTCGCTTACGGTGGCGCTTCCTGTGCTCTCGGTCATGGGCATCGAGACTGCCATCCTCCCCACCGCCGTGCTCTCCACCCACACCGGGGGCTTTTCCGGCTTCACCTTTCATGATCTGACCGGAGAGATCGCGCCGATCGCCTCGCATTGGAAGCGGGAAGGAATCGCCTTTGATTCGATTGGGACCGGATACCTCGGATCGGACGAGCAGATCGGGCTGGTATCGGATTTCATCGATGATTTCGGCAAAAACGCGCTGGTTTTTGTCGATCCGGTCATGGCCGATCACGGGAAGCTCTACAAAGGCTTTTCGCCGGATTTCCCCGCCAAGATGGCGAAGCTCTGCCGGAAGGCGGACATCATCGTTCCGAATCTGACCGAGGCGGCGTTCCTTCTGAACGAGCCTTTTGTGGGGGAGGACTATGACGAGGACTATATCCGCGGGCTTCTATGCCGCCTGACCGGGACGCTCGGCTGTCCCCGCGCGGTCGTGACCGGTGTGATCTATGACCCGGCGCGGCAGGGGGCCGTGGCCTATGACGCCAAAGAGAAAAAATTTTACGAGTATTACGGGGAAAACCTGCCGGTCTCCTTCCACGGCACCGGCGACGTCTTTTCCTCTTCTCTCTGCGGCGCGCTCACTCTGGGCGCCGACCTCACGGCCGCTCTGAAGATCGCGGTCGATTTTACCATAGACGCCATTCGGAATACGATGGGATGCGAGGACAAATACTGGTACGGCGTGAATTTTGAGACCGCGCTCGGCGGGCTTTCGGCCGCGGCCGGCCGTCTCGGCACGGGGGAACCCCCACGAGCGGAGTAACGCGGAGCCCCGCGAAAAACGCGGAAAGCCTCCGGATACGGGCAGAGGGTCGATAGGGCAAGAGACGCGGGCGGCCGCGAAGGCGGTCGGATACAAAACCGGCCGGGCTGCAGCCGTCTTTTCGATTGTCGGATCATCGCCTTCTCTCCGCGGGCGCGCCGCGGCAAAGGGCATCCGTCCTATCCGTCTGAACCCCTCTTGTTTCCGGCCGGGGCGCCGCTCTTCATGCCTGTCTTTCGTTTTTATTTGTTTTTCATTTTTTGTTTGCCGCTCTTCACTCTTTTGGGGTTGCTTTTCGCCTTTTTTTCTGTATAATGGTAGGGACAGCGGGCGAAGCGGGCTTCGGAAGGCAAGAGCGGCATTCTGCGCCAAAGGCATGATTCCGGGAACGGGAGCGGTCTTCGGAAACTGACGGGCTGTTTCGTCCGGATCATCGGATTCAAATCGCCGGATTTTTTATAAAAGCGTTTTCTCCCTTCGCATACCGCACTTTCGGGTTTTACAAACCGAAGGGAAAAAGAGATAAAACCTTTCTTGAAAGGATCGCGTATGGACAGAAAAAACGACAGGCGGCTGAGGCTGGCCTGTTACACGGTCTATATCGCTCAGGCGATTATCGTCAATCTGGCTCCCCTCTATTTTGTCATCTTCCGGAATGCCTACGGGATCTCCACCGACCGTCTGGCGCTCCTGATCCTTCTGAATTTTCTGACGCAGCTTCTGACCGACATCTTTTCGATCCGCTTTTCGACGCGCATCGGCCTCAAGCGCTGCGCGGTGGCGGCGCATATCTTCTGCGCGGCCGGACTTGTCGTGCTGGCGCTCTTTCCCCGCATCGGCTCCTTTCCTTACCCCGCCATGCTGGCGGCCACGGTCGTCTATTCGATCGGGGGCGGCCTTCTGGAGACGGTGATCAATCCGGTTTTCGCCACGCTCCCCAAGAAAGAGGGCGGGACAGGTATAGTGCTGATGCACGCCTTTTACTGCTGGGGACAGATGGCGGTGATCCTTCTGACAACGCTGCTTTTGCGTTTTCTGGGCGAAGACCTCTGGTGGGCCGTTACGCTCGGCTGGGCGGTTCTGCCTCTTCTGAACGCGCTTCTTTTGGCCTCGCTCACGATTCGGGAAACCGACGAGAGCGGAAATCCCAAAAAGGCGGACGGGGGCGGGGAAGCTGCCGCCGGGGACGTCGCCGCCGGAAAAGCTGCCGCCGGAAAAGCTGCCACCGGAAAAGCTGCCGCCGCGGAAAGCACCGCGGCGGGATCGAATGCCAAAGCGGACAGGGATAAGGCCGCAGATGCGCCGGCCGAAAGGGCAGAGCGCCGGCAGACGGCCCGGAGGCTCCTTCGGAACGGGGGCTATCTTCTCTGTCTTCTCATGATTCTCTGCGCCGGCGCGGCCGAGCAGGCCATGGCGCAGTGGGCCTCCTACTTCGCCGAGATCGGTCTTGGGAAGGATAAGACGGCCGGCGACCTTCTGGGGGCCTGTCTGTTTGCCTTCTTCATGGGGCTCGGGCGGACGCTGATGGGTCTTTTCGGCGCAAAGCTGGGGACCCGCCGGGCGCTCTTTCTCGCCTCGGGCGGCGCCGTTGTATGCTATCTGGTGGCCTCTCTTGCCCCGATTCCCCTGCTTTCGCTTCTCTTCTGCGCGCTCACCGGTTTTTCGGTGTCGGTGATGTGGCCGAGCCTTCTCGATCTTTCGGCCCTGCACTACGGGGCCACGCCGCTCGTCTTCGGTTATATGTCGCTCTTCGGGGACGCGGGCTGTATGAGCGGCCCCTTTCTGGCGGGCAAGGTGGCCGATCTTGTGGAAAACTCGGCCTTCGATAGCGGTCTGGCGGAGCGCCTCTCTCTGTCTGCCGAGCAGGTGGGGATCCGGGCGGGCCTTCTCGTCTCCTTTTTGTTCCCTCTGCTCCTGCTTATTCTGCTTTCGCTTTTTGTGCGTCGGAAAAGGGGGCCTATGGGGAGCAGGGAGGCCCTTAAGCCGTAAAAACGCCCCGGAAAGGGAGGGGTTGTATGGAGATTCGGATTCTGTATGAGGATAGGGACCTGATCGTCTGCGAAAAGCCGGCGGCGGCGGATTCGGAGGGCGCGGGGCCTATGAGCATGGTGACGCTTCTTTCCGCCCTTTTGCAGGGGCGGGGGGAGCGGAGCGATATCTATCCGATTCACCGCCTCGACCGCGGCGTTCGGGGCGTCATGGTCTACGCCAAAAACCGTCCGGCCGCCGCCCGCCTTTCGCGCGCTCTTGCCGACGGGCTTTTTCAGAAGCGCTATCTCGCCGTCTGTCAGAAAGACGCGGCTTCTTCCCTCGGAGAGCGGGGGGAGCTTACCGACCTTCTGTTCCGGGACAGGGAGAAGAACAAGAGCTATGTCGTCGACCGGCCCCGCCGGGGCGTGAAGGAAGCGCGCCTTGCCTTCCGGGTCCTCGGAGTCGCAGCACTTCGGGAGGGAACGGCGAGTCTTGTCGAAATCCGCCTCTTTACCGGGCGGACGCACCAGATCCGGGTGCAGTTCTCTTCCCGGGGACACGCGCTTCTGGGCGACCGGAAATACGGAGGTCCGCCTCTCGCCTCCCCGGCGCTGTTCTCCTATTCGCTCGCCTTTCCCCATCCGGAAAACGGGCGGACGCTCCGCTTTTCGCTGCCCATGCCGGACGAATACCCCTGGACCGCTTTTCCCGAAGCGCTTGCGGCGTTCGGGGAGTTTGGGTTTCCGGGCGCCGAAATCGGCGGGAAAAAAGAATGATCTCTTCTAAAGGCGGCCGGAGGCTTTGCAAAGCATAGCTCTGCGAAGCCTTGCTTTGCGAAGCCTTGCTTTGCGAAGCATTTGGGGACAAAGGCAAGGATAAGCCGGGAGACCGAAAAAGGTCTGAATTTCTAAAAAAGATTTTCCGGAGAAAAGATTTTAGGAAGGATCAAAAGCGGCTCCGATTTTGATCGGGCGGCGGGGACGGGAAACCGAACTGCCAATGGAGTAAGGAGGAGAAACGAAAGCGATGAGATGCTGTATTTTCGGCGCGGGGGATTATCGGGGGGAGCTGCTTTATCTGACCGAGGGCGCTTTTGTGATCGCCGCCGACGCCGGGTATCGCCATCTGGCTTCTTACGGGCTTTCGCCCGCTTTGACGGTGGGGGATTTCGATTCTCTGGGGGCACCGCCCGCGGCGGGGGAGGTGCTTTGCCATCCGGTCATGAAGGACGACACCGACATGGCGCTGGCCGCCGAGGAGGGGCTTGCCCGGGGCTGCGACGAGTTTTGGCTCTTCGGCGGCATGGGCGGCCGGCCCGACCACACGCTGGCCAATCTCTCGCTGCTTCTTTCGCTGACAAAAAGAGGATGCCGCGCCTATCTTGCGGGGCGGGAGGGCGTGTTTACCGCCCTTGCGGGAGGCTCGCTTCTCTTTGAGTCTTCCTGCCGGGGCACCCTTTCGGTCTTTTCAGCCGGAGAGCGCGCCGAAGGGGTCACGCTCGAAAATCTCCTCTACCCCCTGTCGCAGTACACGCTTGTCCACGACCGGGCGCTGGGCGTGAGCAATCGGTTTATCGGAAGAGAGGCGCGGATCTCTCTTCTTTCGGGCGCGCTCTACGTCTTCTGGGAGGATCTCGGCAATCCCTTTCCCCGGTATCTTCCGTTCCCCGAGGACGGGGCTGGGAAGAATCCCTCCGGAAAGAATGGAGAATAGAAAAAATAAAGCGCGGATTTTGGCGGAATACAAAACCTACGGCGCTTTGACGATGTTAGAGATAGGGCGGAGGAGCTTCCTTCCCCTGCACGCTCCTCTCCCCTTTTATCTCATGTCCGGACAGAGAGACAAACGGGGGCGGACGAGTTCCGGCCGAATGGGAAGAGCGGTTTTGCGAAAGGGCAAAAAGCGTTTGGAATACAGGTCGGCGAAGAACGCCGCTTTGCCATACGGTCAATTCGTAGAAAAGGAATGATATGCGATGAACAGGATAAAGGGAATTATATTTGATTTGGACGGGACGCTTCTTCTCTCGATGCACGTCTGGGACAGTGTGGGCTCCTCGTATCTGCGGCGGCAGGGCGTGACGCCCGACCCCGATACCGACGATCGGATCAAAAACTGCACGGTGGAGGATGCCTGCGCCTATTTCCGAGCACGCTACGGCCTTTCGGCCAGCGCGGAGGAGATCGCCGCGGACGTGAATGCGGCGCTTCGGCATGAATATTTTGACCTCTTACAGCCGAAGCCCGGCGTGCTTGCCTTTTTGGAGGGCTTCCGGAGGGCCGGCGTGAAGATGTGCGTCGCCACCGCCACCGACCGCCCTCTGGTCGAACCCGCCGTTAAGCGCTGCGGCATCGGAAAGTACATGGAGGCGATCTTTACCTGTACCGAGGTCGGAAAGGGAAAGGATTCCCCCGCAATCTACCGGCAGGCGGCCTCTCTTCTCGGCTTTCCTCACGAGGAGATCGCGGTTTTTGAGGATGCGCCCTACGCCGCGAAGACCGCCAAAGCCGACGGTTTTTTCCTTGTGGGGGTGTACGACGACTCCTACCGGAACCGGCAGGAGGAGCTGCGCGCCCTCGCCGACCTCTATCTGCCCGACTATCTTTCCGCCGACCCGGTGAAGCTCCTGCTCGGCCAAAAAACGCAAAGCGGCTGATTTCACAACGTCTTTTGTCCGAACGTTTGTCCTCATCTTTCGTTTATCTTCGGCCCTCCTGGCTTATAAAAACAAGGATAGGCGAAAGGCTGGGAAGGGAAAAAGCGGGCGCCGGGGCGGGGTATCCCTGGTCAGAACGGCCATTAGCAAAGCCGGCTGCGGGTAGAGTGAAAAGCCGGGATCCCGGATCAGACGAAGAGCCGGTGATATCAAAAGACCGGAGCGGACACAAGCGTGTGTCCGCTCCGGTCTTTGTTTGGCCGTATGGGATGCGGCCGTATGGGATGCGGCCGTATGGGATGCGAAAGAGCCGCGGAGAAAAAAGGTCTTGCCGGGATTTTTCTAAAACCAGCCTGGGGAGCGTTCTCTTTTTTTGAGGAACGCTTTTAAAGGGGCTTTCGATTCTCCCGGTTTTTCTCCGCACGGCGCCGTCGGTTTTTTGTCCGGTTTTTAGTCCGGGACGCTATTCTTTTCTGAGCTTCTGCTCGATATATTCGTCGTAAGTGATCTGCATGTCGTGGAAGCGGCCGGCGGTGACGTCGATGATGCGGTTCGAGACCGTCTGCACGAACTGGTGGTCGTGGGAGGTGAAGAGCAGAACCTCAGGAAAGCGGATCAGCCCCTCGTTCAGCGCGGCGATCGATTCAAGATCGAGGTGGTTGGTGGGCTCGTCGAGAATCAGCACGTTGGCGCCCGAGAGCATCATCTTGCAGAGCATCATCCGAACCCGCTCTCCGCCCGACAGAACCGAGGCCTTCTTATGAACCTCGTCGCCTGAAAAGAGAAGCCGTCCGAGCCAGCTTCGCACGTCCGATTCGTAGACCAGATTCGAATAATTCCGAACCCAATCGACCAGCGAGTCCTCGCAGCCCTCAAAATAGGAGGCGTTGTCACTCGGAAAATAGGAGAAGGAGGTCGTGACTCCCCACTTATAGCTTCCCTCGTCGGGCTCGAGCTCGCCGGAAAGAATGCGAAACAGGGTGGTGCGGGCCACCGGGTCGTCTCCGATAAAGGCGATCTTGTCGTGCGGACGGACGGTAAAGGAGACCTTGTCGAGAATCTTTTTTCCGTCAATCGTCTTGGAGAGGCTGTCCACCACCAGAACGTCCTTGCCGATCTCCCGGTCGGGCTTGAAATCGACGAAGGGGAAGCGGCGGGAAGAGACGCCCTCGTCCTCGAGCGAGATGTTGTCGAGAAGCTTTTTCCGGCTGGTGGCCTGCTTGGACTTGGAGGCGTTGGCCGAGAAGCGCGCGATAAATTCGGTGAGTTCGCGGATCTTGGCCTCGGCCTTCTTGTTCTGTTCGCGGATCTGGCGCTGGCGGATCTGGGTGTATTCGTACCAGAAGTCGTAGTTGCCCACCACGGTGGTGATTTTGCCGAAATCGACGTCGACGATATGGGTGCATACCTTGTTCAGAAAATGGCGGTCATGCGAGACGATGATGACGGTGGTGTCGTCGAGGTCGAGCAGAAAGTTTTCCAGCCAGGCGATGGTCTCAAGATCGAGGTGGTTGGTGGGCTCGTCCATCAGAAGAATGTCGGGGTGTCCGAAGAGCGCCTGGGCGAGAAGCACCTTCACCTTCATGTCGCCGGGAAGGGTCTCCATCCGGGCGGTGTGCAGGGCGGGGGGAATGCCCAGATCGTTGAGCAGGATCTCGGCGTCCGACTCGGCGCTCCAGCCGTCCATTTCGGCAAAGCGCTCCTCAAGCTCGCAGAGGCGCATCCCCTCCTCCTCGGTCATCTCCTCTTTGGCGTAGAGCTCCTCCTTCTGCCGCAGGATTTCGCAGAGCTCCTCGTTGCCGTGAAGGACCGTGTCGGTGACGGTGTAGTCGTCATACAGGAAGTGATCCTGCTTCAGCACCGAGACGCGCTCCTTGGGATCGCGGATGACCTCGCCCCTGTCGGGCTCGAGCTCTCCCGAAAGAATCTTCAAAAAGGTGGATTTTCCTGCGCCGTTGGCGCCGATGATGCCGTAGCAGTTGCCGGGGGAAAAGACGAGGTCGGCGTGGCTGAAGAGCGGGCGTCCGCCGTATTGCAGGCCCACATCGATGGTTTTGATCATAGGATTGCTGCTCCTTTCCGGACAGGTTCGGGCGCGCTTCGTCCAACTTCATCCAAACGCGCTTCTTTATCCAAACGCGCGCTGGGGAAGCCGCCGCGGCGACGCGAAACGGGGAGCCTTGATGGCCTTGATGCCGGCCGCGATTGCCGCCGAAGTTCAGGCCAAAGACTGGTTCCGCGCGGGGGCGGCGCTTGCCGTTTTTCTGTCCGGTCTTTTGTAACGGATACTTAACTAATCCATTATACGCTTTTTCAGATAAAAGGTCAAGAGCTTTTGCTGTATCTGTGGGTTAAGCTGATGTAGTATTACAATAGAAGTGAGACCGAAAGTAAAAAAGAATAGAAAAAGTGATTGAGTTCTGTTAAAATAGAATCA
>CALXKW010000007.1 GCA_944389045.1 uncultured Clostridia bacterium | reverse complement strand
TTTCTCGTCGGAGGGATGGTCATCAGTTATATCGAGGAGGTGCCGCTGGTCTCCGCCCTCTTTGAAACCGCCTCCGCCATCGGTACGGTCGGACTTTCTCTCGGCTTGACGCCGCAGCTGGGTCTTGTTTCCCGCATCATCCTGATAGCACTGATGTTCTTCGGGAGAGTCGGCGGGCTGACATTAATATACGCAACGCTTTCGGAAAAGCAAAACGGAGGCGCCAAATATCCGCAGGAAAAAATTACGGTAGGTTAAAGGAGAACGCTATGAAATCGATTTTATTGATCGGACTCGGAAGATTCGGACGGCATATCGCCATGAAATTGGAGGAGTTGAATCATCAGGTAATGGCCGTCGATAAAGAAGAGGAGCGGGTTGAAGCCATTCTTCCCCATGTCACAAACGCACAGATCGGAGACGGAACAAACGGCACGTTTCTCGAATCGCTCGGCGTGCGCAATTTTGACGTCTCGATCGTCGCCATCGGGGACAATTTTCAGAGTTCGCTCGAAACGACTTCCCTGCTCAAGGAACTGGGAGCCAAAATGGTGGTGTCCCGAGCGTCAAGCGAAGTACAGGCAAAATTCCTTCTGCGCAACGGCGCGGACGAAATCGTCTATCCCGAACGGCAGCTTGCCGAGTGGACGGCAATCCGCTACAGCTCCGACCATATTCTCGATTATATCGAGCTCGACGAGGGACATGCGATATTTGAAATTTCGGTGCCCAAAGCATGGATCGGAAAAACGATCGGGCAACTGGATATCCGGAAAAAATACAACATCAACATCATGGCCCTTAAGCGGGGCGGCACGTTGAATCTGAACGTCGCCTACGACACCTGCCTCCCGGAAAACGACACCATGCTTGTCCTCGGCGACATCAATGACATTCAGAAATGCTTCCGCATCTAACCCTCTGAAGGAAAGGAACTCCATGAAAGCAGGAATTCTGATTTCTGCGGCCGCCGCGATTTTTCTGTTCGGTTTCTTCCTTATGAGAAAACTCGACCGCTTTCTCGACAGCAACCGCAGAGAGTCCGCTTCCGGTCTCTCTGCGGCCGCAGCGATCAAAATCGCGTTCGAGGATCCGGCTTTGATTCCGGCGCTGTCCGAGTTAATGATCCGTTTTCCGGGAAAAAACATCGACTGCGAACTGACGGTATTCTCAGGTTCCGCGCAGGAAATAATAAACAAATTGGGAACGGGGGAATTGGATTTCGGTTTCATTACAAGCGAAATCGGAAAAAATACCGACATACGCTGCCGTTGCCTTTCCATTTTGATTTGCCGAAATCGTTTTTTCTGCGAAACGCTCGGAAAAACAGTCATTCCGTTAAAGCCGGGAGAACAGACCTGTAAAATCCTTTGGATCGAACAGGACGATAGCATAAGCAAAAGACTCTTTCTGCGAGAACTGGAAGATTTGGAAAAATGCGAACCGGATTAAAACAGGCTGGAAAAGAGCCGACAAATATGGTATAATGTCATCATGGCTTATACGTCCCTTTGAAAAAGGCCGCTGAGGACCGTCATCCGATTGAAAACAAGGCCGGAGGTAAGCACATGGATGAGAACAGACAGAACCCGGATCGCCTGCTAAACGAAATTCGCAAAGAAGAGCAAAGCCGAAAAAGAGGACACCTAAAGATTTTTTTCGGCTATGCCGCCGGTGTCGGCAAAACATACGCCATGCTCAAAGCGGCCCACGCCGCAAGGCAGAGCGGCATCGACGTGGTGGCGGGATATATCGAACCGCACGTGCGCCCCGAAACGGCCGCCCTGCTGAACGGACTTGAACTTCTTCCCACCTTAAATATAGAGTTTAACGGAATCACGCTTCATGAATTTGATCTTGACGCCGCTATAAAAAGAAAGCCGCAGCTTTTACTTGTGGACGAGCTGGCACATACCAACGCGAAGGGCTGCCGCCATGAGAAACGCTATCAGGACATTGAGGAACTGCTGCGGGCAGGAATCGACGTCTTCACCACCGTTAACGTACAGCATATCGAAAGCATAAACGATACCGTAGCGTCGATTACAAAAGTTCCGGTTCGGGAAAGGATTCCCGATTCCGTTTTCGACAATGCCGACCGGGTCGAGCTGGTAGATATCGAACCGCAGGAGCTGATCGACCGGTTGAATTCCGGCAACGTTTACATCAAAACACAGGCGAGACAGGCGGCAGCGAATCTCTTTACCGTGGAAAATCTGACGGCACTGCGGGAAATCGCCCTGCGCCGTTCGGCTGACCGCGTGAATCTTCTGACGGAAAACGCGCGGATCAAAGCCCACGGCGACTACCACACAGACGAGCATATTCTGGTCTGTCTCTCCTCTTCCCCCTCCAACGCAAAGATCATCCGAACTGCCGCCAGAATGGCAAGCGCCTTCCGCGGCGCCTTTACGGCGCTGTTTGTAAAAACGCCGGACTTTGCGGTCTTGGACGGGGAGGACGAAAAACGTCTGCGCGCCAACATCCGCCTTGCCCAACAGCTCGGCGCGAAAATTGAGACGGTCTACGGCGACGATATTCCGTTTCAGATCGCGGAATTTGCCCGTCTTTCCGGCGTATCGAAGATCGTGATCGGACGAAGCTCCGCTACAAGGAGGCATATTTTAAGCAAGCCCACATTGACCGAACGGCTGATCGCTCACGCACCGAATCTGGATGTGCATATCATTCCGGACACGATGGCAGAATCCTATGTATTCCGTGCCAAAAGGGCGATGAAAAAAAGAGGGAGCTTTTTTTCGGTCTTCGATCTTTTGAAAAGCATCGGAGTTCTGATTGCCGCAAGCGGCATCGGCATGCTTTTTCGCAGTTTGGGATTCGGGGAAGCCAACATCATCACGGTCTATGTCCTCGGCGTACTTGTCATTTCGATGATCACCAATCATCGGGCGTACAGTCTGATTCTATCCATAGTAAGCGTTCTCGTATTCAATTTTCTCTTTACAGACCCTAAGTTTACCCTTCAGACCTACGACCAAGGTTATCCCGTAACCTTTATTATTATGTTTCTCGCGGCTTTTCTCACCAGTTCTCTGGCCACTCGGCTAAAAAACCACGCGAGACAGTCCGCCCATGTCGCCTTCCGCACGAAAATCCTATTCGATGCCAACCAGACTCTGCAAAAAGCCCAGAACCGTCAGGAAATCGTTTTGGCGGCGGCCAATCAGCTCATCAAGCTGTTGGAGAAAGACATCGTGTTTTATCTTGAAGAAAACGGAGAAATTGGGAAGCCCTATCTCTTCTCCGCGTCGAAGGAGGCGCCGGATTCGGCATGTCTGTCGGAGTCTGAAAAGAGTGTGGCAAACTGGGTTCTGAAGAACAACAAGCACGCGGGCGCGACCACCGCCACGCTTTCCAACGCCAAGTGTCTGTATCTTGCCGTCCGGATCAACGACAAAGTGTACGGCGTCGTGGGAATCGTGATGGACGGGCATCCTCTCGATGCCTTTGAAAACAGCATTCTCCTGTCGATTCTCGGTGAGTGCGCTCTGGCCTTGGAAAACGAGAAGAACGCACGCGAAAAGGAAGAGGCGGCCATCCTTGCCCAAAACGAACAGCTGCGCGCCAATCTGCTGCGGGCAATTTCCCACGATCTGCGCACACCCCTGACCTCGATCTCCGGCAACGCGAGCAATCTGCTTTCCAACGGCGGCGCTTTCGACGAAATCACAAAACAACAGCTCTACACCGATATCTATGACGATGCCATGTGGCTGATCAACCTGGTCGAAAATCTTCTGGCGGTCACACGAATCGAGGAAGGGCGACTGAACCTCCACCTCTCGGAAGATCTAATCGACGACGCCGTCACGGAGGCTCTGCGCCATGTAAGCCGCGACAGCGCGGAACACCATATCTCCGTGGAAAGCGAAGAAGAGTTTCTTCTGGCAAAAATGGATGCGAAGCTCATTGTTCAGGTTCTGATTAATCTTGTGGACAACGCCGTGAAGTATACACCCAAGGGGTCTCATATCATAATCCGAACCAAAAAGCAGGAAGAAACGGCTATCGTTTCTGTCACGGACGATGGCGACGGGATTCCGGACGAAATAAAACCGAGAATCTTTGATATGTTTTACAGCGGAGCGAATAAGATCGCAGACAGCCGGCGCAGCATCGGACTCGGGCTATTCCTCTGTAAATCCATCATCAACGCGCACGGCGGCAATATCACCGTCTCGGACAACACGCCGCACGGTGCGGTATTCACATTCACATTACCCGCCGGGGAGGTACAACTGCATGAATAAACCGCTTATCCTCATTGTAGAGGACGATTCTTCGGTTAAAAATCTGATTACTACAACCCTGAAAGCGCACGATTATCGCTATCTGACCGCACCGAACGGTAAAACGGCAATTTTGGAGGCATCGTCACACAATCCGGACATTGTTCTGCTCGATCTGGGGCTTCCTGATATGGACGGAGTGGAAGTCATCCAAAAAATCCGCACCTGGTCGAATATGCCGATCATCGTGATCAGCGCACGAAGCGAGGATTCCGATAAAATCGACGCGCTCGATGCGGGAGCGGACGATTATCTTACCAAGCCCTTCTCCGTGGAAGAGCTTCTGGCACGGCTGCGCGTCACACAGAGACGGCTGATGATGCAGAACGATTCGGCGTCCGAAGCCTCGTCCTTTGCAAACGGAGACCTCCGTATCGATTACGCCGCCGGCTGCGTTTATATCGGAAAAGAGGAGCTGCATCTGACTCCCATCGAATACAAACTCTTGTGTCTGCTCTCCCAGAACATCGGAAAGGTTCTGACGCATACCTTCATCACGCAGAACATCTGGGGCAGCAGCTGGGACAACGACATCGCTTCCCTGCGCGTCTTCATGGCGACGCTGCGAAAAAAAATCGAGAAGGAACCGAATGCACCGCAGTATATTCAAACGCATATCGGTGTGGGCTACCGCATGCTGAAGGTAGAGTGATCAAAGGCTCTAAGAGACAAAACCGGAAAAAATGTTCCGACCGATCCCGACAGACAAATTCCCGACAAGCAAAAGCCGCAGCGTACTGCTGCGGCTTTGTTTGTCAAATGGGTAATTAAAGCGAAAATTTTCAGGCACCGCCTCCGGTATCGCCTCAGACATCGCCGTCCGGAGCGGAAGCGGACCGTCTGCCTAACTTCCTCCCGCTCCAGGTGGTCTTCATGACAAACCTGTCGAGAAGATAGAGCAGAGAGGGCAGAACGAAGAGCACCATGACCACGGAGGTCAGGGTTCCGATGCCGAGAAGCAGCCCTACCGTTGAGACCGACAGCTGATCCGATATGATATACACCGCAAAACCGCAGCACATCAGCACCGAACCCGAGCTGATCACGGTGGGAAGCGCGGTCCGGATCGCCTCCGACAGGGCGGTCAGCCGATCGGAAGAGGCGCGCAGAGCCACATAATGGGAAGAGAGCAGAATGCCGTAATCGATGGTGGCCCCCATCAGAATACAGCTGGCCACAATATAGCTCATGAAAAAGATCGGAACCTTGGCCAGCGCGAAAACCGAGAGGAAGATCCAGATCGCCCCCTGAATGATCACCACGAGAAGAAGCGGAATCGACAGAGAACGGAAAACCAGAAGCACGATGAGGAAGATCGAAAGCACGGTAAAAACGCTGATCAGAATTTGGTCCCGCCCAAACGCCTGCTTCAGATCGTAAGCGGAGGTCAAAGTTCCCGTAACGCCGCTCTCTTGGCCGAAGGTCTCTTCGGTCAGAACATTCAGATCGGCGATAAAATCGTATACCCCCTCGCTCTCCGCCGTCAGAGAGACGTGAAGAAGCGCCCGGTAATAGTTTTCTCCCACAAAAAGCGTCTCGGCGTTTTCAAGCTCGGCCGAGGCTTCGGACAGCATCTCTCTGGTTCCATCGTCCAAAAAGGCGGCCAGAAGCGCGTTGGTTTCCTGATTCTCTTTGACAAAAGCAAGAAGGTCGCGCGCGGGAACCGGCTCCGACCCGATCTTTTCGGCAGCCGCCGCCCTTACATAAACCCCGGCCAGAAGATCCTCCGCAAGTGAGGGAAAAGAGACTGTGACAAGTCCTGCAAAAAGGCGGCTCAGCCCTTCGGCCATTTGGGGATAGGTCAGAGCGGTCTCATCGGAAAAGAAGGCGTAAAGCGCGGTCAGATCGTTCATCGCTCCCAATAATTCATCCGTAAGAAGACCCTCCGGCAAAAGCTCCGAATCGGCAAAATCGAGCACAAAGGCGAGAATCGCGCCGCCCTTCGCCGTCATCGTCTTCGTCAACGCTCCGCTGTCGTAAAAGTAGAGAATGTAGAGCTGCCAGACCGCCTCCTCGGGGATATCGGCTTCAATCTCGGCCCCCAGAAGACCGTTGACAATCGAGAGCGCCGCCGGAAGAAACTCACGGTACCCGTATGCCGCGGCGGCCTCTTGGTAGACGGCATAATCCTTTTCGATCGCTTCGGCGGCCTCCCCCCGGACAAGTCCCGCCTCGGCCGCGCGGTGGGCTGTGGGAAGATAGGGCAGTTCTCCGCCCTCCGCCCCGATCTCGCCAAAGAGCGCCTCCGCCTCCTCCTCGGTCAGCGAAGCGCCCGCCAGGTTGAGGGCCTGGACGAAAGCCGCCGCGTCGCACGGAGTTTCGGCTTGGGTCATAAAGCTGTTCAGCATCAGGCTGAAAAGGCGAAGCAAGGTCAGCTGATCGCTCGGAACCAGCTCTCCGATCAGAGGATTTTCCTCGGCCTCGGTCAAAAGAAAGGCAAGCATGGTTCGGAAATCGACCTTGGGATTTTCCACACGGTCGTAGTGATACATACCATAGACCTGTTCCAAATAAAAGGGATCGAGAGCGCTGTCGGCAGGAAGATAGGTGTTCAGAAGCGTGCCGAGTGCCTCAGCGGTATATTCTTTCTGCAAAAGCGTATAGAGCGAGAAGAGCTGCGCTACCGCATCCCGCTCCTCTTCTCCAAGAAGTGCGCCGACCGTCTCGTCCTCCCGGACAAGAGCGTCCGCCTCGGCGAGGAAGGCCTCGGGAGTCATCGAATAGAGCGCCGGAGAGCCGTAAAGATGACAAAGGATCAAAAGCTCCTCGGCGCGTTCTGAGGTAAGTCCCGTCTTTTCCGCCAGCCTCTCGGCGTCATACGCCTCGAGCACGGTGTTGTGATAGTCGGAATAGTCGAACAGAATCGGCCTTCCGTCCTGGGAAAAACCGGAAAGTCTCTCATAAAAGGCAGCTTGCTTTGCCGCCGCGTCCCCGCTCTTCGGATAGAGGAGAACCAATGTGCTGCTGTCGCTTTTATCGGCGTCTCCGCTGTTATCGGAAAAGGTGTAGAGGTTCCCCGCCTGCACAAAGCCCGCGGCGATTACCAAAAGCAGAGCCACCGGCGTCACGATAAAGCGCCCCTTTTTCCCGAACCGGGCCAGAGGATGAATTTTGCCGGACGAAGCGACGCTCTTCTTTCCCGAGCGAAATTTGGCCTTGTCCAGAACCGATCCGAACAAAAGCACGACGGCGGGAAAGAGGGTCACCGACACCAGCGCCGAGATAACGATCCCCTTCATCAGCACCATGCCGATATCAAAACCGATGGTGAAGGACATAAAGAGCAGCGCCAGAAGTCCCGCCAAAGTGGTCAAAGCGCTTGCCGAAACCGGTTTGATGCAGTCGGCAATGGCGGCCGCCATCGCTTTTTTGTCGTCCGGCTCCTCGCGCCTTATCCGATGGAAGGAGTGAAGCAGCATGATGCTGTAATCCATGGCGAGCGCCAATTGCAGAATCGCCGCCACCGAGTTGGTGATGTAGGAGATCTCCCCGAAGTGGGCGTTGGTTCCCAAATTGATGACCACGGCGATCCCTGCGGTAAAGAGAAAAAGAAGAGGCTCCAAAAAAGAACGTGTGGTAAAAATCAGAATAAGATAGGCCATGACGACACAAACGACAAGGAGATAGACCATCTGCTCGGTCAGTGCCTCTTTCTGAGTCTGCACGCCCACCGCGGCTCCGCTCAGGGAAGGATCTTCTTCGGACAGCGCCGCTCGGATATCGGCGATGACACCGGCGGCAGCATCCGAATAGTCGTCCCCCGCGATCAAAATTTGATAGCGGGCCGTACCGTTTTGAAAATAGCTCTCGTTTTCCGCATCAAAAAGCACAGCCGACACGTTTTCAATTTCCGAGAGCCTCTTGGAAACGCCCTTGGCCTCGGCGGCGTCCAATCCGGAAAGCGTCACCTGAAGGTTTCCGGTGAGACCGAACTCATCCTCCATGATCGTGAGCCCGTGCTTTGTCCCGGTATCCGAGGGCAGATAGTCGGAGAGGTTGTAATTGATTCCCACCTTTGGCAGAAAAAGAATGCCGACGGCGAGAAAGACCGCCCAGAAAGCAAAAACAAAGCCGCGTCCTTTTATGATCCAGCCTGCGATTTTTTTCATACTGCATCTCCCGTTCCGATAGGCTCCCGCCGCAGAGAAGAACGACGCCGGAAAAAGCTATGGACAGAACCCAAGCCCGAAAAACGTCAGAAATCATATTCTTCTGAAAGAAAAATCCGAAAAACGGCGGGAAGATAATTGACAATTGTACAGAAATATCTTATAATAAAATTAAAAATTTGTCAACGTACAGTTTTATGACATCTGTCAATTATTGAAGCACAATCGTCAAAATGTCATTTTACGGAGGACAAAATGGAAAAGAGGCAGGATCTCCGCGTTCAAAAAACCTATCGTGCGCTGACCGAGACGTTTCTGTTCCTTTTGGAGAAGAAGCCCTTTGAAAAGATCACGGTGGATGAGCTCTGCACCTGCGCCATGGTGCGAAGAGCGACTTTTTACAAGCATTTTGCTGACAAATACGCCTTTTTCACCTTTTTTGTCGCCCAGATCAGCGAAAAGTTCCTTGACGAAAACCGTTTTGCCGAGAACGATCCCACCGGCTATCTCGTCGGCGTCATCCGTTCCTTTGTGGATTTTCTTGATGAGCGTGAGCGCCTGATCGAGACCACGAAAAAGAGCAACATGTTCCTTCTCATGGTCGACATGATCTCCGAGGCGGTGGCGGCGCGGATGGAAACCGAACTTAGGGCGGCGGCAAAGGCGGGGCTTTCGCTTCCGGCCGAACCGGAGATTTTGTCTCAGCTCTTTGCCGGCGCGCTTTTGAGCGGCGTAAAATGGTGGATCACCCAGAAGAACCGGCTTCCGAAAGAGCGCTTTATCGAGCAGCTTTCCTCGGCCCTTCTGACCTATTACGCCATGTTCGCTTCCCCTCCCGCGGCCCTCTGACCGCATTTTTATCGATCTTCCTCCCCCCTCCGTAACCTGAAAGGAGTACTGTATGAAACAGGCCCTGCTGTCGATCGGCATCGGGCTCTTCCTCGCCTTTCTTTTAAATCTGCCCATGAGAGCGATCGAAAGGGGACTTTGCCGCCTTTGGAAAAAGAGAGGACGGCTGCTTCGCCCCCGCCTTCTGCGCTCGCTGGCCTTTCTCCTGACTCTCTTCTGTCTGGCGGGAGTTCTCGCGGCCGTGGGGGCGCTGGTGATTCCCGAGCTCTTGTCGGCCGGAGCGGATCTCGAAAGGACAGCCAGGGAATATTACGACGCTTTTACAACATACCTTTCGGCCCAAACGGCCGGTGACGGCATAATCGCCCGCCTTCTTCTTTCGATAGACCTGGATGCGCTCTTCGAGCAGATCTTCGGATGGCTGGGCCTTTCGCTGAGCAGTCTTCTCGAGCTGGCGCTGGCCGCCTTTTCCTGGCTCACCACGCTCGTTACCGCGCTTTTTTTCTCCCTCTATGCTCTGGCCGGAAAAGAGCGTCTTCTGCGCCCTGTCGAACGGCTCTTCCGTGCTCTTTTTCCCGCCTCTTTCGTCGAAAAGCTCTTTTCGGTCGCCAGAGAGACAAACCTTACCTTCACCCGTTTCTTCTCGGGGCAATGCATCGAAGCCATGATCTTAGGCGTTCTGATCTATATTGCCTTCCGTATCTTCGGTCTTCCCTACGCGATGGTCGTGGCCGTTCTCACCGCCCTCTGCGCCCTTATCCCTTATATCGGTGCCTTTTTCTCCTGTGCGGTGGGCGTCTTCCTTTCCCTGCTCGAAAGTCCGCAGAAGGCGCTTCTCTGCCTCATCGTCTATTTGTCGGTCCAGTTCATCGAATCCGAGCTGATCTATCCCCATGTGGTCGGAGCCTCTGTGGGGCTCTCTGCGCTCTGGACGCTCGTCGCGGCCATCGTGGGGGAAAGTCTCTTCGGCATCGTGGGTATGATTCTCTTCATTCCCTTGGCGGCGGTGGTTTATTCCCTGCTCCGAAAACTTATTCGCCGTAAACTCGAACAAAAGGGACTCTCCGCGGTCTATGAAAACGAAGAACCTCCCGAAAAACCGCATAGACGTCCGAAAAAAATTCGCCCGGCAAGCCGGGTACAGAATTCTGCGGATAAAGACTAAAAAGCGTTTGAAAAAAGTCCGTGCATTTCGCCAAAGCCCTTCCCTTTCGTCCGCCCTGTCTTTCCGCCCCTTCTTCTGCCGCTTCCTTTTTTCGCAAAAACCGGATTTTTCGGCTTTTTGCTTTTTCCGTTCCGGACCCGAAAAAATGATTTTCATGCCAGAGTTTTGTTGACAACAAAGGCAATCTGTGCTATAAATGTATATACAGATATCCGAAAAACTCCATACCGCAGCCAAAAAAGCCTTTGCCGCAAAGGGCCGCGTCATGTCCGAAAACAATGAAAACAATTGAGAAAAGGAGAAAACCCATGGTAGAATTCGATTCGGTCTTTGATGAAAACATTACCGAAGCGTTGAACCGCGCCTCGATGAAGAAGCTTTGGTGGCTCTATGCCGTCGTTTCCCTTGCCTTCATTGCCCTCGGAATCGTCAGTCTTCTCGATAAGGACGAGGCCGGCATCGTCTGGATTGTGTTCGGAATCCTCTTCTTCCCTTTTACGCTCTTCCTTACAAAGATCATGCAGAAAAACATAAACCGGTCGATGAACCTTCTTTCGACCGAAACCAAAGAGTACTATCGTTTCGAGGAGCAAAAGTTTGTCGTCCGCCAGAACAAGGGAACCGATTATCTCGCCGCGACCGAAGCGGCCTATTCCTATCTTTATAAAGTGATAGAGAGCAAGGACTGCTATTTTCTATATCTTTCAAAGGCTCAGGCGCACGTCGTCTTCAAAAGCGGTCTGATCTCTGGTTCACTCGCTGAGCTGAACGCCATTCTGGCAAGAAATCTGGGAAGCCGCTTTAAGGCACAGAAATAACCTCCGCGCCTTTTCTTCCGGCGTCAATCACCGCCCCGGAAGAAGCAGGAGGTGCAATTCAGAGGCTAAAAACCTCCTAAAAGATATCGGTCAAAGCAAGCTCCCTGCGTCAAAAGAAACGGCGCGTCGTTTGACGCGCCGTTTTGTATTCTAATCATTGTGTATATCGGTCGTGTTTCTCGCCGTCCGAGCTCCTCCGCCCGCCCTTGCAAGTCTTTCGTTTCCTGTCGGTCTGCCCTTCTTTGTCTCCGAAGCGAAGCTTCGGAATAAGCCGAAAGCGCTTATTTATGGCCGCAGAAAGGAGAGAACACAGGAAGAGAGGAAATGGAAGTGTATGTACGTGTGCGGGGAGAGAAGGTACAACCGAGGACGCTCTATCGAAAATCAGCAGGCGCCGTGGGCGAGCATAGCGTCCACAACCTTTTCAAAGCCCGCGATGTTGGCGCCGACCACATAGTTGCCGTCAAAGCCATACTTCTTGGAAGCGTTGTCGATGTTGTGGAAGATGTTGACCATGATGCCCTTCAGCTTTGCGTCCACTTCCTCGAAGCTCCAAGAGAGGCGCTCGCTGTTCTGGCTCATTTCGAGAGCGCTCGTCGCCACGCCGCCGGCGTTGGCCGCCTTGCCGGGCGCGAAGAGCACGCCGTTCTTCTGCAGATATTCGGTGGCCTCGATCGAAGTGGGCATATTAGCGCCCTCGGCCACGGCAATGCAGCCGTTGGCCACTAAGGCCTTCGCATCGTCGATCAGAAGCTCATTCTGGGTCGCGCAGGGGAGCGCCACGTCGCACTTGACGGAAAAGACGCCCCGGCCCTCATGATATTCCGCCGAGGGACGGGCGGCAGCGTACTCGGACATCCGTCCGCGCTTTTCGAGCTTGATTTCCTTCAGAAGGTCAAGATCGATGCCCTCGCTGTCGTAGACCCAGCCGTTCGAATCGCTGGCAGTGACCGGCTTGGCCCCGAGCTCATAAGCCTTCTCGATGGCGTAAATCGCCACGTTGCCCGACCCCGAAACCACCACGGTCTTGCCCGCAAGAGACTTGCCGTTGGAACGGAGCATCTCATCGGTCAGATAGAGAAGCCCGTAGCCGGTGGCCTGCGTGCGCACCAGAGAGCCGCCGTAAGAAAGGCCCTTGCCGGTGAGAACTCCCTCGTAAAGACCGCGGATGCGCTTATACTGCCCGAAGAGATACCCGATCTCCCGGGCGCCGGTACCGATGTCTCCGGCGGGAACGTCGGTGTCCGCGCCGATATATTTGCAGAGCTCGGTCATAAAAGACTGGCAGAAAGCCATGACTTCACGGTCGCTCTTACCCTTGGGGTCAAAATCGGCACCGCCCTTGCCGCCGCCGATGGGCAGACCGGTCAGAGAGTTTTTGAAGACCTGCTCAAAGCCAAGGAACTTGAGGATGCTCAGATTCACCGAAGGATGAAGGCGAAGTCCGCCCTTGTAAGGGCCGATCGAATTGTTGAACTGTACGCGGTAGCCGCGGTTGATCTGCACCTGGCCCTTGTCGTCCACCCACGGAACACGGAAGGAGATGATGCGGTCGGGCTCCACAAGGCGCTCCAAAATTGCCTCTTTCTGATATTTTTCCTCGTTGGCTTCCACAACGGGGCGAAGCGATTCGAGTACTTCATGAACAGCCTGCAAGAACTCAGGCTGATCTTTATATCTTGTTTCAACGTCACTTTTTACTTTATCCAGATAGCGCATGGAAAATCCTCCTTTATTTTTATGAACAGTTCATTATAGCATAAGCCTCTGAGGATTGCAAGAGAGTAAAAGAAAATTTTTTCTCTTTTTTCTTTTTTTTCGGTACTTTTTTCGACGGCAGAAGAGAAATTCCAAAAATAGTCCGAAAAATCCTTTTCAGAGAAGCCATCCGTCGCGTGAACGGCACTTTTCAAAGAGAGCGCTTCCCGCAAAGGGCGCAATCCTCTTCTCCCCCTATACAACTTTCGCAAAGACCCTATAGAAAATACTTCAGAAGAGGGTTATCTGATTGGTCTCGGACATGCCGTCCAGCACTCCGTTCTGCCGGAGAAGTTCCATTACCGTCTTGGAGAGACCGGCCTTGACCTGCAGCTCCGCCTGTGAGAGAACCTCCCCGCTGCCGCGGACCTCCACAATGTTGCGTGCCGCCGTTTCCCCCAATCCCGGAAGAGCCGAAAAGGGGATGCGGATACGTCCGTTCTCAGGCAGGAAGGCCGAGGCGTCCGATTTCTCATAGCTCACCGGCAAAAACTGAATCCCGCGGCAGATCGCCTCGTTGGCAAGCTGTAGGGCGGCCACCGTTTCGGCGTCCTTGGCCGTCGCCTCCTTGCCCTTGTTCCCGATCTCATCGATCGTCCGGCGGATAAACGCCTTTCCCTTCAGCACCACCGTGGCGTCAAAGCCGCCGGGGGCTACCGAGAAGTAGGCGGCGTAGAATTCGAGCGGCCGGTGGATTTTGAACCAGGCGAGACGGATGGCCGACATGACATAGGCGGCCGCATGAGCCTTGGGGAACATGTATTTGATCTTTTTACAGGAGCCGATATACCAGTCGGGCACGTTGTGCGCCCGCATCTCGGTCTCCCACTCGGGCGTCAGTCCCTTTCCCTTCCGCACACTTTCCATGATCTTGAAGGCCATGGCGTTGTCGAGCCCGTAGCGGATCAGGGTCAGCATGATGCTGTCTCTTGTTCCCACTACCTCGGAAATGGTGCAGACCCCCTCTTTGATGAGGTCCTGGGCATTGCCCAGCCAGACGTCGGTGCCGTGCGACAGGCCGGAGATCTGCAAGAGGTCGGCAAAATTCTTGGGCTGGGCGTCCACCAGCATCTGCTGGACAAAACGGGTTCCCAGTTCGGGAAGGGCGTAGGTCCCGACCTCGCAGCCGATCTCCTCCGGCGTCACACCCAAAGGCTTGGTGGAGGTGAGCAGCTCATAAACCGAGCGGTCGTTCATGGGAACGTCCATGACCGACATGCCGGTATATTTCTCAATCCATTTATACTTGGTCGGAACATCGTGTCCCAGCTCGTCGAGCTTCAGAATCGTATCGTGCAGATAGGTGAAGGCGAAATGCGTGGTTACAATCGAGGAGGTGGGGTCATCGGCGGGATGCTGAACCGGCGTAAAATCGTAGACGTCGTATTCCCGGGGGACGACGATGATGCCGCCGGGGTGCTGACCGGTCGTCTTTTTAGTCCCCACGCAGCCATTGACCAGCCGAGTGACCTCGGCACGGTTCAGCGCGACATGCTTCTCGTCGAGATATTTCATCACATAGCCGTAAGCGGTCTTGGAAGCCAGCGAACCGATGGTGCCTGCCTTGAAGACATTCTCGCTTCCGAAAAGCTCCTCGGTGTACTTATGTACCTTGCCCTGCACCTCGCCCGAGAAATTCAGGTCGATGTCGGGCGATTTGTCGCCGTAGAAGCCGAGGAAGGTCTCGAAGGGGATGTCGTGGCCGTCCTGCGCCATTTTGACGCCGCAGACCGGACAGTTCTTATCGGGCATGTCGAAGCCCGAACCCACGCTGCCGTCCTCGATAAATTCGGTGTGCCGGCATTTCGGGCAGCGATAATGGGGCGGAAGCGGATTGACCTCCGAAATGCCCGACATGGTCGCCACAAAGGAAGAGCCCACCGACCCGCGGGACCCGACGAGATAGCCCTGCGATTCGCTGTAGCCCACCAGCTTCTGGGCGATCATATACAAAACGGCAAACCCGTGCTTGATGATCGACTCCAGCTCTTTCGCCAGCCGCTTTTCGACCTGCGGCGGCAGCTCGTCGCCATAGAGATCATGTGCGCGCTTCCAGCAGATCTCCTGCAGTTCCTCCTCGGCGCCCTCCATCTTCGGAGTATAAGTCCCCTTGGGAATCGGCCGCACTTCGCCGATCATGGCGGCGATCTTCCGGGTGTTGGTCACCACCACCTCGTAGGCCTTTTCTTTTCCGAGATAGGAAAATTCCTCGAGCATCTCCTCGGTCGTGCGAAGGTAAAGCCCCACGTCGCGGTCAGCGTCGGAAAATTTCATGCCCTTCAGAAGGATTTTGCGGTAAATCTCGTCCTCTTTGTTGAGAAAATGCGCATCGCAGGTAGCGCAGACCGGTTTATTGAGCTCTTCCCCGAGGGCCACCACGCGGCGATTCAGATCCCGAAGTGCTTCATCGTCCTTCACCGAGCCGTTGGCGACGAGGAAACGATTGTTGCAGATTGGCTGAATCTCCAGATAGTCGTAATAGGAGGCGATCTCCCGAATCTCACTCTCGGGTTTTCCCGATACGATCGCCGAGAAGAGTTCCCCCGCCTCGCAGGCGGAACCGAGAATCAGGCCGTCCCGATGCTCGTCGAGAAGGCTTTTGGGAATGCGCGGCTGGCGGTGATAGTAAGAAAGATAGCTGGAAGAGATCAGCTTGTAGAGGTTCTTCAGTCCGACCGCGTCCTTGACCAGGATAATCATATGATAAGGACGGAGCTTCAGAGGATTGGCCTTGTCGCTCATCGAGGCGTTCATCTCCTGCACGGTGCCGATGCCCTCCTCCCGCAGCTTTTCGACCATGCGGAAGAAGATCATGGCGAGCATTGCAGCGTCGTCCGAGGCGCGGTGATGATTGAAGTCTCCGAGACCGAAATACTCGGCCAGAGTGTCGAGCTTATGCCGCTTCAGTTCGGGATTGACATGGCGGGAAAGGGCCACCGTGTCGAGATAGGCGTTCGGAAACGGGATCTTATACTGCTCGCAGGCCGCACGGATAAAGCCGGTATCGAAGGAGGCGTTGTGTGCGATGAGAAGCCGGTCTCCGCAAAAGGCAAGAAAGCTGCGCACCGCCTCCTCCTGCGACGGGGCGCCGGCCACCATCTCATCGGTAATGCCGGTGAGCTCGGTGATGGTTTCGGGGATCGGTCCCTCGGGATCAACAAAGGTATTGAAGACCTCGAGCACCTCCCCGCCGCGGATCCGGACGGCGCCGATCTCCGTGATCTTACAGGAAAGAGGGGAAAGCCCGGTGGTCTCTAAGTCGAAGACAATAAACTCATCCTTTTCAAAAACATAGTCGTGCTCTCCGAAGACAGCCCGCTCGGTATCGTCGACAAAATAGGCTTCCATACCGTAGAGGATTTTCATGCCGATCTTTTCGGCGGTATCCATGATGATGGGATAGGCCTGCACGTTTCCGTGGTCGGTGACGGCGACGGCGTCCCAGCCCCACCGTTTGGCGGTCTCTGCCGCGATCTCGGGGAAGATCAGCGCATCCATGGCCGACATATTGGTGTGAAGATGCAGCTCCACCCGCTTTTCGGGCGCGTCGTCCGAGCGCAGAATGCGTTTGACCGGTGCGATGGCGGAGGCCTGCAGATAGAGATCGCCTTCGGTCACGACGGTACCGGTGATCTTTTCCCCCTCGCGCTGAAAGGTCTTGAGCTTCTCGCGCTTCACGCTTCCCTTCACCATTAAAGAGAGCGAATAAAGCGTCACCACGTCCTGAATGCCCCGCTTGATGGTGCGCCCGCTCTTTTTGATCGTCTTCGCGATCGGCGCGGCTATCTCGTTGTCCAGTGTAAGCTTCACATAGATCGAACTGCGGTTGTCGGTGAGACCGATGACAAGGGTGGTCTTATCCCCCGAACGCAGCGGCCGCTCCTCGAAGCTGTTGATCTCGCCCACGACGAAAACATTCCGCGCCTCGCTCCGGATCGCCTCAAAAGGCAGAAAGGCGTCGGGCGTAAAGGGCTCGCCGTAGAGCATCTCTCCCGGGGTGATGTCGAAGGTCATATACCCCACCCGCACGGTTCCGTTCTCCTCCGCCTCCAGCGCCTCTGCGCCCTCTTCGGGCGCATCGTAGAGCGTGGTCACGCTGCGGGGCTTCTCGGCCTCCGCCGCCCCGGCTTCAGCCTTTGCTTTGGCCTCCGCCTCCTTTCGTTCAAGGCGGACGCGCGCGGCCGCCTCGCTCTGCAGCCGGGCCAGAGCATCGCGCTGCGCTTCGCTGAAGCTCTCACAACGCTCTTCAAGGTCGCCCGCGCCCATAATCCGAACCGGGCGGACAATCCCGAACTCGCTGCGGATGATGTTTTCGAGCACCCTGTCGGTTCCCGCCTCCGCTAAGAGAGAAACTCCCTCCTCAGAAAAGCCGAGGGTGACGACAATGGTCCCGTCTTCCTCGCCGAGCGAATAGTTTTCAAAAAAGCCCCGCGTCAGAACTCCGACCCGATAGGCCTCGTAGATGATCTCGTGCATATAGGAAAGGGAGAAGAGCGACGCCGGATATTTGGGAAAAAGCCGTACCGAATTGACCTGATAGGCCTGTTTGATCTCCTCCTCGATGTGATAGAGCAGATCCTTTTTCGCAAGAACGGAAAAATGCAGATCGACCTCGATCAGACGATACTCGGTGTTGGTGCGGACCGTGAAATCCGAAATGCCCGCCAGAAGGTCTTTTGCCTCTCCCGCGGGCTTGTATTTTGAAAATTTATCCAAAAACAGTGCCATTTTGTCTATCCTTTACCCCAATAATCCCTTTTGTCTCTTTTTCTCACAAAATCCTGTCTTTTTTCCGCGAAACACTCTTTTTCTCCGGCTGTCCGAAAAGAACCCCTTTCTTCCCGGTTCCCTTTTGTGTTTTGCCATGCTTTCCCGCCGCAGGGCGTCCGGCCCCTCTTCTTTCAGGCTCCGTCTCTCGCGACAGAAGCTATGAGGCCGAAGAAACGACTCTGCGTAGGCGAACTCATATCCGCTCTACTCGTCCCCCGCCGATTCGTCGTCACGAAAATTGTTGATTTCGTCGATCAGTGTATCCACGATCCTGTCCTCGGGAATTTTGCGGATAATCCTCCCCCGACGGAAGAGAAGGCCCTCTCCCACGCCACCCGCGATGCCGAGATCGGCGTCCCGCGCCTCGCCGGGGCCGTTGACGGCACAGCCCATGATGGCCACCTTCAGACGGCGCACCGGATGCAGTTCGTTCGTGCGCGCCTCAAACGCCTCCACCAGAGGAATCAGATCGACCTTTGTCCGCCCGCAGGTGGGGCAGGAGACGAGCTCGACCGACGCCCGACGGTCCATCCCCAGCGCCGCGAGAATCGCCCTTCCCTTCTCCACCTCCCGGACCGGATCGGCGGTCAGCGAGACCCGCAGCGTGTCCCCGATTCCCGAAAGCAGAAGACTGCCGATGCCGACAGCACTCTTCACGCTGCCGATCTGCTCGCTTCCCGCTTCGGTGACGCCGAGATGGAGCGGGTAATCGCAGGCTTCGGCCACAATGCGGTTGGCCTCGGCCATGCGCCCGACGTCCGAGCTCTTGATGGCCACCACGATGTCCTCAAAATCATAGCGTTCGAGAAGCGCCACGTTCTCAAGCGCCGAGGCCGCCAAAGCCTCGGCCGTGGGCGCTCCGTAGAGCGCCAGCTGTTTTTTGTCAAGCGAACCGCTGTTGACCCCCACACGGATCGGGATACCGGCCTTGCGGCAGGCGTCGGCCACTGCCTTGACGCGGTCGGGCTCGCCGATGTTGCCGGGGTTGATGCGGATCTTGTCCGCCCCCGCCTCGGCGGCGAGAATCGCCAGCGAGGCGCTGAAATGAATGTCGGCCACAAGCGGGAGAGAGATACCGCTCTCCTTGAGACGGTAGAGCGTCCCGACCGCCTCCCTGTCCGGAATGGCAAGACGAATGATATCGCAGCCGGCAGCAGCCGCTTCTTCGATCTGCCTGCGCATGGCCTCAAAGTCACAGGGATCGGTGTTGGTCATCGACTGCACCGTCACCGGCGCGTCCCCGCCCACAAAAATCTTTCCCACACGGATTTTCCGGCTCTTTCGTCTTATGGCGTTATAGTCCATTCTGCCGCTCCCCTTTTTTCGATCTTCCTTATACAAAAAGTCCCACCGTGTCTTTGATCAGAACAAAAATCATCAGCGCGAAGAGACAGAGCATCGCTCCCGTATGGATCTTTCCCTCAAGCTCCCGGTTCACCGGCTTGCCCCGTATCGCCTCGATCAGAACGAAAACAATGCGTCCTCCGTCGAGCGCCGGTATCGGAAGCAGGTTGAAAAGCCCCAGGTTGATGGCGATCAAAGCGGCGAAAAAGATCAGATACGCAAAGCCGAGACTGGCCGCCTGTCCCATCTGCTCGGTGATTCCCACCGGGCCAGACATATTCTGAATTCCCACCCGACCCGTAAGAAGACCGCCCAGCGAGGACCAGACCTGATTCACATCATTTCTGGCCTCGCAGAAAATATGGCGGATCACCGTGGAGAAGGTAGCTCTCTCCCGATAGACATAAAAGTCGGGGTTTCCGATGCCGATTCCGTCCTCGGTCGTCATGGCAAACGGCACGTCGCGAAGAAGAATCTTTTCTCCGTCCCGAATCACGGTTAGGTCGAGAAGCCCCACGTTTTCAAGGGTCACCTCGTTGCCGGCCGAGTCGGTAACGGTGACGGTCTCGGGCGTCTTGGCCTCCCACATGACGCGGAAATTCAGCTCGTTGGCGATGCCGACGTTTTTTCCATTGACCTCGACGATCTGATCCCCCTCCTGAAGATAGTACGAGGAGGTGGCGTTCTCGGTGAAGTCTGCGATCACCGTAGAGCCCAGGCGGTTCATCGTCATCAGAACAAAGACGGCGCAGAGCAGAACCCCGACGATCAGGTTGAAAAGTCCCCCCGCCGCAAGAATGACAAGACGCTTCCAAGGGCTCTTCTTGTTCAGGGCGTTTTCGTCATCCGATTCCTCGTCCTCGCCCACCATGCTCACATAACCGCCGATCGGCAGCCAGCGGAGTGAATAGGAGATGCCGGTTTTCTTCGAAACCTTGGTAAAGATCTTCGGCCCCATGCCGATCGAAAATTCTTTGATGCTGACCTTGAAAAGCCGCGCGAAAAGATAGTGGCCGAACTCATGAATCGTAATGAGAAAGCCAAACATCAAAATGGCAAACACTATGACCATAAACAAACCCTTTGCTCGTTAAATTCCCCTCTTTGCGCCAAAGCGCCCGCGAAGGACGGCGCGCACCTCGGCGGAAGCGCTTTCAATCTCTTCCAGCGTGGGAGCGGTAACAGTATTATAGTTATGCACAAATTCCGAAACTATATCTGGAATCGCGGAAAACGGAATCTTTTTCGCAAGAAAGAGCCCGACCGCCTCTTCGTTGGCCGCGTTGAGCACGGCCGGAACCACGCCCCCCGCCAAATACGCCTCTCTGGCCAGAGAAAGAAGAGGAAACGTTTCCTCGTCGGGCGGAAAAAAAGTCAGCTTTCCCAGGCGGGAAAGATCGAGAGGCGGAGAGGCCGCCGGACGGCGCTCGGGATAGAAGAGGGCGTAGGCGATGCAGGAGCGCATGTCAGGACTGCCCATCTGAGCGATCACGGCGTTGTCGGCAAAGCGCACCATCGAATGAATCACGCTCTCCCGGTGTATGACGGCCGAAATTTTTTCGATGGGAAAGGAAAAGAGATGCGCCGCCTCGATCATTTCAAATCCCTTGTTCATCATGGTGGCGCTGTCGACCGTGATTTTATTTCCCATCTTCCAGGTCGGGTGGCAGAGCGTCTCTTCCACCGTCACCGACGCCAGCCTTTCTTTGGAATACCCGAAAAAGGGCCCGCCCGATGCGGTAAGAATCAACTCGGCCGCCTCCTCCCGCCGACCGGCCCGCAGACACTGGTGGATCGCGGCGTGCTCGCTGTCGACCGGAAGAATCGTCTGCCCCATGCGCGAGGCGAGCTTCATGACATATTCCCCGGCACAGACGAGCGACTCCTTGTTGGCAAGCGCAAGGCGCTTGCCGGCCTCGAGCGCCCACACCGTGGGGCGCAGCCCCGCCTCCCCCACAATGGCGTTCAGCACCGTGTCGCCCTCGGCTTCCGCCAGCATCTCGCCGATCGCTTCTTTCCCGGAAAGGATCCGGGTGCCGGTATCGCCAAGTTTTATTTTGGCATCCCGATATGAAGCGGGGTTGACGACTACCGCAAATTTCGGTGAAAAACGCCGAACCGCCTCGTCAAGAAAATCCACGCTGCTGTAAACGGCCATGCCCTCCACAGTAACGCCTTCCCGCCGGGCAACATCCAGCGCCTGCCTGCCGATTGAACCCGAGGCCCCCAGCAGAATGAGTTTATTCACAAACAAATCTCCCTTCCCGTTTTTACGAAAAAAGACCTGACTTCCCGCCGTTTTTCCGGTTTTTCTCTTGCGGGACGCAGATCGGCGGCTTTTGAAACGCCGTCCGCAGCTCTTCCGGATGAATACAAAATGCTTCTTCCCGCTCCCGTCGGTTCAGCAAGCGTTGTTGTTAAAGCGTGAGGAAGTCGGAAAAAAGACCGAAGGAATTAGCAATCGAAGAGAGTATATAGAGAAAGGGCGCCACCGCCATCACGCTGTCGAAGCGATCCATCACCCCGCCGTGACCGGGAAAGACAAAACCGTAATCCTTGATCCCGTAGTGCCTCTTGACCAAAGATGCCAATAGATCGCCGCAGACCGAAACGGCTCCCGAAAGAATCGCCAGCACACCCAGAACAAGAAAGCCTTTGAAGTCTCCGCGGCCGAGCCCGATGGCAAACCCGTAGATCACCGACACGACGAGAGCCGAAAAAAGCCCGCCCACAAAGCCCTCCACCGTCTTTTTAGGGGAGACGTCGGGAATCAGTTTGTGCTTTCCGAAAAAACGGCCGAAGAAATAACCGCCGATATCGGGCATCCAGGCGAAAAGGAAGGCCAGAAGATAAATCTTCCCGCCGAAAACCACCCGCTCACCTTCCGAAAGGGCGGACAGATCCCGCAAGAGCACGATTGATGCCATGGCGAAGGAGACATAAACGATCATCAGAGCGGCCACCGCCGCGTCAGTCACCGGCACGCGCCCTTTGGAAAAGGTAGCGTTGACAAGCGAAAGAAAGAGAAACGCGAACCAGACAAAGCTCATGATTCTGAAATACTCTTCCGGAGTCTCGACAATCCGCGTCAGAATCACGGCCGCAAGGCCGGTCGGATAGGCGAGAAGCGACTCGAAAACATTTCGATGAAGACCGGTACACTTAAGAAGCTCAAAGATCGCCACCGTCACGATGATTCCGGCAAAAAGCAGGAAGACAAAAACGGGTGAAGCGGAAAAGATGCAGAAGGGGACGAAGAGCAGAACCGCCACCACCGCCGTGAGAATTCTGGTTTTCATAAAGATAACCCTGCCTTTTTCTAAAGTCTGATTCCGAACAAATTAACCGATACCAAGCCAAGCGTGCTTTTCTTCAGCAAAAACGGGGCTCTCTTCCCGCTCTGCCAAGAAAAGTCAGTCCGGCCCCGGATTCGGATCGATTCCCCCGAAATTGCGCTTGCGCCGCAGGAAATCGACGCAGGCCTTGTCCACGTCGGCGAAAGTCATATCGGGCCACAGAACGTCGGTATAGTAGAATTCGGCATAAGCCGCCTGCCAGAGCAGGAAATTGGAAAGCCGCATTTCGCCCGCCGTCCGCACGATGAGATCGGGATCGGGCGAGGCCGCCGTATAGAGATGCCGCGCGACCGCCTCTTCGCTGATTTCCTCCCCGGCGGCAAGCGCTTCCCGACAGGCATGCACGATCTCCTCCCGCCCGCCGTAATTGAACGCGATGTTGAGCGTATCGGAATAAGAAGAGCTGTCGCTTTCAAGGCGCTTCATCTTCTTCACGATTGCCGGCGGAAACGGCGTTTTGTCCCCCAGAAAAACCACCCGAACCTTTTTTTCGGTAAAACGGCGGATCGCGGTGTCGAGATAAGAGGAGAAGAGGCGCATGAGGGCCGACACCTCGCTTTCGGGCCGCCTCCAGTTTTCGGTGGAAAAGGCATAGACCGTCACATGGCGGACGCCGATCTCGTGACAATAGCTCGCAATTTCCTCAAAGGTCTTCGCCCCTTTTCGATGCCCTTCGTTGCGGCTTTTTCCGGCGCGGGTTGCCCAGCGCCCGTTTCCGTCCATGATGAAAGCGATATGGCGAAGCTCGCCCGAGGCGATCCGCTCTTTGGTCTCCCTGTCCATAAAGTCCTCCTCTTTATTATTACGAGAGATTATTTACAAGAGATTATTTTTCGCTCTTCTTTTCCCCAAGGGCGTGTCCGGCAATGCCCCCGTCAGCCTAAAAAATGCAACACCTCGCAACCGGATTTGCGCCATGCACTTCTTTTGCGAAAAAGGGGCAACCTTGCCGTTGCCCCTCTCCGCGCTTTTTTTGTTCTTGTCGTCAGATCGACATGATCTCGGCTTTCTTCTTTTCGACAATCGCGTCGATGTTCTTGACGAATTTATCGGTCAATTCCTGAATCTGAGCCGAAGATTGCTTTTCCTCATCTTCGGTCATCTCCGATTTTTTCTTCATATCCTTGCATTTGTCCATTGCATCCCGGCGGATGTTGCGGACTGCGACCTTCGCTTCCTCGCCCATCTTGACCACCTGCTTGGAAAGCTCCCGGCGGCGCTCCTCGGTGAGCTGCGGAAAGGACAGGCGGATCACCGACCCGTCGTTCTGGGGGGTGATACCCACATCCGAGGCCAGAATGGCCTTCTCGATGCTCTTCAGTGTGGACTTGTCCCAAGGCTGAATCGTCAGCGTCCGGGCGTCGGTCGCCTTGATCTGAGCGATGTCACGGATGGCCGTGGGTGCGCCGTAATAATCCACACGGACCTTGTCGAGAACCGAGGCGTTCGCCTTTCCCACGCGGACGGTGGCAAGCTCTTCCTCAAAAACCGAGACGGTCTTGTTCATTTTTTCCTCATAGGGTTTGACTTCGATCTTCATACTCTTTTATCCTTTCCGTTTTTAATTACCCTCTCATGTGATTTTCCTGCGCATATTTTCTGGAAACCACGGTCCCGATCGCCTGTCCCTCAATCACCCTCAGAATGTTGTCGGGATCGTCCAGACCGAAGAGAAAGATCTTCAGATCGTTCTCCAAAGCAAACGCCGTAGCCGCCGTATCGATCACCGCGATATGCCGTTCAAGAATCTCGTCGTAGGTGATCGCCTCGATCTTGCGGGCACACTTGTCCACACGGGGATCGGCGGTATAAATACCGTCAATATTCTTGGCAAAAAGAAGCGCGTCGACCTCAAGCTGCGCGCCGCGCAGCACCGCGCCGGTATCGGTGGAAAAATAGGGATTGCCTGTCCCGCAGGAAAAGATTACGACCTTCCCCTCCGCCAAATAGGTCAGAGCCTTTTCTTTCGAATAAAACTCAGCAAACGGCTCGATCTTCACCGCCGAAAGCACACGGGCGTCGGTCCCCAGCGAAATCAAAGTGTCCTGCAAAGCGATCGAATTGATCACCGTCGCCACCATTCCCATATGATCGGCCCGGGTACGGTCCATTTTGCCTCCCTCGCGCCCGCGCCAGATGTTTCCGCCGCCAATGACCACGCTGACCTCCACACCTCTGTCCACCGCCTTTTTGATGGCGGCCGCCACACGGGTCAGAATATCAAAATCCAGAATACTGTCCTCGGCCGAAAGTGCCTCTCCGCTGAGTTTCAAAAGAATCCGTTTGTACCGAATCCCGCTTTTTTCGCTCATGTCGCTCATGTACTGTCCTTCCGCCGCGCCTTCCGCGGCCGTTTTTCCGCGAAGGCACTCCTTCGCATACAGATATATTTTATAATATTATCGCCGTTTTGTAAAGAGTTTTTTTGGAAGTTACGCAATTATTTACAATTTATTTGCGTCTTTTGTCGGCCTGTCACCGTGCAAATGCGGAAATCCGCAATAAGTCTTTTCGAAACTGTCCGATCAGAAAATAAAACGGCATTGTAAAGCACAATGCCGTTTTGAAAAACTTTTGTTTTGCTTTCGAAGATATCTTTTCAGAAACCCTTCCGCGCTCAGAAACCCTTCCGCGCCTTCCAGCGTCTAAGCGTCCAATTTAACACCGCAGCCAAAATCCTTTTGTCAGCCCTCTCGGTTCCGAATCGCGCGCGGGGTCTGGCCGTAACGCTTCCGGAATTGCCGGTAAAAATAACTGGCGTTCTCGTAGCCCACAGCGGAGGCCACGTCGGAAACCGACAGGTTGGTGGTGCGAAGGAGATATTCCGCCATCTTGAACCGCTGTTCGACCAGCATGTCTTTGAAACTCATTTCCATGTTCGTGGAAATCCATTTGCAAAGATAGGTGTGGGACAGCCCCAGACGGGAGGCCAGCACCGTCAGCGAAGCGTCACGGTAATTGGTACGGATGTAATTCTCCACCATGTTTTTCAGCCGCTCGTAATAATCGTTGGTCAGAAATTTGCTGACGAGTATGTTGTCGAAAGAAACAAAGTAGCTCAACATCAGGGACATGGTTTTCTGCAGTATATACGGTTCGGTTCCTCGATCGTTGAGAAGCGTGAAGAGGAGATTCTCGATCAGATTCTCGATCGGAAGCACACCGTCTACGTTGAACTGCAGCAGCACCGGTTTTCCGTTATTCCGAAGATTCTCGATCAGAAAATCGGTGAAGACATTTGTCTCGCGGATCTCGCTCACGACCGACTCAAAAAGTGCGGAGGAGATAATAAAATTGACGCCGATGTCCTGACGGCCCGCCCGCTTGACCGAATGGGTCACATGGCGGTTCATAAGAAGTACCCCGCCTTTGGGAAGGGTGATTTCCCTTCCCTCAGACAGATGGGTGATGCTTCCGTTGCACACATACATCATTTCAATGTAGTCATGACCGTGAAGAGGAAAATCGATGAAGCGCGTATGCGTCCGAATTTCAATCGCCTTTTTCCCCCTCTTTCCCGTCTCTTCGGGAAAGAGCCGCTTGTCGGAAACAATCGAGCTTCCGGCGCCGAAATACATCTTTTTTTCCACGCTGCATTTTCCGGCGAGATATTCACTTTCCTCTTCGGTCACCGCCGACAGGCGGTCGATCAGAGACTGCTGCATAAGAATATACGATCCTTATCTGAGAATTCAAGATCCTTACTTGCAAATAATCTCGTAAGTGCCGGAGCCGAGAGCGATCTCGGTACCCGTGACCGCTTCACCGTCGATTGTGACGTTCTCACCGGGGAAGACCACCGTGGCCGTGGAGCCAAAGGGAACCGTGACTTTCATGGTCACCGTGCCGTCCTCAGCCTTGGTCCAGGAGCTTTCGAGCTCGCCTCTCACCGTATCGAGGCGGCAGGTGACATAGGTCAGGTCGCCCACAATGTAAGGCTTGATCGTAAAGGTCTCGTACCCGTTGTCCATGTCGGTGATTCCGGCAAGGTGAGAATAGAACCACTCTTCATAGGTACCCAGGAAATAGTGATCGAGGGAACGCGTCGTGGTCTCCCACATCTCCCAGAGCGAGGTGCTTCCCTGCTCGATCATAAAGCCCCAGGAAGGATAGGTGGTCTGCGTGGCGATGGTAAAGGCGAGATCGGCATAGCCGAGATCCGATAGCACGGGAAGAATGAATTTGCTTCCCACGCAGCCGGTATCGAGGTGGTCTTTCTTCGAATGGATATCGTCGATCAGGCTCTTGATTACCGACTCTTTGTATTCCTCGGGCACAAGTCCCGCAGCCAGAGGCAAAAGATTGGAGGACTGACGATATTTCGTACGGGTTCCCAGCTGGTTCCAGACCGTCGTCTCGTAGTAGCCCTTCTCCTCGTTGTAGAACTTCTTGTTGAAGGCCTCGTAGATCCTTTCCATGTAGCTGCGGTAGGTCTTGGCGTCGGCCTCATGACCGAGAAGCTCGGCCATATCCGCCAGCGCGTCATACATCATGTAGACCATGGCGGTTCCCACGATGCCGGAGCCCTCCGAAGGCGACTCGTTGTACTGCGCGTTCTGATTGCTTCCCATCGGAGAAACCCAGTCGCCCAGCTGTCCGTCGGGGCAGACCCATTTATTGACCATCATGCCGCGGCTCACCGAGAGGGCGTACTTCTTCATGGTAGCGTACTGCTCTTCCACATAGGAAAGGGAGCCGTAGGTCTTATACATTTCCGAAACGCCCAGAACATAGAGCGTGTTCCAGACATAGTTCTCACCGATGTTCCATCCCGCCGTGGGAACCATGGGCGGCACGAGGCCGTACTGTTCGAAGCAGTCCTCCATGATCTCGATGAAATTCTCGGTCATCAGACGCATGTCGAAATTGTAGTTGGCCGAAGCCTGCCCCACGTTGAAGTCGCCCAGCCAGCCGTTCTTTTCCCAGACCGGCGTATCGGTAGGCTTTCCCTGGAAGTTGTTCATCAGCGTGGTGAGCATCATCTCGTGAAGCTTGTTGATCAGCTCGTTCGAGGTTTCGAAGCTGCCGGTCGTATCGATGTCGTTCATCGTCCGGTAGATCACGATGTCGTCGGCGGTCAGCTCACCGGGATAATTCCAGATCTGAATATACTGGAAGCCCTTATAGCTGAACTTCGGCTCAAAGGTCTCGGTATCGCCGCCCCGGGCGGTATACTTGTCGGTCATGATATAGGTCTCGGGCCACCAGCTCGAATTCACCCCGTTGCTGCCGCCCAGCTTCTGCACGCTTCCGTCGGCGTTCAGCTTTTCACTGTAGGTGATGGTGATCGTCTCGCCCGCCTTGGCTCCGCGAATCGTCAGTTTGATCCAGCCGGCAACCATCTCCGGACAGTATACGACATAGGAACCGTCGGAGAGCTTTTTGATCGAGGTGGGCTTAAACTCCTCCGTGCGCCGCACAGGCTCCTCAAGCTGGCACTCGAGCACGCCGGCGGGCGCCTTGGCCTCGACGGCGTTTTTCCAGGAAGAGTCGTCATAGCCTGCCTGATTCCAGCCGGGC
>CALXKW010000006.1 GCA_944389045.1 uncultured Clostridia bacterium | reverse complement strand
GGTGACCGGCTCGGAGTACGGCATGTATCCCCTCGAAACCAAAACCGGCATCCGGCTGATGAGCGTCAACCTGCTTCTCGACGACGAGACCAGGCCCGTGGTCTGGCGCGGCCCGGTGATCGCGGGCACGGTAAAGCAGTTCTGGACCGACGTCTGCTGGGGAGATGTCGACTATATGTATGTGGACATGCCCCCCGGAACCGGCGACGTGCCGCTCACCGTCTTTCAATCCCTGCCGGTCGACGGCATCGTCATCGTCACCTCCCCTCAGGATCTCGTCTCCATGATCGTCGAAAAGGCGGTCACTATGGCGGAAATGATGAAGATTCCGATTCTCGGCATCGTCGAAAACTACAGCTACTTCGAATGTCCCGACTGCAAAAAGCGCCATGCGATCTTCGGCGAAAGCCATCTGGACGAGGTCGCCGCCAAGCACGGCCTGAAGGTTCTGGCCAAGCTTCCCCTCGACCCCAAGCTGGCCGCCCTCTGCGACCGGGGAATGCTCGAACTGATGGAAAACGACTATCTCGACGGCGCGCTGCACGAAATCATCCAAGAAACGGCCGAGGAACCGGCGCTCTAAAGCGAAAATTCCGGCCGTCCCGTTTTGGGCCGCCCGCTTTTCTTCGCCGCCCTCCGAGCCTCTTCCCCTTTCTCTCCCCCCGTCTTTCCCTTCGGCGCGGAAGAAAAGAGGCATCGGACCGGATCCTGACGGCACGGACAATTCCTCCCTCAGGAGGGCGGTCCGCGGAAAAGCCCGCGATTCGCCAAAAACGCCTTTGGGTCCGGAACAAAAGCTTTATATAACACGAACCGCCTCGGTTGAAACCGAGGCGGTTCTTTTCCGGAAAAGCTGTAAGACGGCTCTCAGAATCCCGACCCGTCGTAGCGGGAGGAGACCAGCTTTTTCTCATAAACCAGCTTCCATTCTCCCTCCACGACCGCAAAGCCGTAGGTTCCGCTGCCTTCGTAATAGACATTGTCCGCGCCGGCCGAGTCGATGACCGGCTGGATTTTCGGCAGATTCTCGCTCGACTGGGCGTTGGTCTTCGAGTTGGGCACAAGCGCCAGAGAGGGCGCGATCTTCGGATAAAGCGTCCGCATATAATTGAAGGCGTGATGCGCCACCTGCAGAACGTCGCTCTTGAAGGTCGCATCCTCCTTGTACATACTGAGCATCAGCGATTCGGCCTCGGTGTCCGCGTCACCCAGAAGAAGGAAGGTTTTGTCCTCGCCGAAGGTAAACTTCAGCACCGTGGAGGTGCTGTTGAAATTGCTGATCGAGCAGGTAGAGGGCGAGGCGTAGCGCACGCCGTCCTCATGGGTATAAAGCACCTCGATGTTGATGTTGCCGAGGTCGAAGCGCATCCCGGTGTGCGGCTTCAGAAAGACGGCGTTGCTGTAATAGGTGGTGACGATATGCTTGAACCAGGTGGTGGGAAAGGCACGGTAGCCGCTTGTGACGACCTGGAAGGAGGGAAAATTGAACATGACCCGCTCCAGATCGATCTCGTCGTGATAGCGGTGCAGGACCTTGGCCGCCAGCATCAGGTGATCGGCGTGCGCGTGCGTAATGAACCAGGCCGCAATCGTCACGCGCTCGCCCTTTTCGGTGCCCGTGATCTCATGCAGAAAGTCCATAAAGCCGTCTGCCGCACGGTCGGAGGACTGGTACTGATGGCCGCCGTCCACAATAAAGAGGCTGTTGTCGGCCAGCTTGATGACATAGAGCATACCGCAGTTGGTGGTGGTCAGAGAGGGCGAGGCCTGATACAGCCCGTACTGATAGAGCACGGCCGATTCTCCCGAGGGAAGGCTGTAGGAGAAGGAATCGAGCGAAACGCCCGATTTCTCATCGATGACGCGGGCGGTTTTGAGGCTCTCGATATAGTAGGCGTAGAGCCGTCTTCCGCCTCCTTCATACTCGGCGTAAAGATTCTCTTCCCGGCTGCCCCGATAGGTGCTCTTATAGCCGAGCGACTCGAGCTTGTCGAGATAGGCAAGAAATTCCTCTTTCGTCGTCTTGGCGATGATCTGCATATAGGAATCCTCCCCGGTCGTCGCCGTCGTATCGCTGGCAAGGCCGGGACCGGCGTTGTACACGCGCTTTGAGAGCGTTCCGCCCTCGTAGGAGGGGAGCCCTTCGAGAAGCCAGCCCTCGCGGACGTTTTCCTCTTCCTGAACCTCCGACGAAGAGCCGGGGGCATCCGAAGGCGTCCCGTCGGTCCCGTCCGACGCCGCATAAGCACCCAGCGCCGGGCCGCCCAGCGAAAGAGAGGCAAGGAGAGAGGCAAAGACAAGCAGCATGGAAAGTCCTTTCACGATATGGTCCTTCTTTATTTTCCGCGATGCCAGAAAGGTCGCGACAAGAATGGCGGCCGAGAGCAGAACCCCGCATACGATCGAGAGGATGAGCTTGGTGTGTCCGGTCTTTTCTTCGCCGTCCGCACCGGGAGTGGCCGGGGTGGGCTCGGTACCGGGCGTCACGGGAAGGGGATCGGTCGTTTCAGGCGCCGACGTATCGCTCCCGCCTTCGGAAGCGCCCGGCTCCCCCCGGTCGAGAAAAGCGTACTGCGCGGGGTCGCCGTAAAGCTCGAACTCGTAGATCGAGCCGAGGCCGTCTGCCGTCATGCCCTCGGTCAGCCGGATGCAGAAATAGCGGGCCGTAATTTCTTCAAAGAGAATGGTATCCACGCAGAAAGACTGCGCAGAGCCGTTCCCGCCGCCGCGCTCGAACGCGGAATAGGAGATCTCGGTCCAGCTCTCGTCGTCGTTCGAATAATAGAGGCCATAGCCGTCCTCGTAGGCCCTTTCGGCAGCCCAGTAGATTCGCGCGCCGCTGATTGCGGTCGGAATCTCGAATTCGATCTTCAGCCAGGCGTATTTGCCCGCGGCGTTCCGATAGCGGCCGGTGGCAGGGTCGAGGACGACCGGCACGCTGGGAATCCAGCGGGAGGCATCGAGGATATCGCCGTCCACCGCCGTGACGGCAATGGTTCCCGCTCCCTCGTAGCTGTCGCTCGTAGCAAAGCCGTAGCCCGAGAGGTTCGACGTATTCATCGGCGGGAACTCTCCCACCGGGGGATAAGGATTCATAGGCTCCTCCGGTTCGGTATCTTCTGGCTCGCTCACCTCCGGCTCAGTGTCCTCGGGCTCGCTCACCTCCGGCTCAGTGTCCTCAGGCTCGGTGTCCTCAGGCTCGGTCGTTCCGGGCTCGGTCGTTCCGGGCGTCTCGGTCAGCCGATAGAGGGAAAGCTCGGTAACGGCGATGTCGATGGCACAGCCCGAATTTTTGGCGCCGTTAAAATAGATTTCGCAGTCGAAGTAAACATTCGTTCCCTCGCCGTACTGCTCGGGCTGAACGGTGCAGAAAAAGAGCGACCATCCGTCCGCATCCTTTTCGGCGTTTCGGACTTCCCCGGCGGTAAAGCGCACGCAGTATTCGTTTGTTTCTGCCAGCGTTTTTCCGGACTCGTCCTTGATGTACTTGTCGAGGCCGAAAACGTTGGTTTCATCTTCGGTTGTCCCGTCGTCGGACAAGATCTTCGCCTTCAGAACCAGAACAAAGCTGTCGCCTCTTGTCTCAACGGTATCGGTTTTCACTCCGAAAATCGGATGAACGCCGGTGTTGACGCCGGCAAGAAGCGTGCGGTATCCGTACCCGTCCTTTTCTTCAAAGCCGGCGCCGCCGGTGCCCTTGGCATTCAGTTCCGCACCGCTTGCCCGCCAGAGCAGCTCGCTCCCCGTCTCCTCCGCAAAGACCGGCAGAAAGACCAGAACCAGCGCCAGGCAGAGCGCCAAAAGCGCAAATCTACATTTCTTTTTCATATTTTTCTCTCCTGTCTCGGTTTTCACAACCATTCTTTCAAAGGCGTTTGCGAAGGCTCCCGGATTTTCCGACCGCCTTTTTTCCCGCCCTCACGCACGCGCCGCTTTACTTGTTATTAGTCATCTTGGTCGCCCTTAGTCCTTAGTCGTCCTTAGTCGTCCTTAGTCGTCCTTAGTCGCCCTTAGTCGTCTTGTCATCGCTTCCCGCCGTATATTTCCTCTTCAGAAGAATCAGATAGACCGCACAGCCCGCGGCCACAAGAAGCACCGCGGCTCCGCTGATGTAGAGGGGAAGATTGCTTTCTTCCGCCCGTTTTCCTTTGTCGGAAGCGGATGAAGAGGAATCGGCCGGATCGGTCGTCGCCGGACTTTCGCCGGTGCTTCCGGGCGTATCCGAGGTATCGGGCTGAGCGGGAGTCGTCTCGGACGGCGCTGCGGTGTCGGACGACGAGCTGTCCGAGCTATCGGGAAGCTCGCCCGAGACACGGGGATCGCCTGCATAGACCGCGATCTCGGCCACCGCGATGTCGATCGCACAGCCCGAGTCCTTCGCGCCGTTGTAATAGACCTGATTGTTGATCTCGATCATATCGTATTCGGTCAGAGAAAAGCGCTCGTTCTCTACCACATAATAGACGTAGAACCAGCCGTTTTCATCCTTTTCCATGGCGCGGATCTCCCCGGCCGTAAAAAAGAGCGCGTCCCCGTCTTCCCTGTTGATTGCCGTACCGTCCCCCATAATTATCTGATAAAAGCCAAAGACCCGGGTGTCGTCCGCCGTGGTCCCATCGTCGGCCAGTATTTTGACCTTATAGCGAATCACGATGTCCTGCCCGTCGGGGGAGAAGATATCGGCAAAAAAATTCTTGATCGGCCGAACTCCGGTGTTGACCCCGTGAATCATGGTACGATAGCCTCCCTCGGCGTCCACATAGGAGGCGCCTCCCGTGTCGCCGCCCACTTCCTCGCCGTTGTTGAGTTCTTCTCCCGAGAAAGAAATCACCAGCTCGGCGGCCGAAACCGCCGTTCCCGCAAGGAGGACCAAAACCGTGATGCTCATGACTACAGAGAGAAGAATTGCAATTTTTTTCATCCTGAACCAACCTCTCTTAGATTTTTCAAATATTTTCCTTCCCTAACGCTATAAGGGCCTATACAGGGGATACCTCTATTGTAGCGGATTTTTGCTTTTATCGCATGTGTTTTTCTGACAATCTGTTGTATTTTTCTTAAATCGGTGTTATAATGAATCGGAGGCGAATCTTATGAACGAGATCATCAATTTCCGCCCGCCGGTCGATTTTCGCGGCATCCCCGCCGTCATCTTCAACCGGCACAAGAACGAACAGTTCGGCGGCTTTCTGAACTGGCACAGGGAGATCGAAATCACATATCTTCGCACCGGTACCTGCAAAATTTTTATCAACGGAAGCACCTACACGCTCTGGCCGGGCGACATCGCCGTCGCCAACAGCAACGAGCTTCACCACCGCATCTGGTTTTACGGTGACTGCTATTTCACGGTCATGCAGCTCGATCCCGCTTATTTCGTATACAACGACTCGCCGGAGCTTGCGGCCAGCGACCTCGGCCGCCTGAACAGCTTTGACCGGGCTTTTGAGACCGTCATCCGTGACGAGGAACTGGCAAGGCTCTTCGACCGGGTGACCGAGTCCTGGGCCGCGGCAAAAAAAGACCCTCTTTTGGGTCTTTCGGTCATCGCCGACACCTGCGGCTTTTACGCCCACCTCGTCCGAAACCACTGCCGCGATCGCGTCGATCCGCCCGGGCAAAGCAGCGCCGCGCGCTATATCTCCCATACGCTCGATTATATCAATACGCATTTTGCCAAAGAAATCTACGTCGGCGCGATCGCCGGAGAGCTTTACATCTCGGACACCTATCTCAGCTCGCTCTTTAAGAAAGGAACCGGCATCAGCATTTCCACCTATATCAACGAGGTTCGCTGTCAAAGCGCCTCCGCCCTTCTGCAAAAGGGCGCGAGCGTCACCGAGGCGGCCTTTGCCTCGGGCTTTAACGATCCCGCCTATTTTTCCCGGATCTTCAAAAAAATGCGGGGAATCTCCCCCGCACGCTATCAGATCGAGCATGCGGAGGGAAAGTCCCCGCGCGGCAGCTGAGCCCAAAGGATTTTGGAAATTTTACTATACTCCGCTTTTCCCCGCGGCCTTTTCCCGCCGGTCGCTTTTTCGCCGACCGCTTTTCCCGCGGCCGACGATCGGTTTTCGTAAGCCTTTTTCAGAAAACTTTTTAGAAAGCTTCTTTAATATAACTTCCTTTTGCGGCACTTTCGGCGGTATTTTCACGACCGCTTTTCCTGCCGCGCCCGTCGGAAGGCTTTTTTCCGGCGATCTTTCCTTTCTGTATAAAAAAGGGTTTTCCGGGCCCCGCGGCAAGCGGAACGCGCGGTCTGTCCCCCGAAGCGCCTCCTGTTCCATCCTGCAAAATAAACCCGGAGAGAAACCAAGCCCGGAACGGTCGGGAACCGTTCCGGGTTTGGTTTCGGAATTTTTATTTCAATTCAAAATTTCAAATTCAAATTCAAAAGTTAAATTTAAAATGCTTCGCTTTTTTCTTCCGAAACTCTCTCGTTCCGGCTCGGCGGCGCGCCGTCAAAGGCCTTCCGTGCGGGAAGCTTCCGAGCGATAAGCGGCTTCGGCTGTGAAGAACTCCGCCAGATCGTCGAGGGCGATTTCGGTCTGCGTGCTGTCGGCCATCCTGCGGAGGCCGGCCCGCCCCGCCGCAAGCTCGTTGTCCCCCAGAAGAAGGGTATAGCGGGCCGCGATCTTGTCGGCGTACTTCATCTGCGCCTTCAGACTCCTTCCCACGATATCGCAGTCGGCGGAAATCCCCCGGCGGCGAAGCGCGGCGACGATTTCAAGCGCCTTCGCCTTGGCGGCCTCCCCCATCGACGCGATATAGAGAAGCGGGCGGGCGTCGGATTCGATCTTCACGCCCGATGCCTCCATAGCGAGAATCAGGCGGGTGATGCCCATGGCAAAGCCGCAGGCAGGAAGAGCGGGGCCGCCCAATTCCCTCACCAGCCCGTCGTAGCGGCCGCCGCCGCAGACGGTCGACTGCGCGCCGATCCCCTCGGCGATGAACTCAAAGACGGTGCGGGTGTAATAGTCGAGCCCGCGCACGATCGAAGTGTCCACCGTAAAGGGAATTTTCTCTGCCGTAAGATAGGTTTTGAGCGCGGCGAAATGGTCGGCGCAGTCGGGACAGAGATGATCGATCGTCTTGGGGGCTCCCGCGGCGATTTCGCGGCAGACCGGGCTTTTGCAGTCGAGGATCCGCATCGGATTGGTCTCCAGGCGCGAGCGGCAGGTCTCGCAGAGCGTGTCGGTATAGGCCGAGAAATAGCCCTTCAGCGCCTCCCGGTAGGCGGGACGGCAGGCCGGACATCCGATCGAATTGATATGGAGAGAGCCCTGACCGATCCCAAGCTCCGAGAGGAGGGTGTGCGCCAGAGAGATTATCGTGGCGTCGGTCAAAGGCGAGGCAGAGCCGAAGACCTCGGTGCCGAACTGGAAGAACTCCCGCGAGCGCCCGGCCTGGGGCTTTTCGTAGCGGAAGCAGTTGATCAGATAGTAGAGCCGGAGCGGCATGGTGTCGGAGCAGCGCCCGTTTTCGATGAGCGAGCGGACGACCGAGGCCGTCCCCTCGGGGCGGAGCGTAAAGGAGCGCCCCTCCCGGTCGGTGAAGGTATACATCTCCTTCTGCACGACGTCGGTGGTATCCCCCACCCCGCGGGCAAAAAGCTCGGTGGACTCGAAGGTGGGAAAACGAATCTCGGAAAAGCCGAAGCGCCCGGCCACGCTCCGGGCGGTTTTCTCGATATACTGCCAGACCGGAGTTTCCTCCGGGAGAATGTCCATGGTTCCTCTGGGTTTCTGTATCATGAATAAGACCTTGCCTTTCTGTCAGACATAGAAAAAAGCAGCGCTTCACAGGGCGATGGCTCAACAAGACCGCATCCCGCAAGACGGCGCCTCACAAAACCGCGTCTCATAAGATGGCACCTAACAACACGTCGTCTCACAAGATCGAGCCTCACAAGATCGCGTCTCACAAGATCGCGCACAGAGCAAGACCGCTCATCGACAAAACGCCGACCGTCACAGCGATAAAGATTCCGAACGCGACCAGCAGAAGCAAAATAGGGAAAAGGAGATTGAGACAGAGACAGACGATATTCGCACGCTTGGCCCGGCGCAGTTTGTCCTTCTCCTCCTCGTCGCTGAGCGCCGAGCGGGCGTTGAGCACATGCAGAAGGGGCCAGAGCGAGACAAGCGCCATGAGTCCGGCGCCGAAAATCAGCCCCAAAACCATGTTGACAATGGCAAAGACCAGCTGTCCCTCGTTCAGCCTGCGCGGCTGCGGGGCTGCGCCCGGATACCCATTCGGCGGATACCCGTTCGGCGAACAGCCGTTTCCGGAATAGCCGTACCCGTTTCCGGCGTAACCCCGGTTAGGCCCAAAGCCGTTTTGGCTCCCTGAGAAGCCTCCGCTTGTGCCAAAACCGGTTCCGTTTTGCCCGTATCCGGCCGAACCTGCCGGAGAAGCGCCGTTCGGAGAAGAATTCTGCCGGGAAGGGCCCCCGTTGTTCGTCGTACCGCTCTGTCCCGTATGCGGACGATTTGCCGGCTGGCCGTTTGCTGCCGGATCTTTTGAAATCTCTTCCACCCGCTGGCCGCAGTTGGTGCAATATCTGGCGTCGTCCGCAAGAGCGGTGCCGCATGCCTTACAGAAAATCATAAGCGCCTCCTTACTCTCTTTATGAAGCATTCATCTTATGAAGCATTCATCCCAAAGCCTTCTTCCGTACAGCAGTATAACACAGAAAAAAACTTTTTTCAAGACGGATTCACAAAAAAGGGGTTGAAAAGAGCCTTGGGGGAAAACGGAAAAAGAAAGGGAGGAAAGGGCGTTCGGCCGACCGCTTTTCCCTTTGTTTCACATCTAACGCCTCTAACGCCATTTTTCCGCCCTTTCTGCCCGATGCCTCCCGTCGAGTCTGCCGGCTTTTCTGCCGCCGCTCGCCTGCCGTCGCTCGCCTGCCGTCGCTCGCCTGCCGTCTCTTCTGTCCGGCTTGTTGCCCGTTCCCGCTTTTTTTCGGCCTTTCGGCCGCTTCTCTTCAGCGGTTCGGCCGATCCCGTCCATCTTTCCCCTTTACCCTTCCCTTTTCGGTTTACACCGGCGCGCGGCTTTTCGGGTTTTCCTGCGCAAATTCTCTGCACTTTTCCTTTAGCCCCTCGTTCTTTCCTGTTTTTTACGGATTGCTTTCATGAAGGATTTATAAAACAAAGCCAATTTAATATATTCTTTAATACACGTTTTTTATTTGTTTTAGGTTGTTTTAGGATATGGCGCGAGAAAGACGGTGGTATGGTGCGAAAAACGCTGGCCCCAGCCTTTCTCTGCACCCCTTGACTCGGCGGAAAAGACCGCTCCCGATCGCTCTTTTTTCGCCGTCCAGTCCTTTTTTTCGGGCGGAACCCTTGCAAAAAAAAGGCGGATATGCTAAAATAAAATAATATCGGGGAGGGGGTTCTTATGAGAAAAATCCGCGCGGGCGACGCGGTCGTGATCGCCGCCGTCCTCGCCCTGGCAGTTCTGACCCTTCTCTTTTCCTTCTTTCCCCGCCGCGCGGGTAAGCGGCTTACAATCTTCTCGGACGGCAGACAGGAAAGCTATCCTCTCACCGAGGATCGGGAAATTCCCCTTTCCGCCAACGGCTATTCGCTGATCGTCAAAATCGAGGACGGAAAGGCTTACGTCCTCTCCTCCACCTGCCCCGACAAGGTTTGTATCCGCTCCGGCCCCCTCACAAAGCAGGGGGATACGGCCGTCTGTCTGCCCGCCGGGATTCTTCTGAAGATCGACCGGGGAGGTGACGCGGATGAAGACGCCGTCGCGGGCTGAAAGTCTTGCCCGAACCGGCGCGCTGGCCGCGCTGGCCCTGCTCTTTTCCTATCTGGAAAGCCTTTTTCCCCTGCCGCTTCCCCTTCCGGGCTTCAAGCTGGGACTCGGCAACGTCGTTGTCCTCTTCGCCGCTTTTTTTCTCTCGCTTCCCCATGCCGCCGTCCTCTCGCTTCTCAAAATTTTGGTTTCCGCGCTCCTCTTCGGCAATCCGATCAGCCTGCTTTTCTCGCTTTTCGGCTCATTTTTTTCCTTTCTGACGCTGATTGCCTCCCAAAAGCTTCTGCGCGGCGGAAAAATCACCTTTGTGGGCGCCTCGGTGCTCTCGGCGGCGGCCTTCAACGCGGGGCAGATCCTGTTCGCCTCTCTGCTCACGAAGAGCCACGCCCTTCTCTTTTATCTGCCCGCTCTCCTCCTCGCCTCCCTTGTTCTCGGCGGAACCGTGGGCCTTTTGCTCAATCTTCTCTCCTCCCGCCTCGCCCGTCTCTTCCGCGTTCCCGATCCTCTTCGGCAGGATGCGGCCAAAAAAGCGTGCGGGAGTCCGAAGGAGCCGGAAAGGCCCTCTCGAAAAGACCCGCGCTGAAGACTTTTTTACAAAAATTATCTTTAGTAAGAGGCCGAACTCTGTAAGCTGTCGATCTTTGTGAAGATGTCAAATCTCTTCGGGGACGGCTAAGCGTCAGGGCGCCGGAACCGCCCCTCTTTTCTCTGCCCCTTACTTTCAAACTATTTTTCACACCTTATCTATTCGGAATATTCGGAAAACCGTATGAAAAAAAAGCTTTCCCGCGTGCCCCTCGCCCTTGTTCTCGCCTTCTCGCTTCTTCTTTCGGCGGCAGCCTTCTCCTCCTGTGAAACAGAACCGGAAACCGGTCCGGTCGCCGAACGCACGACCTTCGTCATGGACACCTTTCTCAGCGTCGCGCTCTACCGCCTTCCGGAGAGCGGGGAGGCGGCGGAGGAAGACGCCCTCTTTTCCGAAGGCTTCGCCCTCGTAAAAGATCTCGAGGACCGCCTTTCCCGCACCAAAGAGGGAAGCGAGATCTATGCCTTCAACGAAGCGGAATCCTCCTATGTCCTTTCCGAAGAGACCGCCTCGCTCATTGCCCGGGCGCTGGCCATGAGCGAAGCCACCGGAGGCGCCTACGACATCACGACCGCGCCTCTGACCGAGCTTTGGAATGTCGCGGGCGGTGGCCCGGTTCCCGATGACGACGCCCTCGCCGAGGCCCTCTCCCATGTCTCCTACCGAAAGCTGACCCTCTCGGGCACCACCCTCTACAAGAGCGACCCTGCCGTCCGAATCGACCTCGGCTCGGTCGCCAAGGGCTACGCTCTCGGAAAACTCTGTGACTTTTACGCCGCCCGGGGCGTCACGGCGCTCGTCAATTTCGGGGGCAATGTGGGACTTGTCGGCGAAAAGGCTGAGGACACGCCTTGGCGCGTCTCGCTCCGCAGCCCCTTCTCGTCGAACGAAAGCGCGGGAAGCTTTACTCTCTCCTGCGCGCCGGCAGGCGCTGTGTCCGGCACGGCCTCCGAAAAGGAGAACACGGGCCACAACGCCGCAGCGGGAGGAAAAACGGTCTCCTTCTATGTGGCCGTATCGGGCGACTATGAACGCTATTTTGAGGCCGACGGACAGCGTTACCACCATATTCTCTCCCCCTTCGACGGCCGTCCCGCCCGGGGAATCCGCAGCGCGGCGGTGACCGCGTCCGACGCCGCCGACGCCGACATGCTCTCGACCGCCCTCTTCGTGATGGGGCCGGAGGCCGCCGCCGCGTGGGCAGACACCCTCGCCTCGGAATACGGCGCCACTTACGTTCTGATTCCCGACGACGGCGTTCTGAAAACGGGCGGCCTTTCTCCCGAAACCTTTTCGCCCGCATGAACCGTGTCCCGCACCCGCAGGCAGAAAGCCTTTCCCTGCCGCCCGAACGTCCGTAAAGGGAATCGCTTCGGCGTGTTGCTTTTTGGAAGTTTTCGTGCTATACTGTTTTCCGGAAGTATAGCCAACAGGCGCTGGGCGTAAGCTGCAGGGCGCTTCAGCCCTGTTCAGCCGTTGGCCTCTGCTTCCGTTTTTGTTTTCCGGAAAACAATAGCCGACCAAAATACAAAACCTAAACATCGAACAGGAAACACCATGAAACAGGACAAAACCCTGCCGCCGGAGGAAATCGAGCGGCAATACGACTATATGCGGCGCGTCCGGGAGTGGAACCGGGAGGGCCTGAAGGCCTGCGTTCTCACCTTCGGATGCCAGCAGAACGAAGCCGACAGCGAAAAGCTGGCGGGTATGGCGGAAAAAATGGGGTATACTCTTACCGAAACCCCCGCCGACGCCGACCTGATCGTCGTCAACACCTGCGCCGTCCGCGAGCACGCCGAGCTCAAGGCTCTTTCGGTCACCGGCCAGTTCAAGCATCTCAAAGAAAAGAAGAAATCGCTTCTGATCGCCCTGTGCGGCTGCATGGTCTCGCAGGAGCACCGGAAGGACGGCATCCGGAAGAGCTATCCTTATGTCGATCTGGTCTTCGGCACCTCGCGGCTTTACGCCTTTCCTGAGCTTCTGTTTGACTGCCTTCTCACCCGCCGGCGCTCCTTCTGCCTCGACGCGGGAGACGAGGGCAACATTCCCGAGGGCCTTCCTTCGGCCCGTAAGTCGAAGAGCCGCGCCTGGCTGTCGATCATGTACGGCTGCAACAACTTCTGCACCTACTGCGTGGTTCCCTACGTGCGCGGCAGGGAGCGGAGCCGCCGCCGGGAAGCGATTCTTTCCGAAGCGAAGGAGCTTCTGGAGACGGGCTGCCGCGAGATCACGCTTCTCGGACAGAACGTGAATTCCTACGGGAAGGATCTCTATGACGGCTATGACTTTGCCGACCTTTTGCGGGAAATCGCCTCCCTCGAGGGGGACTTTCTCGTCCGCTTCATGACCAGCCATCCGAAGGACGCCTCCGAGAAGCTGATCGACACCATCGCCGAAAACGCCAAGATCGCCAAGGCCTTTCACCTGCCTTTGCAGTCGGGGAGCAACGCGATCCTTGCGGCCATGAACCGGCGCTATACGCGGGAGCGCTACCTTTCTCTGGTCGAGTATATGCGGAAAAAGATGCCGGACATCGCCCTTTCGACCGACATCATCGTCGGCTTTCCCGGCGAGAGCGAGGACGATTTTGAAAAGACGCTTTCGCTTGTCCGCGAGGTAAAATTCGACAACATCTATTCCTTCCTCTATTCGAAGAGAAAGGGAACCCCTGCGGCCTCCTCCCCCGACCAGATCGACGAAAAGGTCAAGGGCGAGCGTTTTCAGCGCCTGCTCGCCGTGCAGGACGAAATCGCCCGCCAGAAAAGCGCTTCTCTTGCCGGGCGGATCGAGACGATTCTCGTGGAGGGCAGAAGCAAGACCGACGACACCCGCCTCACCGGCCGGACCGAATCGAACCGCCTCGTTCATTTTATCGGGGAGGACGGGCTCATCGACCGGAAGGTCCGGGTACGCATCGACCGGGGCGAGCCCCACGCGCTTTACGGCACCCTGTTGGATAAGCCGTAAGTGAAAAAGCCAAAAAACGAAAGGAAACGGCAGAATGGATATTATGGAAATGGCGGCCATGCTCGGCCAGAGAGTAAAAAACGAAGAGGTCGGCCAGCGCTTTCTCAGAGCGCGGGAGGCCTATAACAACTCTGTAGAACTGAAGACCTCCTTCAGCGAATACAACGTACAGCGCATGATCCTCGAACAGGAGGCCAACAAGGAAGAGATCGACAACGAGCTGGTCAAGCGCATCGACACCCGCATCGACGAGCTCTTCGAATTCATCACCAAGCATGAGCTCTATATCGAACTGGAGACGGCCCAGAACGCGCTGAACGAGGAACTGAACCGCATCATGAGAAAGATCTCCGAACAGGTGACCGGCATTTCCGCCGAGGGCTGCACGCACGACTGTTCGACCTGCGGCGGCTGTCATTAAGGCCGCACAAATTCCGGGCGCCTTCCCTTCCCGGAAAGCGCGCAAATTGTCAGACAAAGGAGAACCGCCATGGCCCTGTCCCCCATGATGAAGCAATATATGGACGTAAAGAGCCGCTATGAGGATGCGATCCTCTTCTTCCGCCTCGGCGACTTCTACGAGATGTTTTACGACGACGCGAAGATCGTCTCGAAGGAGCTCGAGCTGGTGCTCACCGGCAAGCAGTGCGGCGAGGAGGAGCGCGCCCCCATGTGCGGGGTGCCCTATCACGCGGCCGACGTCTATATCGGAAAGCTGGTGGAGCGGGGGTATAAGGTGGTGATCTGCGAACAGACCGAGGACCCCGCCACCGCCAAGGGTCTTGTCTCCCGGGACGTGGTCCGCGTCGTCACCCCCGGCACCGTCACCGACACCAAGCAGCTTCCCGAGGGGAAAAACAATTACATCGCCTCGGTCTTTTTCACGGACAGCGCCGTCGGACTGGCGCTCGCCGACATCTCGACCGGCGAGGTGCGGGCCACCCGCCTTCCGCCAAGCGAGGGCACGCTGATCAACGAGCTTTCGGTCTACGCCCCGCGGGAGATTCTCCTCAACCAAAGTCCCGCGGCCGGCTCCCCTCTTTCCGATTATCTGAAAGAAAAGCTCTCCGCTACCCTCAACCTTCTTCCGGCCGAGCGCTTCTCGCCCGCCGAGGCAGAAAAGCTTCTGAAAAAGACCCTCTCGCTCTCGGCCGAAGACCTGGCCCTTCCGGACGCCCCGGAAACGGGAAACCGGGAGAAAGCCGGGCGGGAAAGGAAGCCGGAAAAGGCCGGCCCGGCCGCCGAGACGCTGCCGGAGGAAGAGCGCGGCCGCGGGGAAGCCGACCGGCAGGACGTCCCTCCGGAGGGCGCGATCGTCGGTGCGCTGGGGGCGCTCGTCTCGTATCTCGTCGAGACCCAGAAGACCGACCTTTCTTACTTAAAGCGCCCCTTGCTCTACAAGACCGGCGAATTTCTCGAAATCGACCACAATTCCCGCCGCAATCTGGAGATCTCCGAGACCATGCGGACCGCCGAGAAAAAAGGGACCCTGCTCTGGGTTCTCGACAAGACGAAGACCGCGCCCGGCGCCCGGCTGCTCCGCAAATGGCTCGAACAGCCGCTCAGAAATCCCAACGCCATCCTTCTGCGGCAGGACGCGGTGGCCGAGCTTTACGGAGATTTTCTCCTGTGCGAAAAGATCGGCGAGCTGCTCCGGCCGGTTCTCGACCTCGAGCGGATCATGACCCGCATCCTCTACGGCAGCGCGGGCGGCAAGGAGCTGCGGGCGCTGGCATCCACGCTTGCGATCCTGCCCGCGCTCAAAGAGGCGCTGAAGGACTGTTCCTCAAAGGAGCTGGCCGCCCTCGGACAGCTCGACCCGCTCTCCGATCTCTATGACGTCATCACGCGCACGATCGTCGAGGACCCTCCCTTCTCGGTACGGGAGGGCGGCTTCATCCGCGAGGGCGTCAACGAGGAGCTCGACCGCCTGCGCTCGCTCATGAACAATTCCAAAGGCTATCTCGAAGAGATCGAGAGGCGGGAAAAAGAGGCGACCGGCATCAAGAACCTGAAGATCGGCTTCAACCGGGTCTTCGGCTATTACATCGAGGTCTCAAAATCGAATCTTTCCGAGGTGCCCGCCTCCTACATACGCAAACAGACGCTGACCGGCGGAGAGCGCTATATTACGCCGGAGCTCAAAGAGCTGGAAAACACCATCCTCGGCGCCGCCGACAAGAGCAACGCCTTAGAGTACGAGATTTTCCGCCGGGTCTGCGCGCTGGTCTCGGACAACGTGCGCCGTCTGCAGAGCGCGGCCGATGCCATCGCCAAAATCGACGTTTACCGCTCCCTTGCCGAGGCGGCCGTCAAAAACGGCTATACCCGCCCCGAGGTCGATATCGGCGACGTGATCGACATCCGGGAGGGCCGCCACCCCGTGGTCGAAGCCTTTTGCGGCGAGGAGGGCTTCGTTCCCAACGACGCTCTGCTCGACACCGCCCACAACCGGCTTGTGATCCTGACCGGTCCCAATATGGCGGGAAAATCCACCTATATGCGGCAGATCGCGCTGATCTGCATCATGGCGCAGGCCGGCTCCTTCGTTCCCGCTGCCGAGGCCCGCATCGGCGTTGTGGATAAGCTTTTCACCCGCGTCGGCGCTTCCGACGATCTGGCCAGCGGGCAGTCGACCTTCATGCTCGAAATGTCCGAGGTGGCCTATATTCTGAAAAATGCCACGCCGCGAAGCCTGATCATCTACGACGAGATCGGCCGCGGCACCTCGACCTTCGACGGCATGAGCATCGCCAAAGCGGTGGCCGAATACACCGCAGGCAAAAAAATCGGCGCCCGCACGCTCTTCGCCACCCACTACCACGAGCTCTGCGAGCTCGGCGACCGGGTGGAGGGGGTCGTGAACTACTCGGTCATCGCCAAGAAAAAGGACCGCGGCGTCGTTTTTCTGCGCAAGATCGTCCGCGGCGCGGCCGATGACAGCTACGGCATCGAGGTGGCCCAGCTGGCCGGCGTGCCCGCCCCCGTGGTCAGGCGCGCCCGCGAAGTGCTCTCCGAGCTCGAAAAGAAGGGAGCGCCGCAGCCTCCTCCCCGCCAGGCGGCCGCCGGCGAAACCATCACCTTTGACGACTATCTTCACCGCGAGGTCATCGACCGGATCAAAATGACCGATCTGGAAAGCCTGACCCCGCTGGAAGCCCTCAATCTTCTCTCCGAACTGCAAAAAATACTGAGCTGAAAAGGAGTGTTTTTATGAAAGAGAAAAAGAAAGCGCACCTCGGTGTGCGCGTGCTCCTCACGGTCGGCAAGATCACGCTGTTTGTTCTGGCCTTCCCTTATCAGATCGTCATCAACCGCAAGGACGGCCGCTTCTCGGTCCGCTCGCTTCTCGGCCACTTTTCGATCGAGAAAAAGAGAGCGCCGGAAGCCGCCTCTCAGGACGGCGGCTGCGGCGAGCGCTGCGCGGAAGACCTGCCCGCCCGGAAGGATGTGAACCGCAAAAAGCCGCATTACACCATGACGCTCTCGATTCCGGGCTTTTCGGCCGAGCTTTTCCGCAAACGCCGCAAAAACGCCGCCGCGCCGGCCGAAACGGCCGACTGACGGGACCGGCTGAAAGAGACCGAAGTCAAGCTTGTACCGAATCTTTTGGGAAAAGAACCACGCTTTTTCCGCGTGACACAAAATCATGCCGCGGCGGAAGGACGGCAGAGAAAGAGAAAGTGAGAGAGGAGAAAGACGCTTGGGCATCATCAACCAACTGGATATACAGGTCGCCAACCTGATCGCCGCCGGCGAGGTGGCGGATCGGCCCGCCTCCTGCGCCAAGGAGCTTCTCGAAAACGCGCTTGACGCCGGAGCCACCGAGATCACAATCGAGATCAAGCGGGGCGGCATCGCCTTTCTCCGTGTCACCGACAACGGATGCGGCATGGCGAAGGAGGATCTCCCGATCTCGATCAAGCGCCATGCCACGAGCAAAATCCGGGTGGCCGCCGATCTGGACGGCATACAGACGCTCGGCTTTCGCGGCGAGGCGCTGGCCGCCATCGCCTCGGTCTCCCGCCTTCGGATCATGACCAAGCGAAAAGAGGACCGCTTTGGCTCCCTTCTGACCGCGGAGTTCGGCAAGATGACCGACCTTCTCGAGGTGGGGAGCAAAAACGGCACCACGGTCATCGTCGAAAACCTCTTCGCCAACGTCCCCGCCCGCCGCAAATTCTTAAAGCGGGACGCCTCGGAGGCGCTGGCTGTCTCGGGCATCGTCGAGAAGCTGGCAATCTCCCGGCCGGATATCGCCTTCAAATTTCTGATCGACGGCAATCTGAAATTTGCCACGCCGGGGGACAATCGCCTGATCACGGCGGTTTACTCGGCTCTCGGCCGCGACTATGCCGAGAAGCTGATCAAGGTGCGGGGCGAGACCGAGGGCATCGAGGTACTCGGCTATGTCTCACGCCCCGAGTCGGTCCGCGCCAACCGAACCGGGCAGAATTTTTTCATCAACGGGCGCTATGTGCGCTCCAAGACCGCCACGGCCGCCCTCGAGCAGGCCTTTGACTCCTATTGCGAAAGCGGAAAATTTCCCTACTGCGTTCTCTTTATCTCGGTTCACCCCACCTTTGTCGACGTGAACGTCCATCCCACCAAGCTCGAGGTGAAATTCTCCAACGAGCGGGCGGTCTTCGACGCGGTCTACTGCGCGGTGCGCAACACCCTGACCGACAAGGCCGAGAAGGGCGAACCGCTCCTTGAGCCACGCCGGGTCACCCCCTCGGAACGCGGCCTTTACAACGCCTTCGTGCCGCTCGAGGACCGTCTGGAAAATACCCCCACCGCGCCTCTGACGCCCGAAAAGGCCTTTGACGAACCCTCAATCGGCGACCTTCTTCCTCCCGATACCGGCTTCGGCCGCGCCTCGCCGCGCGCGCCCGGCGGTCCTTTTCCCGGACCTTTCGCACCGGACGGGGGAAGGGGGCCCTCCGCGTTTACGAAAAATCCGGCGGAGGCTGTGCAAAACCGTCCTTCCGGCGGCGAAGACACTTTGAATTCTCTCCCGCAAAAGACGGCCGGCGAGGAGCCCACCCAAACAAGTGAGGAATTTATCGCCGCGCTCTCGAAGCTCACAGCTCCCGTTCTTCCGGACGAAGAGGTTCTGCCAAACGCCCCATCCGGCCCGGAGCCGAACGCCCTCGGCAGCCCCGCCGTGCAGCTTTCCCGCCCTGCTACGGAAAAGCTCTTTCCCCCGCTGAAAAAAGACGGGGACGCCTCCCTTTCCTCGGGCGCGGAGGAGGCGGCAGGGACCGTAAGCCCGAAAGCCGCCGAACCGACCGGTATGGCCGATATAGCGGAAGGGGCGGCGCCCCCCGCGGCCCATGCCGCGGCAGAAAAAGCCGCGGGCCCGGAAGCGGATCTAAACGCCGGGCGGACGGATGCCGGACATGCGGACGCCCTTCCCCCTTACCGCATCATCGGCGAGGCCTTTCATGCCTACATCATCGTGGAACTGAGCGATACGACCCTGATTCTCGACAAGCACGCCGCCCATGAGCGGATTCTTTTCGAAAAGATGAAAAAGAACCGGGCGGCCAGCCGGGAAAAAGCGGCCACGCAGCTTCTTCTGATTCCGCTCACGCTCTCCTTTTCGGCGGAGGAGCGGGCGGCTCTTGCCGAGTACGAAGAGGAGCTTCACCGCAACGGCTTCGACTTCACCCTCACCGAGACAGGCGCCATTCTCACCGGAGCCCCCGCCGGCTTCACCGCCGACGAGACGGCCGACATGCTGGCCGTCATGGCGGGACAGCTGGCCGAGGGAACCGGGAGCGTGGCCCTCTCCCGCTCGATCTTCTACGAAAAAGCGCTCTATCAGGCTTCCTGCAAGGCGGCCATGAAGGCCGGCCTCATCGACACGCCCGAGAACATCCGCTGGCTGGTGGAGGAAGTGCTTTCCCAGCCCGATATCCGCTACTGCCCGCACGGCAGACCGATCGCCTTTGAGCTCTCCCGCAAGGATATGGAAAAATTCTTCAAAAGAACCTGACCGATGACCGTCAGGAGCGAAGCGCCTGCCTGCGCCTCCGGGCAAGGGGGAGAATCCGATCGAAAGAGGCGCTCGTTCGAAAGAAGCGCGTCGCGCCGAGGGGACATCCCGCAAAAGACCGCCGAATCCTGCCATCCTCAAAACGGCGCCGAAAGACGCGCTTTCCTCTCTTTTCCCGAAAGAGGGTTTTTGGATCTTCTCCGATCCCGGAATAAACACCCCCCAAACGCCCCGGCGAAACAAACGAGAAAGGTTGGAATCCATTTTTTGTGTTTAAGGTCTTAAAAAAAGAAGGAAAAGCCCGTCGCGGGCATTTTGAAAGCGTACACGGAAACGCCGAAACCCCGGTCTTCATGGACGTGGGGACCTGCGCCGCCATCAAGGGAGGCGTCTCCACCGACGACCTTGTAGAGATCGGCTGTCAGATCGAGCTCTCCAATACCTACCATCTGCATATCCGCCCCGGCGACGAGCTCATCCGGAGGATGGGCGGACTCCGAAAATTTTTCAACTGGTCGGGCCCGGTTCTCACCGACAGCGGCGGCTTTCAGGTCTTTTCGCTCGCCAAGCTCCGGCGCATCCGCGAGGAGGGAGTCTATTTTCAGTCCCACATCGACGGGAAAAAGATCTTCATGGGGCCGGAGGAGAGTATGCGGATCCAATCGAATCTCGCCTCCACCATCGCCATGGCGTTCGACGAGTGCATCGAGAATCCGGCCGAATATTCCTATACCAAGGCCTCCTGCGAGCGAACCTATCGCTGGCTGGTGCGCTGCCGGGACGAAATGAAGCGGCTCAATTCCCTGCCCGACACGCTCAACCCCCACCAGATGCTCTTCGGCATCAACCAGGGAAGCACCTATCCCGACCTGCGCGTCGAACACATGAAAAAGATCGCGGAGCTCGACCTCGACGGCTACGCCATCGGGGGACTGGCCGTGGGTGAGGCGGCCGAGGAGATGTACGCCACCATCGACGCGGTGGAGGACTATATGCCGGCCGACAAGCCCCGCTATCTGATGGGCGTGGGAACGCCGGTCAACATTCTCGAGGGCGTCGCGCGCGGCGTGGACTTTTTCGACTGCGTCATGCCCTCCCGCAACGCCCGCCACGGCAATCTCTTTACCTGGAACGGCAAGATCAACCTCATCAACGAGCGCTATGCCGAGGATCCCCGCCCCGCCGACCCCAACTGCCGCTGTCCCGCCTGCCGCAGCTATTCCCGCGCCTATATGCGCCACCTCTTCAAGGTACACGAGGAGCTTGGGCTTCGCCTTGCCGTTCTGCACAACCTCTATTTCTACAACGAACTGATGCAGGCCATCCGGGACGCGCTCGACGAGGGCCGCTTTCATGAATTTTACCGCAGGTATCTGCCGATTCTCGACAGCCGCTGCGACGACTGACCCTCGGCCCGCCCCGCCTTCCCTTACAGCCCCGCTTCCCCGCCTTACTCATACAGCACATGCTTTTTCGCCGTCGCTCAGCATTTTTCTGCATCCGCTTTTCCTTCGCTCGTTTTTTCGCCCAGTGCTTTTTCTCTCAAACCAAAAGAGGCGATTCGTTCCGAGGAACATAGGAACCGCCTTTTAGCAAAAACAAAAAATCCCCGCACAAAAACGATCCCCGTACTTCGGCATATTACACCGAAATACGGGGATTGTTTTTTTAAGTAAAGTTTCAGAGTGCGCCCGGCATGTCCTCCCTTTTCCGAAAGGCGAAGGAGAGAGCGAAGAGCGCCGCCATGATGGCGAGCACCGAAAGCTCGGGAAGCCATTCAAAAAGCGTCCGGTCGAGCGTAAAGAGCTCTTGGAGATCCATCCCGATATGGACAAGCAGCGGAAGGCCGAAAAGCAGGTGAAGAAAGAGAAGCTTCCGGATTTTTCCGTAAAGGGTCAGGGCATAAAGGACCGGCACCGAAAGATAGAGCAGGACGCAGAGAATGGTGTGAAGCGTATCTTCAAATGTCAGCGCCTTGATCACAAAGAAAAACACTCCCATGGCCAGCGGCAGAAGCGTCAGCTCGGGAAAACGATTTCCAAAAAAGAGAACGAAGACGAGAAAGAGAAGGGAGGCAGCCGCCACGTTGACATAATAGACCCAGAAGAAAAACGGCGTGACCGCAGCCCTGACGTAATAGAAGGTGCGGAGCAGTCCGCAGAGGAGCATCAGACAGACCGACGCGACGGCCGCGGGCGATCTGCCGTCGAGGACAAAGTAACTCTTTTTCATAAATCTCTTCCGTTTTTTTCGTGTTTCATATGTCTCTTCCGTTTTTTCGTGTTTCATAAGGCTCTCCCGGATTGATTCCTGTTTCATAAGGCTCTTCCGGACAGGCCGGTTCTTCGCCCCAAAGGCATTCAGACCGAGAAGCGAAGGAGAAAAAGACGCGGCATAGCCGGAAAACTATGCCGCGTGAGGGAAAAATATCGTCTTTTTCGATTACTTGATCTCGACGGTGGCGCCAGCGGCGGTCAGATCCTCTTTCATCTTCTCGGCGTCCGCCTTGGAAGCGCCTTCCTTGATGGTCTTGGGAGCGCCCTCGACCACGTCCTTCGCATCCTTCAGGCCGAGGCCGGTGATCTCACGGACAACCTTGATGACGGCGACCTTCTTCGCGGCGTCAAAGCCGGTGAGAACGACGTCAAACTCGGTCTTCTCCTCGACGGGAGCGGCAGCGGCGGCAGGGCCGGCGGCAACGGCAACGGGAGCGGCGGAAACGCCGAATTCCTCTTCGAGCATCTTAACAAGGTCAGCCATTTCGAGAATGGTAAGGGTCTTGATTTCTTCAAAAATGTTGGTAATCTTTTCGTTAGCCATTTTCATGTACCTCCAAACAATATCTTTTTTTCAAATTTTCTGTAAAAAGTTCTTTCCCATCGACCGGGAAAGAGGGGACATAGAAGAGAAAGGCGGCAGACAGAGCAGCGACGCTTCTCCTCCCCGGGATGCTTACTCGGCAGCGGCCGCTTCAACGGGTTCTGCGGCTGCCTCAGCGGGCTCAGCGGCGCCTTCGCCGGATTTGTCGATGATCGCCTGAAGGGCATAGGCCAGCCCGTAGAGCGAGCTCATCATGCTGCCCATGATCTTGCAGACAAGAACCGGCTTCGCAGGCGTGGCGGCAAGAGCCTCCACCTTCGCGGTATCGATGATTTCCCCGTCGATGAATCCGCCCTTGATGTTGTAGGATTCGATCTTATCGGCATACTCCTTGACGATCTTCGCGGGAGCGATGGGGTCGTCGGTGGTATACGCGATGGCGGTCATCCCCTCAAACATCGGCTTCATATCGCCATAACCCGCGATCTCACAAGCTCTTGCCATAGCAGAGTTCTTGTAGACCTTGTATTCGACGTTCGCCTGTCTGAGAGCGGTGCGAAGCTTGGTGTCGTCGTCGGTATTGATGCCCTGGTAGTTGACCACCACGGCAGCAGACGCGCCCTTCAGCTTTTCGGCCAGCTCGGCCACAACGGCTTTTTTCTGTTCGAGAATCTTTGCGCTCGGCATGGTTTCACCTCCTGTTAAACTGTGAAAACAAAAAAACTTTCCTTCTTGTTCTTACCAAAGAACGGAAGGAAAGTCAAAAACGCAGAAAAAAAGAGCGTTCAAAACTGATTTTCGCAACCTCGGCAGGAAAGCTTTCGCTTTTAGGGAAACCTGCTGTCTTTGGCTTACTCGTGTATGTTAGCATATTTTTTTTCTTTTTTTCAAGGGCTTTTTTCATTTTTTTTGGTTTTTTATTTTTTTGGCCCGCCCGGCGCAAACGCCCATCGGAAGATCCCACGGTCTTCCGATGGGCGTATGAAGTTTTCCCGAAATGATTTTCCGAACGCTTGGGATCCCGCTTTTTTGAAGCCTTTTGCGCTCACCGTGAAAAGGCTCCGGGTCTTAAGTCCGGCTCCGAAGGCCCCGACTCCGGCTTCGAAGCGTCCGCACCGTTCGGAGTCCCGTCCGAAGGATCTATCGCAGTGCTCTTTGAAGTATCTTTGAGAGTATCTTTTGAAGGCTCCTTTGAAGCAACCTTTGAAGCATCCTTTGAGGTATCCTTTGAGGTATCCTTTGAAAAGCCGCATGGCGTCCTTTTCAAAGCGTCCGAAGCTTTTTCTTTCGCTTTTCCCCCGCCTATCGCGTTTTTCGGAAGAAAGAAACGGGGGAGAAGGGACAGGGCGGTCAGAAGAAGGAGCGAGAGAAGAAGAACAAGCAGCATCTTCGGAGAAAAAGCGCCGGCGTCCGCCGAAAAGAGCAGAATCGCCGTAGGCAAAACCGCCGCGAGCGTGAGTGCAAAGCCGGTGACCGGCCAGCGGCCCGACGCGGGACGGAAGAGCGAGCCGTGGCAGGACAAAAGGGTCAGAAGTGAAAAGGGAAAAAGCGCCGCCGTCACGAAAAGCTCTGCGGAAGAGGAGAAGAGTGAGTGCGCCAAAAGCGCGGGTAGAAGAATGGCGACCGCCGACAGCCCTCCGGAGAGAAGCGCGGGAAAAAGAAGGCGGGAGAGAGCGCGGTCGTCATGCCGATAGGCATAGTGCCGGCTGGACGGCGCGCGGAGCGCCATAGCCATCACTGCCGCGAAATCGTATCCCAGCCCGGTCAGCGCCAGAATGACCGGCGTGACAAAAGAGATGCCGGAGAAAAGCGAGGCCAGCGTCAGAATAGCTTTTGCGGCCGTAACGGTCAGAAGATAGCGCATCACGGCGTTCATATTGTAAAAGAAGGCCCGTGCGCGGAAAAGCGCTCCGAGCAGCGAGACAAAGCCCCCCCGGCCTTTCGGCAACGCGGGGGAAACGATGAGATCGGCCGAGCCGCGCAAAGCGTCGCAGGCCCTTTCGCCGACCGCGGCGGACTCGCCCTCCATATCGATTTTCGTATCCCCCGCGACGACCGTTCCCAGAGTCACGGCCACGTCGGCCGCCTTGAGAAGAGGAAGATCCGACAGATCTTCCCCGAGAAAGGCCACACGTTCGCCCTTTTCCTGGAGCACGCGAAGAACCTCTCTTTTTTCTTTCGGAGTCGCGGCCAGAAGCGCGCTCTGCGGAGCGAGAAGCTCCTGCGCGGAAGAAAGAGGAAAGACAAAATCCCCCCCGGCGGCAAAAAAGCCGTGCGCCAGCGCGCCGGCAAGCTCCTCCCGCTCTTCGCAGAGAAGCGTGACGCCAATGCCCGCCTCACGCGCAGAAGCGAGCGAGGCGGAAAGCCCTTCCTGCAAAAGCCGTTCAAAAACAAGAACGCCCTCGAAGAGAAGCTTTCCCGAAAGCCGGTCAAAGAGCTCGCCGTCGGTCAGCGGGGAACGGGTCTCAAGGAAATTCCGGTCGGGCACCCCGATGGCGACCGCCATGAGCTCGGTCGGATTTCCCGAGTCCGACCGCAGGACAGCCGCCGCGGCCGTTCGGTTGAGAGGCTCGATACCTCCCGCCCGCATACAGTAGCCGCAGCGCGGAAGCAGCCTGTCCCGTGGGGCGAGAAGCGTGAGAAAGATCCCCTCCCCGCTCGCCACAAGGCCGTAGAAGGTCCCCTCTTCTGTCCTTCCCTGTCCGAGAAGGCGATAGCGCTCCTCCTTTTCCTCCTTCGCCTCATCCGCCCCCCGCGGTCCGGGCCTGCGCCGGTTTTTCCGGGAAGGCTCCCCGAATATCCCGCGCGCCAGCGCCTCGGCCAAGAGTGTTTCTCTGTCCTTTTCTCCGGAAAAGCCGCCGGATTTTGCGTTTCTCCCGAACCTTCCGGCGCGCTCCCACGCGCTGCCCCGAGAAAGTCCGGCGTCCCGCGAGGATTCCGAAAGGCCGAGCGCGAAGGCCCCGTTGCGGAGCACCTGCCGGGAGGCGCGCGACAAAAGGGGACCGGGGCTCTCCCGCCGTCCCGTGGGATCGACCACCGCCGTCAGGGTATAAGCGGAGTCGGGCGAAAAGAGCGAAGGGGGCAGCAGGAGACGGTCGACCGAGGCGATGCGGTCGAGCCCGCCCAGCCGCTTGATCAGCGTTCCGCCGTTCATCCCGCCCACACGGCGGCCTGTCCGCTTTTTTCTCTCTTCCCTTCGGACATAAAAGGCTCCGAAGAGTGCGCTGCCCAGCGCGATGTAGGCAAAGACCGCATAGAATTCCGACATAGCGGAGGCCGCGAAGGCGATTCCCAACAGCCAGCCGTCCGCAAAGCCGAGCGGCGTAAAGGGCAGAAAACCGACAACGGCCGACAGAAAGAGAAAGCCGAGCAGAACGCCCGAGATCAGGGCGGAGAGCTTCTTCAGACCGCAGACAAGCGGCGTTTTCTCAAAATCCTCGTCGCGGATCTTCTCCTTGGTCCGCGCAAGGTAGGTCGCCTCCCCGGTCTCGACGACCAGCGCGCGGCAGAAGCCCTCCTCGACCGCGCAGCCCGCCCAGAGCATGTTGGCCGCCTCGAGCGGATCCTTTTCGCCGACAGCGGCGGGATCCTTTTCGATCAGCCGCCGCCGGGTGATGCCGCTCTCACGGACAACCAGCCGGTCGGCGGAAATCAGCCGGCAGTCGGCCGGAATCATATCGCCGCGCGAGAGGAAAATCACGTCTCCCTGTACCAGATGCTCGGCCGAAATGACCAAAAAGCGGCCGCCGCGTAGCACCTTCACCGCCGGCTCCGCGGAGCCTTCCACTGCGTCGATCACCGCGCGCGCCTTGAAATAGGCGGCCAGAAGAAAGAGCATATGGAAAAGCAACGCCAAGAGAAGGACGTAGCCCGCCGTGCGGTTTTCGGTCAGAAAGGCGGCAACTCCCGAGATCAGCAGCAGAAGGGGCATGAAGGAAAAGAGCACCGGACGGCAGAAGTCGAAAGCCGTCTTCTTGGGACGGGGAAAAAGGATATTTTTCCGCTCCTTTTCCCGCAGCGCGGCCTCTTTCTGAGAAAGGCCGGCGGAAAGGTCACTCCCGGCAAGGCGCGCCGCCTCCTCGGGAGTTTTGGAATGCCATGGTATTTTCATATGTAATCGGTTATAGGGCCGTAAGATGGAGGGTGGATGGGAAAGAGAAAAATCCGACCGGATGGAAAAAGAGAGAAAGGACAATGAAAGGGCGTTTCACGATCGCTTTCTCTCTCGGAGCAAAAGTTCAGTTGCAGGCGATGACCATATTTCCGTTTTCGTCGGCATCCAGGGAAGCCAGCGTGATTTTGGCATTGTAGTCGTGGATCAGGCGCTGCGCCAGCGAATCCTCGACGTCCCGCTGAATCGTGCGCCGCAGATTGCGCGCGCCGTATTTCACCGAGAAGGACTTTTTGGCCAGAGCCTCTACCGCCCTCTCGGTATAGGCAAAGCGGATGCCTTTTTCCGAAAGCGCCTTTTCCAGATCACCGAGCATGATCTTCGCGATCTTCACGAAGTCACCCTCGTCGAGCGAACGGAAGGTGATGATCTCGTCCACGCGGTTGATAAACTCCGGGCGGAGGAACTGCGCCAGCGCCTTGTCGGTCTTGCTGCTGTCGGCGCCGCCGCCCTCGCTCCCCGCGAGGAAGCCGGCCGTTGCCGAGACCCCCACCGCGCCGGCGTTGGTGGTCATCACGATGATGGTATTTTCAAAATTGACCTTCTTGCCCCGGGCGTCGGTAATCAGACCGTCGTCCAGAATCTGCAGAAGGATATTGAGAACGTCGGGATGCGCCTTCTCAATCTCGTCGAAAAGAATCACCGAATAGGGCTTGCGGCGGATCTTCTCGGTCAGCTGTCCGGCCTCGTCGTAGCCCACATACCCGGGAGGAGCGCCGATGATCCGGGAAACCGCGTGCTTCTCCATAAACTCCGACATGTCGAGCCGAATCAGGGTCTCGGGACTGTCGAAGAGCTCGGCGGCCAGCGTCTTCACCAGCTCGGTCTTTCCCACACCGGTCGGTCCGGCAAAAATGAAGGAAATCGGCTTGCGCTTGTAGGAAACACCGGCCCGATTGCGCTTGATGGCGCGAACCACGGCGTCAACCGCGGTGTCCTGCCCTATGATCCGGGCGGAGAGGCGGTCCTTGAGACGGTCTATCTTCATAAACTCGTTTTCGTTGATGTTGCTCGCGGGGATACCGGTCCAGATTTCAATGACATCGGCAAGATCGGAGACCGAAAGGGCCAGTTTGTCCCGTTCGGCCAGCGCCGCCCGATAATCCTCCTCGGCGGCGAGCTCCTTCGACTTCAGCTCGGCCAGCGCCTGATAGCGGGCATTGCGCTCCTCCTCGGTCTTGGCATCTCCGGCCGCCTCGAGCGCCTCGCGCTCCTCCTTCAGGCTTCGGAGGAGGTCGCTGTTCTTTTCGGCCCGCCCCACGACCTCGGAGTGAAGGGCCAGATGGGCCGAAGCCTCGTCGATCAGATCGATGGCCTTGTCGGGCAGGAAGCGGTCGGTGATATAGCGCTCCGACAGCACGACCGCCCGCTCGATCACCTCGTCGGGAATCTTGATGCCGTGGAAGTTCTCGTAATAGCCCCGGATTCCCTTCAGGATCCGGATCGTGTCGGCCACCGAGGATTCCTCCACCACGATCGGCTGGAACCGGCGCTCAAGCGCCGAGTCCTTTTCGATATATTTCCGGTATTCGGTCAGTGTGGTGGCGCCGATGACCTGAATCTCCCCGCGGGAGAGCGCGGGCTTCAGAATGTTGGCCGCGTTCATGCTGCCCTCGGAATCCCCCGCGCCGACGATGCTGTGAACCTCGTCGATAACAAGAATCACGTTGCCCAGCGCCTTGACCTCTTCGATCAGACCCTTCATCCGCGTTTCAAACTGTCCGCGGAACTGTGTGCCTGCCACAAGGGCGGTCAAATCGAGAAGATGCACTTCTTTTTTCGAAAGCTTGTAGGGCACGCGCCCTTCGACGATCCGCTGTGCCAGCGCCTCGGCGATGGCGGTCTTGCCCACGCCGGGCTCGCCGATCAGACAGGGATTGTTCTTCTGCCGGCGGCAGAGAATCTGCATCAGGCGCTCGAGCTCGCGGTCGCGCCCGACGATGCCGTCGAGCTTTCCCTCCCGCGCCCGGGCGGTAATGTCGCTGCAATAGAGCGAGAGGAACTTCTTATTAGGATTGTTCTTTTCGCCCTTTGCCTTGTTCGCCCTGCGGTCGGAGGCCGCCTCGCTTCCGGGATTCTGGGGCATCATGCCCTGCATCGAGGAGGCCAGCTGGCCGAAGATACGTCGGAAATCGACCGGCGGCGTCTTGCCCATGTCCCCGTTGTTCTCCCCGTCGGCCGGCGCAGCCTCCTCGGGAAGGTTCATGATGCCGTCCATTTCGTCTTCCATCTTTTCCAGATCCTCGTCCGAAAGACCCATCTTGTCGAGAATATCGCTGACCGGCTTGATTCCGAGCTCCTTGGCGCATTTCATGCAGATTCCTTCGTTAAAGGTACGGTCGCCCTCGATGCGGGTGATGAAAACCACGGCGACCCGCTTTTTGCATCTTGTACACATTTCCATATCGTTGTATGCGTTGTCCTTTCTC
>CALXKW010000005.1 GCA_944389045.1 uncultured Clostridia bacterium | reverse complement strand
CAGGCGGGGCAGGCGCCGAAGGGATTGTTGAAGGAAAAATCGCGGGGAGAAAATTCGCTGAAGGAGACGTTATGCTCCTCGCAGGCGAAATGCTGGGAGAAGTAAAGCTCCTCCTCCTTCTCGCCCACGGTCAGAATGAGAAGATTGCCGTCGGCCAGCTTGAGCGCGGTCTCTACCGAGTCGGCAAGACGCGGCCGGAGGTCCTCCCGCATGACCAGACGGTCCACGACGATGTCGATGCTGTGCTTGAGATTTTTGTCGAGCTCGATCGTTTCCGACAGGTCGTACAGGCTGCCGTCCACGCGGACGCGGACAAAGCCGCTCCGCCGTGCGTCCTCAAACTGCTTCTGAAAGCTGCCCTTTTTGCCCCGCACTAAGGGAGCTGCCACCATAAAACGGGTTCCGGCGGGAAGCGAAAGGATTTTTTCAAGAATCGTTTCGACCGTCTGACGGCGGATTTCCTTGCCGCAGACCGGGCAATGGGGGATTCCCACCCGGGCATAGAGCAGGCGGAGGTAGTCGTAGATTTCGGTGACCGTTCCGACGGTGGAACGGGGATTGCGGGAAGTGGTCTTCTGGTCGATGGAAATGGCGGGTGAAAGTCCCTCGATGAAGTCGAGATCGGGCTTGTCCATCTGCCCCAGAAACATCCGGGCGTAAGAGGAAAGCGATTCGACAAAACGCCGGTGCCCCTCGGCATAGATCGTATCGAAAGCCAGAGACGACTTTCCCGAGCCCGAAAGGCCGGTCAGAACCACCAGCTTGTCCCGGGGAATGTCCACGTTGAGATTTTTCAGATTGTTGGCCCGTGCGCCGCGTATTTTGATGAATTGATTTGCCATAGTCTTTTTCTTTCTCTGCTCTTTTTTTGCTCAGCGCTTTTCCGCTTCTTCTTTTTCGAGGGCGCGGATCTTGTCCCGCAGAAAGGCGGCCCGCTCGAAATCGAGTTTTTCGGCAGCGTCGCGCATCTCTTTTTCGAGCTCGGCGACGCTCTGGCGGGGCAGGGCAGCCGTTCCCTTTTCGCCCTTTTTCGTCTTTTTTCCTTTGTCTTCCGAGGTGCCGAAGTCGATGAGATCCTTGACCGCCTTCCGGATGGTGGTGGGGGTGATGCCGTGCTCGGCGTTGTAGGCGGTCTGAATCGCCCGCCGCCGCTCGGTTTCACGGATGGCCGCCTCCATCGAGGGGGTGATCTGATCGGCGTACATGATGACATGACCGTCGGCATTGCGGGCGGCCCGTCCGATGGTCTGTATCAGGGCGCGCTCGCCCCGGAGAAAGCCCTCTTTGTCGGCGTCGAGGATCGCCACCAGGGAGACCTCGGGGATGTCGATGCCCTCCCGGAGAAGGTTGATGCCCACAAGAACGTCGAACACGCCGAGACGCAGGTCGCGGATGATCTCGCTTCGCTCGACCGTCTCGACCTTGTGGTGGATGTATTTGACTTTGATGAGGTTCATCTCGAGGTACTCGGTGAGATCCTCCGCCATCTTGGTGGTGAGCGTAGTGACCAGCACCCGTTCGTTCCGCTCGGTCCGCAGGCGGATTTCGCCCATCAGATCGTCGATCTGACCCTCGGTTCTGCGTACCTCCACCGCCGGATCGACAAGGCCGGTGGGGCGGATGAGCTGCTCGACCACCTGAGAGGCGTGCTCCTTCTCGTAGTCGGCCGGCGTGGCCGAGACATAGATGATCTGGTTGAGCTTGCTTTCAAATTCGTCGAAAAAGAGGGGTCGGTTGTCGTAGGCGGAGGGCAGGCGGAAGCCGTAGTCCACCAGGGATTTTTTGCGCGAACGGTCCCCGCCGCTCATGCCCCGGACCTGGGGCAGAGTCACATGCGACTCGTCCACGAAAAGAAGGAAGTCCTTGGGGAAATAGTCGAGCAGGGTGTAGGGCGTGGAGCCGGGCTCGCGGCCCGACATGATCCGGGAGTAGTTTTCTACCCCGGAGCAGAAGCCGATCTCGCGCAGCATCTCGAGATCGTAGCGGGTGCGCTCCTCGATGCGCTGGGCTTCGATGTATTTGTTGGCGGCCTTGAACTCGGCCACCCGTTCCTCCATCTCGCGTTCGATTTCGGCGAGCGCGGCCTCCCGCCGTTCGGCGGTGGTGGCGTAGTGGGAGGCGGGAAAGACCGAGATATAGTTGAGCGAGCGGATCAGCTCGCCGGTGACAACGCTGATTTCCGAAATCCGGTCGATCTCCTCTCCGAAGAATTCGACCCGGATGGCTTTGGTGGCCGATGAGGCGGGCAGGATTTCGACAACGTCTCCCCTTACCCGGAATTTGTCGCGCTTGAAATCGATGTCGTTCCGGTCAAAATTCATCGAGATCAGGCGGGAGATCAGCGCATCCCGGCTCATTTCCATTCCCACGCGGAGGGGAAGGACGAGATTCAGGTATTCGTTGGGGTCGCCCAGCGAGTAGATGCAGGAGACCGAGGAGACAATGATCACATCCCGCCTCTCGAAGAGCGAGGAGGTGGCGCTGTGGCGCAGACGGTCGATCTCGTCGTTGATCGCCGAGTCTTTTTCAATATAGATGTCCTTTCCGGGAATATAGGCCTCGGGCTGGTAGTAGTCGTAATAGGAGACAAAATATTCGACGGCGTTTTCGGGAAAAAATTCCCGGAACTCGGAGCAGAGCTGGGCGGCCAGCGTTTTGTTGTGGGCAAGCACCAGCGTGGGACGGTTGAGCCGGGCGATGACGTTGGCCATGGTGAAGGTCTTGCCCGAGCCGGTCACGCCGAGCAGAACCTGCTCTCTGAGGCCGGCCTCGACCCCCGCGGTCAGTCTTTCGATGGCCTCCGGCTGATCTCCGGTGGGTTTGTAATCGCTTTTCAAAAGAAACCTGTCCATGACGCACCTCCCTTTTCCCTTGCTCATATCGTTAGTATTCTACCACATCGGAGAGGAAATGTAAAGAGAGAAAACGAACAAATATTCGTTTTCTCCTTGCTCCCCGAATGTAAAAAACAGATGGGAGAATCGGACGGAGGAACGGAAAAAAGGCGCTATCGGCAAACGAATGGGAAAGAAGGAAAAAGGAGGGCGATCGGAGGAAGAAAAATATACGCTCACGCGTATGTGTGGCAGGCGGATCGGCTTGGCGAAATGAAAAAGCCGGGAAAAAGAAACGGCAGATAAGTCCTTTTACGGACTTTCTCCGCCGTTTCCGTATTCGAAATAGGAGTCTGGAATATTCCCGAAGGTCAGAGATTCGGCCAGCGTGATTTCGCAGGCCAGAGACATCTCGTTTTTTTCGCTCATGCAGTAAAGGGTAGAATCGGCCGTGACGCGGATCGAAAGCGTATGGAGCGTCTGATTGATTCCGGCCGAGCGGATATCCGAGATCACCTCCGCCCGAAAAGCGGTGTAGGCCGTGGCGGAAATTCCGATGCCGAAGCCCCTGCCGCCGAGATATTTCGGTGCGATCAGAGTGCCCACCGGCACCCGGATCCGAAAAGCGCTGCCGGCCTCCATCTTGTCGCTCAGACGGCTGAGGACAAGGGTACGCGCCGCCGCGAGGCGGATGCTGTTGACCGCGATGGCGAGAATTTTCCCCTCGCTGTCGGTGATGGGCGAGGCGAAGCTGTCGTATTGGTAGTTTTCTTCCGTGATGATTTCCTGCACGGTACTTTGAATCAGGTTTTCCATGCGGTTTTTTCCCACCGTGACGGCGTTTTCCGCGGCGATGGGGGCCGCCTTGTTGTAGAGCGAGACTGTGATGAACACCACAAGGGCGAGAAGAAGAACTAAGGCGATCACCCGCCGGGCGAGCAGAACCTCCTGCCGCCGCGAGAGGCGCCGGCGGGGAAAAAAGCGCCTTTTCCGGATATAGCAGAAACGCATGAAATCCTCCCCCGTTTTTGTCGTTTTCTCATTTGTATGCAGGTATCTCCTTTTTTTTGCCTGTACGCAGGAAAAAAGAAGACGGGGACTTGAAAAGAGGGAGCGGATGTGCTATAATGAGCCGACGGCGGCGGACAGTTTGCCGCTTTTCTTTGCCGCTTAAGAAGGGAATTCCCAAAATGAAAATAACCGTCATCATCCCCATGTATAACGAGGAAAAAATCGTAGCCGACACCGTGGCCGCCCTCGACGGCGAGCTTCTCGCGGCCTTTGGCGCGGGGGAATACGAAATGCTCTTTGTCGACGACGGAAGCCAAGATTCCTGCCGGGCAAAGGCCGAGGCGCTGATGCCGCGCTATCCCGCCCTGCAAGTGCTCTCCTATCAGCCGAACCGGGGAAAGGGACATGCGGTCCGCACCGGTATGCTGGCCTCGCGCGGAGACTTTGTCCTCTTTACCGACTGCGATCTGGCTTACGGCACGGCGGTCATCCTGCGTTTCTACAAGGCTTTTGCCGAAGGCGGCCGGGACATCTATATCGGCTCGCGAACGCTCGATAAGGCGGGCTACGAGGGCTATACCTTCAAGCGCCGGATGATGTCCAAGGCCTATATCAAATATCTGAATCTTGTGGCCGGCTTCGATCACAGCGATTCGCAGTGCGGCATCAAGGGCTTTTCGGCCCGGGCGGCGCACGCGATCTTTGCCGAATGCCTCTGCGACCGCTGGGCGTTCGATCTCGAGGCGCTTTTGATCGGCAAGGATCTCGGCTTTACGGTAGGCGAGATCCCGGTGAAGATCATCAATCACCGCGAATCGAAGATCAGCCCGATTCACGACGCCATAGAAATGACCAAAGAGGTGCGGCGTATAAAAAAACGCCGCAGAGAACGAAGAAAGAAAGAGCGCCGCTCTTAAAAAAGCCCGTTCGGGCCATGCGCCGAAGGGCGGGACAGGGAGGAAGCCTATGGAATACAAAAGACTGGACGATACGCTTTTTGTCCGGATCGACAGGGGAGAAGAGATCCTGGAACAGGTGAGGGAAGTGGCGCGGAAGGAGAATATCCGTCTGGCGAGCGTGCAGGCGCTCGGGGCCGTGGGGAGCTTTACCGTCGGCGTGTTCCGAACCGAAGAAAAAAAGTATGTCGCCAACGACTTCTCCGGCAATTTTGAAATCGTCTCTCTGACCGGAACGATCGACCGGATGGACGGAAATCCTTACTGCCATCTCCATATGAGCGCCGGAAACGAGAAGGGTGAGGTCTTCGGCGGGCACCTGAACCGTGCGGTCGTCAGCGCGACCTGCGAAATGGTCATCCGAACGATCGACGGCGGAATCGAACGCTCCTTCGACGGGCAGACGGGGCTGAATCTTTGGGATTTCGGCAAAAATGCGGACTGAAGTTTCCAAAACCGTTTTTCGAAACTTTTTCCCGGGACAATTTCCCGGGAAATGGACAGGATTTCTCTTAAGGATAACGAAAAAATAAGGCGGCGTCTCCAAATTTCCGGAGGAAATTTGGAGACGCCGCCTCGCGTTTTGTTTTTGGCTGCCCAGACCTGCGTAATTTGCCGGGCCGGCCGGTGTCTCAGATCGGAAGTTCAATACCAGTCGTGTTTCTCTCCTCGGTCAAGGGAAGCGATCTGCGCCATTTCCGCATCGGTAAGCGAAAAGTCAAATACGGAGATATTTTCCCGGATGTGGTCGGGATTGCTGGATCCGGGAATAGCGACAACGCCGCGCTGTAAATGCCAGCGAAGAATGACTTGCGCCGCCGTGCGGTCATGCGCTTCGGCAATGGCTGCAATCGTGGGATCCTGTAAGATTTCACTCGTATGTCCTCTGCCGCCGAACGGATACCACGCCTGCATGACAATGCCCAAATTGTGCATATACGGCACGACTTCTTGTTCCTGATAATAGATATGGATTTCATTCTGTACGAGCGCGGGCATGATATCCACTTGTGCAATAAAATCGTCGATCTCTTCGATATACCAGTTTGACAATCCCAGCGAGCGTATCTTACCGTCGCGCACCGCCTGCTCCATCGCTTTATATGCCTGCACGTCGTTCGCGCCGGGGTGATGCAGGAGCATCATGTCGATATAACCGATATCGAGTTTATCCAGTGCGTCCTCTATCGCCTGTTCGGGATTGCGGAATTGCTCTCCGGGATAAATTTTCGTAATTACGAAAATTTCTTCACGCGGCACGCCCGATTCTCGTATGGCTTCGCCGATTTCGGCCTCGTTGCCGTACATATAGGCGGTGTCTATGAGCCGGACGCCCGCATCGAGAGCGGCCCGGACGGAATTTTTACAGATATCGCCCTGCAGAGAATAGGTGCCGAGCCCCAAAACCGGCATTTCATAGCCGCTGTTCAGCATAACCGTGGGGGCGCGTCCGTTTTCGCCGCTTTCCAAATCGAAAGCGGATATGTCGTTATCCGTATTCAACTTCAATTCCTCCAACCATTGTTGTATTGTCTGTACGTTTTCGTCCCCCGAAAACCGTCTGCCTTCCAGCCATTCGGCGTCCTCTGCGAGAGCGTGAAGATTGTCCTCGCTTGAACCGATCCCGCTGGAATGCGAGGTGCAGAACGGTACAATCGTTTTTTGCGAAAAATCGTAACTTTCCAAAAAAGTATAGAGAATTTTCGGTGCCTGTCCGTGCCAGATGGGATAGCCGAGAAAGATAATTTCGTAGTCTTTCATATTTTCGACGGAGTTGGCGACTGCGGGGCGAGCGTTCGGATCGGCTTGTTCCCGATCGGCTCTGCCGCCGCTGTAATAGTCCAAATCTTCTTCGGTATAAGGAACTGCGGGCAGAATTTTATGCAGCGCGCCGCCCGTTTCTTCGGCAATGATTTCGGCAATGTCTTCCGTCGTTCCCGTGCAGGAAAAATATGCGACCAAAATTTTGCCTGCTGCGGCAGGCGGAATTGTCCCGCCTTCGTTATGGCTGTTGTTGTTCTGACCGGTATCGTCCGTGCAGGCGGGGATTCCTATCAGTACCAGCAATAGTGAGAGAATTAATGCAAAACACTTTTTCATAGGTTTTTCCTACCTCCTTATCGGTTTCCTCCACAGAAAATTAACGGGGCACGGGCCGTTCGATGCAACTGCCCATCGCTTTTTTCGGTTCTCTAATTCAATCTCCGAAGAAAACCGGGCTTCCGTTAAACAGGAGAGCTTTCCAATTGCCGGCTCAGCGGTAGGCTTTTTCCAATACGCCTGCACAGTCGGCGTCGCTCATCTCGCAGGGATTGGCAAGGAAGAGTCCGCCCATCGTTTCCCGTGCGTTGAGGGCGAGCGTCATGCACTCCTCCTTGGCAATGCCGTAGTCGCTCATTTTCAGGCCGTCCACGCCGCAGGCCTTCTGCAAGGCAATCAGGGCGGTGAGGAAATCTTCGGCCTTGTCGGCTTCGGGAATGCCCATTGCGCGCGCCATTTTGACGAACTGTGCATCGCAGGCGTGCTTTTCGATGAAGTAGCGCGCAAATTCTACGGAGATCATAATAAGCCCTGCGCCGTGGGGCAGGTTATGGTGGTATGCGCTCATCGCGTGTTCCAGAGAGTGCTGCGCCGTAGTAGAGGTGAGCTGCATGGCAATACCGGCTACCGTCGAGCCGTAGGCGAGGTGTTCGCGCGCTTCGAGATCGTTCCCGTCTTTGACCGCGCGGGGCAGATATCGGGCGATATTTTCGATGGCGGAAAGCGCGATCGCTTCGCTGAAAATATTGACGCCGCTGCTCATCATGACTTCGGTGTTGTGGAACAGCGCGTCAAAGCCCTGATATGCCGTGTACTTGGGCGGAACGGTTTTCATCAGTTCGGGATCGACGACCGAAAGAACCGGTATCAGACAAGTGTCGCCGAAGCCGATTTTTTCCTTCGTCTCAAGGTTGGAGATAACGCCCCAGCAATTGATTTCCGAGCCTGTGCCCGACGTTGTCGGGATCGTAACGATGGGAAGGCCTTTGTTGGCGAGCGGTCTGCCCTTGCCCGTGCCACCGTTCACATAGTCCCAAAGGTCGCCTTCGTTCGTCGCCATGGCCGCAATCGCCTTTGAGGAATCCAGTACGGCGCCTCCGCCGAGGGCAAGAATAAAATCGCATTCCTTTATCCGCGCAAACGCCGCGCCCTCCATTATCCCCTCTTTGATCGGATTTTCCATGATTTTATCGAATACGGCATAGTCGACGCCCGCTTTGGTAAGCTGCCATTTCACTTTATCCAGTGAGCCGTTGACTTTGGACGATCGGCCGTTTGAGATCAGAAGCATTGCCTTTTTGCCGGGCAGCTTCTGTTCGGCAAGGGTATCCAGCTTCCCGCTGCCGAATACGATGCGCGTGGGATTATAAAAATTGAAATTTACCATAAATCATTCCTCCGGAATTTTCTTTTTTTGAATTTGATAAATGAAGTAGTCCAGACAGTCTATCTGCCGCTGGTCATCGTGCAGTCTGTCCAAGAGTTTGCTTCTGTGTTCCGCCAAAAGCCGAAGCGCTTCGGCCTTTTTTCCCTTCTTCAGCAAGAATAGGGATTGGGCTGCCGCTTGTTCCGTGCATCCGGCGTCCGTCAGATTGCGAAAATACGCCTGTTCCTGTTCCGTCATTTCGGACCTCCTCTGTGGCTATAGTATAGCATTTGTTCTGCATTATGGCAAACAGTTATTTTCTATTATTTATAATCGCTTGAAAGAATGATAAATTTGTGATAGAATGGAATCACCCGGAGTGCGGAGGTGTTTTTATGGAGCTGAGGGTTTTGCGGTATTTTATCGAGGTGGCAAGAGAGCAGAATATAACGGCAGCGGCAAAGAGGCTGTATATTACGCAATCCACTCTTTCCAAGCAGATTATGGAGCTGGAGTGCGAGCTCGGCAAGCCACTGCTTGTGCGGGGAAAACGAAAAACGACGCTTACAGAAGACGGGATGTTTTTGTATCGCCGCGCGCAGGAGATTGTCGATTTGGCGGATAAAACCGAATCCGCGTTTCAGGCGGCTGACGAGGAAATTACCGGCGACATCGCTATCGGCTGTGGAGAAACACAGGGGATGCGGGCGATTATCGGAATCATGAAACAGCTCAACGAATTTCATCCCAATATACGCTTTCACCTGTACAGCGGCAACGATGAGGACGTTTCGGAGCGGCTGGATAAGGGTTTAGTGGATTTCGGCCTGTTTGTCGGCAATACCAATCTTGAAAAATACGATTATATCAAGCTGCCCGACAGCGACATTTGGGGGGTTCTTATGAAAAGAGACTGCCCTCTTGCGGAACATCCTACCGTCAAACCGGCAGATTTGGCCGATATTCCTCTTCTTTGTTCAAGACAGGCGCTGCAATCCAACGAACTGTCGGGCTGGCTCGGCTACGATTTTGCAAAGCTGAATATTCTCTCCACGCACAATCTCGTTTATAACGCCGCACTTATGGTAAAAGCGGGCATGGGGTGTCTGCTTACGATTGATCATATTGTCGGAGCGCATGATCCCGACCTGACTTTTCGCCCGCTGGAGCCGTCTATGAAGGCCGATTTATGCTTTGCGTGGAAAAAGTATCAGGTGTTCTCCAAAGCGGCGGAGAAGTTTTTGAGTCTTTTGCAAAAAAGCATATAACAAAACAAAAAAGCAGACCGAAGAGTTTCGGTCTGCTTGGCTGACGGAAGATTCAGAAAATATCCCCTTTGTAGATTGTGATTGAAGTTTGCGGCCGTCCTTCGTCCCTTTTCCCGAATCGGAATTATCTCGAAAGTACGGATCAAGGAAAGGCCGAGAGGCAAAAGCGGTGAATCGGAAAAGAAGGAAGATGCTCCGTCCGAAAATTTTTCGGGAAGGAGGGCGCGCGGCGGTTATACCGAGTCGGCCTTTTGTGCCTGCCAGTCGTTGTTTCCGACCAATGCGGCGAGTTCGTCGGCGGTGCGTTCGTAATCGCAGGTGGCGAAGCGGACATGCAGGATATCGCCGGCGCGGATCGATTTGTCGCCGTGCTCGTTGACCTCGGGCCGGTTGTGGCTGTGCTTGATTGAGAGGACGAAGAGGTTATTCGGCCAGAAGATGTCCCGGATGGCCTTGCCGATGACAAAGGATTTTTCGCTGACCTTCACGAAGGCATCGTAGGTGACCGTTTCCTTGCCCCGGTTCAGACGGGCAGCGCGGGTTTTGATGACGCTTTCGTTGATCGAATGTGCCCCGAAGAGCTCGGTGATCATAAAAGAGAGCGTAACGCTCAGGATAATGGCGGTGATGTTGTTGGAAAGCGAGAGCGCCTCCATGGCGAAGACGATGGCGGTGATCGGCGATTTGATGGTGCCCGAGAGGCAGGCCGCAATCCCCAAAAGCACGATGGTGCTGTAGTAGGTCTCGGAAAGCCCCATGGCCAGAAGCGCCTTTCCGATGAGCGAGGAAAAGAGCGCGCCGAGCGCGAGGATCGGAATAAACAGGCCGCCGGTCGCGCCGCTGTTGTTGGCAAAGAGCGTGAGCACGGCGCGGAAGAGCAGAATAAAGACCGACAGATAGACTACGGTGTCTCCGCGGATGGCGCTTTCCACCTGATGATGGCCGGTGCCGAGGAAGGAATAGGAGAGCATCCCGAAGCCGAGGGTGAGGACGAGCACGATCAGCATCTTTCCGGCGATATCCAGCCTTTTCAGCGGTCCGGAGACCAGCTTGACGATCAGCTTATTCAGAAAGAGAAAGCCTACCGAGAAAAGCCCGACCAGAATGCCGATCAGGGCCGGGATCCACTGCTCCTTCAGGGCAAGGGGGAGGGTCTCAACCTCACCGATCAGAGAAGTCGAGACGCCGAAAAGGCCGGCGAAGCCCTGCGTGAACAGATTGGCGAACATGACGGTGGAGGAAGCCACCATGATGATCATGGGGGAGAGGCGCTGATGGGCTTCTTCAATGGCGAAAAAAATGCCCGATATGGGGGCGCCTGTGGCCACGGCGAAGCCGGCGCAGGAGCCGCCGGTCATCACATACCGATCCCAGGCCCGGTTCTTCCGGCCGAAGATTCTCACCGCGCCCCGCCCCACGGCGGTGCCCATCTGGACACAGGGGCCTTCGTTGCCCAGCGGAATGCCGAGAAAAAAGGTGATCAGCGAGGCGGTAAAGACGCCGATCAGGTTGCGCAGCCAGCGAAAGGTCACAATGCCCCGCAGGATAGCGATCGCGGTGGGAATGCCGCCGCCCTGACTGTCGGGGAAAAAGCGGTAGAAATAACGCGAAAGAAAGGCGATGGCCGCGATGATGAGAAGGGCCGCCGGAAGAAACACCGGATGGGCCCGAAGCAGGGCGTAGACCTCCTCCGACCACTCCATGACATAGCCGGAGGCCGCCTTGAAGGCCAGTATGATGAATGAAGTAAAGGCTCCCGTGATCAGGCTGAAGATCAGACAGGGGAAAATGATATTTTTAATGTAGATAGACGGTTTTTTGTTTTTCATGTCCGGTTCTCTTAATAGGTTCTCTCAATAAAAGAGCGAAGCCCTCCCTTGACCCGATTTTTTTGCGAAGTATAGTGTAGCACATTTTATCTGAAAATGCAAGCGTTTCTCTTTTGAAAACGCTCTCGGAGAAAAACGCGTTTCAAAAAGCGTGCGGAGCAGGGGGCACTGCTTCCCGGCGGGCGCTGGCGCCGCGAGAAAAGTGCCGAAGAGTCGGCTTAAAAGCCGTAGGAAAAGAGATGCAGGGTAAAATCGGTTTGTCAAATCGCCTCTTTGAAAAGCCCTTTGAAAAGAAAAAGGCGGAAGAGTATTGGAAAATACTCTTCCGCCGTATTTTTGTTTCCGCATGTTTTTGGGAGCGGGCGGACCCTTTCGGGAAAAGGAATATCTTTTTTCGGAAACGCACCGTTTATCGGTCTTCTGCAAACGGGACCCTTTAGGCATTCTTTTTGGCTTTTCTCTTGCGGATTGCGTTTTCGATCAGCTTTTCGATTTCGACGATCGGGATGATGGTCACCGCGAGCGCCATGGCGATGCCGTATTCGCGGATGTCGATGGGGGTAAAGCCGAAGGCGTTTGCAAGAAAAGGAATTTCGATGACGGCGGTGGTCAGGAGCAGGGATCCAATGAAAGCGCCCCAGAGTACGATATTCTGCTTGCGGATGGTAAAGATCGACTGATCGCGGGAGCGCATATTGAAGGAATGGAAGATTTCGGTCATGGACAGCGCAAGGAAGGCCATGGTCGTCCCGTCCGGGCTGTTGCCGATCTTCCAGCTTCCGCATTCGATATAATGGCCGAGGAAGAAGGCCGCCAGAGTGATCAGTCCCACGACGGTGCCCTGAAAAATCACGTCAAACATCATTCCCTGCGCGAAGATACCGTCCTTGGCGTTCCGGGGCTGGCGCTTCATGATGCCGGGTTCGGCCTTTTCCATGCCGAGGGCCAGCGCGGGAAGGCAGTCGGTGATGAGGTTGATCCAGAGCAGATGAACCGGTCGCAGAATGATGAAGCCGAGCAGGGTGGCGATAAAGATCGAGAGCACCTCGGAGAGGTTGGAGGAGAGGAGAAACTGGATCGATTTGCGGATGTTGTCGTAGATCCTGCGCCCTTCCTCGACCGCCGAGATGATGGTGGCAAAGTTGTCGTCGGTCAGAACCATGTCGGCCACGTTCTTGGTGACGTCGGTGCCGGTGATGCCCATGCCCACGCCGATGTCGGCGTTTTTGATCGAAGGCGCGTCGTTGACGCCGTCTCCGGTCATGGCGGTGATCTTATCCTGAGCCTTCCAGGCCTTCACGATGCGGACCTTGTGCTCGGGCTGAACGCGGGCATAGACCGAATATTCGGTGATCTTGGTGCGAAGATCCTCATCGGAAATCTCGTCAAGCTGTGCGCCGGTGATCGCCTGGGACTTGTCGGTGATGATGCCGAGCTCAAGCGCGATGGCCACGGCGGTGTCGATGTGGTCGCCGGTGATCATAACAGGACGGATACCGGCCTCACGGCAGCGCTCTATGGCGACCTTTACCTCGGGACGGACCGGGTCGATCATGCCGCAGAGTCCGATATAGCAGAGATCGCTCTCGAGCGCTTCGGGCTCAAACGAGGCGGGGGCTTCGCTATAGGTGCGGTACGCGGCGCAGAGAACGCGCAGCGCCCGGTCGGCCATCGCCTTATTGGAAGCGAGGATCTCGGCGCGCAGGGCGTCGGTCATCGGGATTTCCCGCCCGCCCGACCATGCCCGGGTGCAGCGTTTCAGAACCTCGTCGGGCGCTCCCTTGGTATATTGTACGATTCCTTTGTCGGTCTTGTGTACCGTGGACATCATCTTGCGCATCGAGTCAAAGGGGGCTTCTCCGATGCGCGGCTCCGCCTCTTTCAGCGCAGTTTTGGGCAGGGAAAGAGAGGCTGCGTAGTTGACGAGCGCGCACTCGGTCGGTTCTCCCACCGCCTCGCCGTCCTTTCCCAGCTCGGCGTCGGAGCAGAGGGCCATAGCTTTGGCAAGAAGAGGCTCATCCTCCCCCACATGGTCGACTACGGTCATCTTGTTCTGAGTCAGGGTGCCGGTTTTATCCGAACAGATGATCTGGGCGCAGCCCAGCGTTTCGACGGCGGTGAGCTTGCGGATGACCGCGTTGCGCTTCGACATGTTCGTGACGCCGATCGAGAGAACGATCGTGACTACGGTGGCAAGTCCTTCGGGGATCGCGGCCACTGCCAGCGAGACGGCCACCATAAAGCTGTCGAGTGCGCTCGTCCAAGAGAACGAACCGGTTTTGAAAAAGCCGACGGCAAAGATGATGACGCAGATGCCGATGACAAGATAGCTCAGTATCTTGCTGAGCTGACCGAGCTTTTTCTGAAGAGGCGTCTGCCCGTCGCGGGCCTGCGTGAGGGCGTCCGCGATCTTTCCCATCTCGGTGTTCATACCGGTGCCCACGACGACGGCTTTTCCGCGGCCGTAGACCACCGTGCTTCCCATGTAGACCATGTTCTTCCGGTCGCCGAGAGGGATATCCTTTCTGTCTCCCAGCGTCAAAGGTTCGGCGGTTTTGGTTACCGGAACCGACTCTCCGGTGAGGGCGGCCTCCTCGATCTTGAGGGAGGCGCATTCCAGAATGCGGCAGTCGGCCGGAACCGCATCGCCGGCTTCGAGAAGAATGACGTCGCCGGGTACAAGCTCCTCGCTGTGAATCGTGACGATATTGCCGTCACGCATGACCTTGGAGGTGGCGGCGGCAATCTCCTGCAGGGCCGCAATGGCTTTTTCGGCCTTGCTCTCCTGCACCACGCCCAGAATGGCGTTGATCAGAACGACCGCCATGATGATGATGACGTCGGCGAAGCCCTCGCCCTCCACGACCGCCAGAACGCCCGAAATGACGGCGGCGGCGATGAGGATGATGATCATGGGATCGGCCAGCTGCTTCAGAAAGCGGACGATCAGGCTGGTCTTCTTTCCCTCTTTCAGTTTGTTTTTTCCGTACTTTTCGGCCCGCACGGCCGCTTCGTCGGCACTCAGACCGAGGGCGGTGGTGTTCTGTTCCTGCAATACGTCGGAGGCGAGAGACAGATACTCTTTCATGTGGTTGATGATTCCTTTCTTGAGGGTGCTCGGGATAGAGCCGGTGCTGTCGGTTTAGTCTGCCCCAAAACGCCTTTGGCAATAACAAAAGACTCATATACGACGAAAGATCGCATATGAGTCTCATTCTTTATGGGCAAACCAGACGGAACCATCCGTCAAGCTGTTGACTTGCCCCGCAGAAATCTGCGGAACTACTCCCTCATTCTATTCACTTTTCGGAAAAGCAACCGATCTTTTCCTTGGGCTATTGTATCGTATTTTGAAGGGAAAGTCAATGGCTTTTTTTATTTTTACAAAAAATTCATAGAAAAAAGCGGAATGAAGAATAAAACGGCGTCCGACTGCTGCAACTAAATTCTATTTGATCAAGATCTATTTGATCAAGATCTATTTGATCAAAATCTATTTGATCAAATCGTCCTCGTCCTCGTCGTTTTCCCCATCGGTGTCATTTTCCTTTTTGGAAGATTCTTTCCGGGCGAAAATTTTGTTCTTGATTCGGACGAAGAATCCCGGTTTTTCCTCGGGCGGGACGATTCTCTCGTCATCCATCTGTTCTGCCAGACCCTTCTTCAAAAGCTTCTTGTGGATGGCTTCGCCGACCAGCGTGTAGATCACGGCAAAGATCGGAACGCCGAAGAACATGCCGAATACGCCGAAGAGTCCGCCCATCAAAACGATGGCGATCATGATCCAGACGCCGTTGATTCCTACCTTGTCGCCTAAAATGTTCGGAGCGATGATGTTGCCGTCGATCTGCTGGACAATCAGGATCAGAAGGGCAAAGAGCACGGTCTTGCCAAAGCCGCCTTCGGGAGCGATCAGAATGATGATGGCGCTGGGAATCGCGCCCAGAAAGGGACCGAAGACCGGGATAAGATCGGTGATGCCGATGATCAGGGCGATCATCGGATAATAGGGTATCTGGAAAATCCAGGTCAGGATGTAGACGACGATCATGACGATCATAGAGTCCAGAATCTTGCCCCGGATGAACTGCCCGAACTTCATGTCGACCGTAGTCATGAAGTGACCGAGCGCCACATTGTGCTTGAAGGAGAAGAACGCGAGGAAGAATCGCTTGATCTGGTTGATGAGAAGTTCCTTCGACGCCAGAAAATAAACCGAGAAGAAGAGACCGAGCGCGAGATTCTTCACAACGAAGAACAGGCTGCTGAGAAAATCGAGGGAGGTCATGAGAAGAGTGCCGAGGCTGTCGGTGAGCGCGGAAAGCTTGCCGAGAATGTCGAAGTCGTTGATCAGCATTTCATACAGTTCCGCGAAGGTCTCGTTGCTGTCAATCAGCTCCTGCAGGCGAAGAGGAATCGAGTTGAAGAAAGAGACCGATTGGTTGATCAGGTCTTCGACGCTGTTGATGAGCTGGGGAAGAAGAATTGCCAGAAAGGCGGCCACAAGGGCGAGAAAGACGACATAGGTGGTGGTGAGGCCGAGTGCGCGGATGCCCCGGTTTCCCAGCTTTTTCCCGAACGCTTTCCGATAAAGCTTCTCCGAAAGGCGCAGGATCGGGTTGAGCAGATAGGCGATGATGATCCCGAAAAAGATCGGGTTCAGAATCGATTTGATGGTGCTCAGAACGCCGTCGTAGGATTCCTTGTTTACAAGAAAATTGACGCAGAGAACGGCGAATAGAATGACGCCGCAGGCGTACAGCGCGTAAGTCGTATTCCTTTTATTAAAATGCCATTTCATGTGAGATCCTCCCGGCAGAGACCTTACTTTATATTGTATATGAAAGCGCGGGAAAAAGCAACAATTTTTTTGAAAGTCTTGAAAAAAATATATGAAGCTCTTGAAAATATTTGGCGGTCTGTTATAATAAACCTGCAAAACCCCAAGCGAACCGTTTGGGCGGCAGGCCGGACGCCCGGAATTCGTTTTTCTGCATTTTGGAGGCGAAGGGCGTTTCAGAAGTTGGATTTCATTCCGCCGTTTATTGCCGGCCGGAAATAAACTGTCCGGCCGGCCTCGGATACTTTCGATACCGGACGCCGCTCAAAGCGGGGCCGGAAACTGGAATTTGAAAGCGAGGATTGGTATATGGGTCGGTCCTACACGGCAGGGGGAAAAGCGAGCCGCACGCTTTTTTGTCCTGCCAAAATCAATCTGTTTCTCGAGATCACCGGAAAGCGGGAGGACGGCTATCATACCATCGAGAGCGTGATGCAGAAGATCGCTCTCTGCGACCGGCTGCAGGTCGATCTTTCGGAAGGAGCGGGGATCACTTTTTCCTCCAACGATCGTACGCTTCCGCGCGGAGAAAAAAATCTTGCCGTCCGCGCGGCGGCGGCCTATCTTGCGGTGGCCGGACTATCGCGCCGGGTTGAGATTTTCCTCTATAAAAAAATTCCCGTGGCGGCAGGTATGGGGGGAGGCTCTGCCGACGCGGCGGGGGTTCTCTCTGCCATGGACTCCCTTATCGGGGCGCTCGGCAGAGAAGCGCTGGCCTCTCTCGCCCTCTCGCTCGGCGCCGACGTGCCGTTCTGTCTATTCCATTCGGCCGCGCTCTGCCGGGGCGTCGGGGAAGAATTCACTCCCTGCCGGGGCCTGCCCGACTGCCATATCGCGGTGGCGCGTCACCGGAGGGAGGCGGTGAGCACTCGGGACGCCTACGCGCTCATCGACCGTCTTTCCTATCGGCCGGCGTCTTCCGACGCTCTGCGGCGGGCATTGGCGCGGGGGAGCCTCGACGGCGTTTCGGAGGGAATCAACCGTTTCGAAGAGGCGATCCTCCCCCTTTGTCCGAGAGCCGCCGAGGCCAAGGCGGTTTTTCGGAGTCAGGGTGCGCTGCTTTCGCTTATGAGCGGCAGCGGTCCGTCGGTGTTCGGCCTCTTTCGGGAGAAAGAGCGCGCCGAAAGCGCCTGCGCCGCCCTTAGAGAAAAGGGGTATCTTGTCTTTCTGACCCGCCCCTGGCGATAAGCCTGCTTACGGCTAAGTAGATGTAATCAAGAAAAGAAAGAAAAAGCGCAATCCAGACGGAACCGGCGATTGTGTCAAGAAATGTTTGTGGGATAGCAAGAATCTTGATATAATGGGAGCAGGAACCCCGGAAAAGGGAGAAAGGCAGGAGGATAAATGCACATAAGCTATAAACCCCTCTGGCACACGCTGGTTGAGCGCAACATGAGGAAAGAGGACTTGCGGCTTGCCGCCGGTCTTACCACGAATATGATTGCTAACATGGGAAAAGGAAAAAATATCAGCATGGAAACGCTGGTTCGTATCTGCGAAGCCCTGAATTGTGGTATTTTAGATGTGATTGAGTTGGACCAGGACGAGATTGCCGCAGAAGCGACAAAATGACAAATTGAAAGTTGGAGAGGTGTACCAAATGAAATTTCAAAAGATTGATAGAGAAGATTGGGCACGCAAGGAATATTTTGAACACTATTTCACAAATGTACCTTGTACATACAGTATGACGGTTAAGTTAGATATTACTAAAATAATTAAAACACAAAAGAAATTATATCCATACATGTTATATTATATTACAACAATTGTAAACCGCCACTCGGAATTTAGAACTATGATAAATGAAAAAGGTGAATTAGGCGTATATGATGAAATGATACCAAGCTATACCATATTTCATAAAGATACAGAAACATTTTCTAATATTTGGACTGAATACAAGGCAGATATTGAAGATTTCCGTGTCGCTTATGAAAATGATATACGCCAATATGGAAATCAAAATGGTATGGCAGGAAAGCCCAATGTTCCACAAAACATTTTTACAGTTTCTATGATACCCTGGTCAACTTTTGAAGGATTTAATTTGAATCTGCAAAAAGAATATGATTATTTACTCCCTATTTTTACAATGGGAAAATTTTATCAAGAATCTGGTAAAATTATGCTCCCCTTTGCAATACAGGTTCATCATGCAATATGTGACGGATTTCATATTTGTCGCTTTATAAATGAATTGCAAGAGTTGATAAATAGTTAGTTTTTCGCTTATCAAGCAGACAATTTTATCTCTCGAAAAACGGGAACTTGTAAGCCGCCTGCTGTTTCCGGGAATGTAGAGGTTCTCGGTGCCCTCCGGTGGCCACTGCCTCGTCAAGATCCTGCACGGGCTGGAGCGGGGCGTTTTTCTGGTATCCTTTCACCATGATGTTTTACCTCTCGATCTGTTTATTTTGTTCCTGTTTGGGCTTGTTTCTTCAGCTCTGCGCCGGGTTTTCGCGCTGCTTTCTCCCGCAGAGAGGCCCCGCGGGCATGGCAGGGCGGTCTTTTCGGCTTCGCTTTTTCGGCGCGTTCTCCGGGAAAGCGTTTTTTCCGCGTTGGGAGGACGATGCTTTTTTTCGAAAAAAACTTGACAACAAGCGAAAAATATGATATAATTCCTTCGCCTTGAGAAGATCGAGTTTGACAGAGTTTTTTCAAGCAATTTTTGCGGACCACTCCGGCCTGTCGGAGTTGAGGCCATACGGACAGCCGGGTCCACTGCCGAGCGGCGGCTTTTGGCCGCCTATTGATCGAGTTGAGAGCTCGAATTTTATAAGTTGGTTCCTATATAACCGAAATGCACCTCGGTGCAGACTTGTGAAACGGTCAATACGAGTAGTAAAAAGCATGGTTGCTATATAGACTCTGAGTACCCGATATTCGAAGGGGCGTTCTATCCTCCTCTCAGCGGGACGCGGTTTTTGTCGCGCGCGGAGGAGAAAATGACGAATGAAATCGAAACGCAAGCTGTATTCCGCACGGCTTTGCGTTTTTTTGTTTTTACCGGAACCGCTTGAGGCTTGAGAGGAAAAGAAATGGGAAACATGCAGCAGAATAAACCGAGCCGGCCCGACCAGCGGCGGGCCCCCATCTATGAGGCGCTGGAGACCTTCCGGCAGATGCGCGTGGTGCCCTTTGACGTTCCCGGCCACAAGCGGGGGCGCGGCAATTCCGAATTGACCGCCTTTCTGGGCCGTCAGTGCGTCAGTGTGGACGTCAACAGCATGAAGCCGCTGGACAACCTCTGCCATCCGATCTCGGTGATCCGCGAGGCGGAGGAGCTGGCCGCCGACGCCTTCGGCGCATCCCACGCCTTTCTGATGGTGGGCGGCACCACAAGCTCGGTGCAGAGCATGGTGCTTACCGCCTGCAAGCGGGGAGACGAAATCATCCTGCCCCGCAACGTCCACCGCAGCGTGATCAACGCGCTTGTGCTCTGCGGCGCCGTTCCGGTCTATGTCAATCCGGAGGTGGAGCAGCGGCTGGGCATCTCGCTTGGCATGCAGAGAGAGCAGGTGGCCAAGGCCATCGCCGAGCATCCGAACGCCGTGGCCGTTCTGGTAAACAACCCGACCTACTACGGCATTTGCAGCGATCTCCGTGCCATTGTGAAGATGGCGCACGATGCAGGAATGCTCTGCCTTGCCGACGAGGCTCACGGAACCCATTTCTATTTCGGCGACGATCTTCCGGTCTCGGCCATGGCGGCGGGGGCGGATATGGCTGCGGTGTCGATGCACAAGAGCGGCGGCAGCCTGACCCAGTCCAGCCTGCTTCTCACCGGTCCGCGGATTCACGCGGGCTATGTGCGGCAGATCATCAACCTGACCCAGACCACCTCGGGCAGCTATCTTCTGATGTCCAGCCTCGACATCAGCCGCCGGAATCTCGCCCTGCGGGGGCGGGAGGTCTTCGCCCGGGTGGCGGCCATGGCGGAATACGCCCGGGGTGAGGTGAATGCCATCGGCGGCTACTATGCCTTTGGGCGGGAGCTGGTCAACAAGAATTCGATTTTCGATTTTGATACCACCAAGCTGAGCGTACATACCCGCGACATCGGGCTGGCCGGCATCGAGGTATACGACATTCTGCGCGACGAATACGACATTCAGATCGAATTCGGCGATATCGGCAACATTCTGGCCTATCTTTCGATGGGCGACCGCCCGCAGGAATTGGAGAGGCTGGTCAGCGCTCTGGCGGAGATCCGGCGGCGCTATCAGACCGACGGCACCGGCCTTCTGAAGCAGGAGTATATCGATCCCGACGTGGTGATCAGCCCGCAGGAGGCGTTCTATGCGGAGAAGCAGAGCCTGCCTCTGAGAAAGAGCGTGGGGCGGGTATGCAGTGAGTTTGTCATGTGCTATCCTCCGGGCATTCCGATTCTGGCGCCGGGCGAGCGGATCACCTCCCAGATTCTCGACTATATCGAGTACGCCAAGGCAAAGGGCTGTTCCATGACCGGCCCCGAGGACCCCGAAATCCTGCACCTCAACGTGCTGGCGAAAAATCCTGCGGAATAAAGGCGCGTGCAAAAAGACGAAACTGCGGACATAAAAACGCCGAGCTCCGGCGACAGGACCCGGCGGAAAAATGAGAAAAAGAAGACAGGAATACAAAAAATCTTCGGCATAAGGGGGAACAGACGATGGAAATGTGGTTCAGCGAGTTTCACACTCCGGACGTGAAGCACAGCATCCGCGTGAACCGGCAGCTTTATTCCAAGCAGAGCGATTACCAGCGCATCGACATATTTGAGACGCCGGAATTCGGCCGGGTTCTGACGCTTGACGGCAACGTGATGCTCACCGAGCGGGACGAGTTTATCTACGACGAAATGATCACCCATGTGCCCATGGCGGTTCATCCCGGCATCCGGGACATCCTTGTGATCGGCGCCGGGGACGGCGGCGTGGTCAAGGAGCTGACCCGCTATGACCGGGTGCGGCATATCGACCTTGTGGAGATGGATCCTCAGGTGGTGGAGGCCTGCCGCGCTTATCTGCCCGGAAACGCCTGCCGGCTCGACGACAGCCGGGTTCATATCTATTTTGAAAACGCCCTGAAATTCATCCGGCGCTGCGAGAGCGCTTACGATTTGATCATCGTGGATTCCACCGACCCCTTCGGCCCCTCGGAAGGCCTGTTTACCCTCGAATTCTACGGAAACTGCTACAAGGCCCTGCGGGCGGACGGCATCATGGTGAACCAGCAGGGAAGTCCTTTTTATAAACAGGACGCCGAGGCGATGCAGCGCAGCCATAAGCGGATCGCCGGCACCTTCCCGATCAGCCGCGTTTATCAGGCGCATATCCCCACCTACGCGGCGGGTTATTGGCTCTTCGGCTTTGCCAGCAAGAAATACCATCCGGTAAACGACCTTGACGCCGCCAAATGGCTTGCCCTCAATCTCTCCACCCGCTATTACACCACTCAGCTTCATGTGGGGGCCTTCTATCTTCCCGCCTTTCTGGAAAAAATGCTCAGGGAGGTGGAATGATTGCTCGAACGCAATTCGGAGACCTTCCTCGGCTGCGACGCCGGATACGAGGAGGCGTGGGCGGTGCTCTACGGCGCGCCCTTCGACTCCACCACCAGTTTTCGCCCCGGCGCGCGCTTCGGCCCTTCCGCCATGCGGCACGAAAGCTTTGGGCTCGAGACCTACAGCCCCTATCAGAAGGCCGATCTGACCGATATCCGCGTCTTTGACAGCGGGAATCTCGAGCTTCCCTTCGGCAGCGCCGAGAGCGCACTGGAAGAGATCGAAAAGCGCGCCGAAATCATACTCTCCGACGGCAAGCTTCCGATCCTTCTCGGCGGCGAGCATCTTGTCACGCTGGGGGCGGTGCGGGCTCTTGTCCGACGGTATCCCGACCTGCACATCCTGCACTTTGACGCCCACGCCGATCTGCGGGAGGACTATCTCGGGGTTCGGCTGAGCCACGCCTCGGTCATGCGGCGTTGCTGGGAGCTGACGGGCGGCCGCACGGGCGAGCGTTCGATCCATCAGTTCTGCATCCGCAGCGGCGACCGGGAGGAGTTTCACTTCGCCGGGGGCCATACCGACCTTCATCCCTTCGGCTTCGACGGGCTGGAGGATTTGACCGAAAGACTGGCCGCATCGGGAGTCCCGGTCTATCTGACTGTCGATCTCGACTGTCTTGACCCTGCGGTCTTCCCGGGAACCGGCACGCCGGAAGCGGGAGGGGTGTTTTTCCCCGAACTGCTGAACGCCCTTTTGGCGGTCTCCTCTACCCGTGTGGTGGGGGCCGATCTGAACGAGCTTGCTCCCATGCTCGATGCCAGCGGCGCGTCGACCGCCGTCGCCTGCAAGGTTTTGCGCGAGATGCTGCTGGCCCTTTCCCACGGCCGGGCCTGATCGCCGTTTCTTCCGTACATACACACTCCTTTCCCCTCGCTTTCTGGCGGAGCGGCGGGGAAAATTGGTATGAGAGCTATTTAATCTGAAATAATAAGGAGTATCTCAAAATGAGCAGAGTTTTGATCATCGGATGCGGAGGCGTGGCCTCCGTGGCCATTCATAAGTGCTGTCAGGTGAGCGAGGTCTTTCAGGAGATCTGCATTGCCAGCCGCACCAAGTCGAAATGCGACAGACTGGCCGAGGAGCTGGCGCCCAAAACGGCCACGAAAATTACCACCGCTCAGGTGGACGCAGATAAAACCGAGGAAGTGATCGCGCTGATCCGCGCCTACAGGCCCGATCTTGTCATGAACATCGCTCTGCCGTATCAGGATCTCTCGATCATGGAGGCCTGCCTTGCCTGCGGGGTAAACTATATGGATACGGCCAACTACGAGCCGGAGAACACCGATGATCCCGCCTGGCGCCGGGTTTATGAGGAGCGCTGCCGGAAAGAGGGATTTTCCGCCTATTTCGATTACAGCTGGCAGTGGGCGTATCGGGAGCGCTTTGAGAAGGCTGGGCTCACCGCCCTTCTGGGCTGCGGCTTCGACCCCGGCGTGACTCAGAGCTACTGTGCCTACGCCGCCAAGCATGAGTTTGACACGATCGAAACGGTGGATATCCTCGACTGCAACGGCGGAGATCACGGCTATCCCTTTGCCACCAATTTCAATCCCGAGGTCAATCTCCGGGAGGTCTCCGCTCCCGGAAGCTACTGGGAGAACGGACACTGGGTGGAGGTTCCGGCCATGAGCATCAAGCGCGAGTATAATTTCGACGGGGTGGGCATGAAGGACATGTATCTTCTGCATCACGAGGAGATCGAGTCGCTGGCCAAAAATCTCCCCGGCGTGAAGCGGATCCGCTTCTTCATGACCTTCGGACAGAGCTATCTTACGCATATGCGCTGCCTTGAGAACGTCGGTATGCTCTCGACCACGCCGGTGGAGTTCGAGGGGCATTCGATCGTTCCCATCAAATTTCTGAAGGCGCTTCTGCCCGATCCCGCGAGTCTTGGGCCGCGCACCCGGGGCAAGACCAACATCGGATGCATTTTCACCGGGAAAAAGGACGGTAAGGACAAGACCTACAGCCTTTACAATATCTGCGACCACGAAGCCTGCTACCGGGAGGTGGGCAGTCAGGCGGTCAGCTATACCACCGGCGTTCCGGCTATGTGCGGCGCTCTGATGCTGCTCACCGGCAAGTGGAGCCGCCCCGGCGTTTACACCGTCGAAGAGTTCGATCCCGATCCCTTTCTGGATGCGCTCGACCGTTACGGGCTTCCGCGGAAGGAAAACCGCCGGCCGTGTCTTGTAGACTGAAGCATGGAAGAAAAAAGTTTCGTAGATCCGCGCCCCCCCTTCGCCGGGCTGGGCGCAAAAGCTCCGGAGACGCTCTTCGGCGCTCTTCCTACCCCCTGCTATATTCTGGACGAAGCCTGCCTTCTGCAAAACGGCAGGCTTCTTGCCGGCCTGTCCGAGCGTACCGGCTGTAAAATCCTTCTGGCGCAGAAGGCTTTTTCCAACTACGATCTCTATCCGCTTTTATCCCCTTATCTTGCGGGAACCGAGGCGAGCGGGCTTTATGAGGCCCGCCTCGGACGGGAGGAGATGCCCGGGGGGGAGGTGCATGTTTTCTCCGCCGCTTACCGGAAGGACGAGTTTGAAGAGCTTCTTCTCTATGCCGATCATATCGTGTTCAACTCGCCGCGTCAGCTCGCGCGCTTCGGTCCGCGGGCCAAGGCGGCGGGAAAGAGTGTGGGACTGCGCGTCAACCCCCGCTGCTCCACACAGGAGGGACACGCGCTCTACGACCCCTGCGCGCCGGGAAGCCGTCTGGGCGTCACACGGGCTGCCTGGGACGCGGCCATGACGCCGGAGCTTGTCTCTCTTTTGGACGGCCTGCATTTCCACACCCTCTGCGAGCAGGATGCTGACGCGCTCGAAGTGACGCTGGCGGCGGTTGAGCGCGATTTCGGCGATGTTCTCGCCCGGATGAAGTGGCTCAACATGGGAGGCGGACACCACATCACCCGTCCGGGCTATCGGATCGGTCTTCTGGAGAAATGTATCCGCGCCGCGAGGGAAAAATGGGGGGTACAGGTCTACCTCGAGCCCGGGGAGGCCTGCGCCCTCAATGCCGGATATCTGGCCGCGCGGGTACTCGATTTTGTCGAAAACGGCGGAATTACCACGGCGATTCTCGATGCCAGCGCCGCCTGCCATATGCCGGACGTTCTGGAAATGCCCTACCGCCCGCCGCTTTACGGCGACGGAGAGGGCGACGGCTATCCCTTCTCCTACCGCCTTGCCGGTCCTACCTGTCTTTCGGGGGATGTGATCGGCGACTACCGCTTTGCCTCGCCCCTGAAAGAGAACCAGCTGCTTCTTTTCGGCGACATGGCGATCTATACCACCTGTAAAAACAACACCTTCAACGGGATGCCCCTGCCGGCAATTTTTTTGTGGAAGGTTAACCATAGCCTTCTTCCTCTCGCCTCTTTCGGCTATACCGATTTCAAAGAACGGCTGGGGAGCGGGCGGCCCCTCTCATTTTCCGGCGGCTCTTCCGAGTCCGCGCAACTCGATCCGGGCTTCGGAAAAAAGTAGAGCGGGACAGACCGGACGGGGCGGAAATGAGAAGCCTTTTTCTTAGAATTCTTTTCTTTATGAATTCAAATGTAGGAGAAACAATGAAATCGGAGGATATTTTGAGGGTCGCGCTCGAACAGTCGGCGATCGACTGCTCCTGCCGTCCGGAGGATTTTCTGAAAGAGAAAAACAGCGTCCATCTTTCGCGGGCGGACGATCGGGCCAGGCGTTACCTGACCCTGCCGCATATCTGCGATCTTGTCTCTTACGGCGGCAACATCGTGGCCGCCTGTCGGGAGGACCTTTTGGGCGAGATGGAGACCTATCTTGCCGGTGTGACGGCGGTGGAAAGACCTTTCGAAACGCCGGAGATCTATGCGCTGAATGAAATATTCGCCAAGGCCGATGCGGCAATCGCCTTTCAGGCCGCCTATTTTCTGCCCGATCCCGAGGCGCTTGCGCGCTTTGTTCCGCACTGTCCCTACACGTTGCGCCTCCTTGGGCCGGCGGATTTTTCCTCACTCTATCTTCCCGCCTGGCAAAACGCCCTCTGTGCTCAGCGAAAGGAGCTTGACCGGCTGGCGGTCGGCGCGTACGACGGGGAGGAGCTGGTGGGGCTTGCCGGCGCTTCCGCCGACTGCGAGGGTATGTGGCAGATCGGCGTGGACATCCTCCCCTCCCGGCGAAGACGCGGCGTGGCCTCGGCGCTGACAAACCGCTTGGCGCGGGAGATCCTTTCGCGGGGAAAGGTGCCTTTTTACTGCGCCGCCTGGTCTAATCTGAAGTCGGTAAAAAACGCTCTGAAAAGCGGGTTTCGTCCGGCCTGGGCGGAGGTGACCGCAAAGCCGATTGCCTTTGTGAATTCCCTTCGGGGAAAGGGAAAAAACGCAGAAAAGGCTTTGCCGGGGGGCTGTCCTTGCGCTTAGGATCGCTTTCGTTTCTTTGTTTTGGCCGCCGGCTCCGAGCGGCTGTAAAAAAGCCGGATCTTCACTTGCGGCTTGGAAAATCGTCCCAGGCGCTTGCGGAAGGGTCCGGCGGGCGCGCGGGAGGCCGGGCATGCGGGAGGCGGGCGCGTGGGAAAATTTTGCATTGAAGGCAGAAAACGAACTGAAAAAACGAACTGAAAAAACGAACCGACACCGCTCAGATGCGGTGTCGGTTTTTTTATGGAAAGGGTATGCTCGCTGCGGTGGAAGAAAATAAAGGGGCGGGATGAGGGAGGCGGGGAAAAAGAAACGCTTCATTTACGCTCTTTTGCCATTCTTCCGTCGGTCGGTTGTTCAGCGGGCGGATAGAGAATATTTTTCGGCGAAGACCGCCTCGTTCTTTTCAAACTCGGCCACGTCACGGCGCAGGGCGCGGGTAGAGGCGTGCAGGCTCAGGCTGTTCTGCGCCGTGTCGATGATACAGGCCGCCACGTTGGAGCAGTGGTCGGAGACGCGCTCCAGATCGGTGAGGAGATCGGTGAGGATAAAGCCGGCTTCGATGGTGCAGGTCCCGCTTTGCAGGCGGGCAATGTGGCGGGCGCGGATCTCCTCCTTCAGCCCGTCGATCACCTCTTCCAGCGGTTCGACCAGAGAGGCGGCGGAGAGATCCTCCTCCACAAAGGCGGAGATGGCACGGGAGAGAATTTCGCGCACGGCCTTGAGAAGCACCGAAAGTTCATGTGCCGCGCCTTCCGAGAAGGAGAGGGATTTGTCTTTCAGCTCCTCCGCCGATTCCACCAGATTGACGCCATGGTCGGCGATCCGTTCAAAATCGCTGATGAGGCGCAGCAGCATGGCGGCCTCGGCTCCCTCTCGTTCTCCTACCGAATAACCGCTCAGTTTGACGAGATAGGTGCCGAGTATGTCTTCGTAATGGTCGGTTTGATCTTCGTTTTCACGTATCTTGCGGGATATCTCAGGGGTCGGTCCGCTCTCGATTGCGTCAAGACCGAGAAAGAGCGTGTCGGCCGACAGACGGGCCATGTCCACCGTGAGAGTATGGGCGCGCTCAAGGGCCACGGCGGGGGTGGAGAGAAGACGCTCGTCCAACTCCACGACCTTCTCGGGAACCTTAGCGTCCGGCACCATTTTGTTGGCCAGCTTTTCGAGAAGACCGGAGAGGGGGAAGAGAAGGAGCGTGCAGAGAATGTTGAAGGACGAGTGACAGACGGCGATGCCGACAAGGCTTGCCGCCTCGTTCAGTATGGCGGGAGCGAAAATCGCCTTGACAATGCTGAAGGTGGTCAGCCATACCGCCGTGCCGATCACGTTGAAAGAGAGGTGGACAAAGGCGGCGCGCTTGGCGTTCTTATTGGCTCCTACCGAGGAGAGGATGGCGGTGATGCAGGTACCGATATTCTGTCCCATGATGATGGGAATGGCGGCGCCGTAAGTTACCTGGCCGGTATGTGCCAAGGCCTGCAGAATGCCTACCGAGGCCGAGCTCGACTGGATGATCGCGGTGAGAATCGTGCCGGCCAGCATACCGAGAAAAGGATTGCGGAAAAGAAGAAAGATCTCACGGAAGGCCGGGACGTCGGAGAGCCCCGATACCGCTCCGGTCATGGCCTCCATGCCGAAGATCAGCGTGGCGAATCCGAGAAGAATGGTGCCGGTGTCCTTTTTCTTGTTGCTTTTGCAGAAGAGAAGTAAGACAACACCGATCAAGGCGAGAACCGGGGTGAAGGAGGAAGGCTTCAGGAGCTGAACGAAGAAATTGTTGCTGTCGATGCCTCCGAGACTCAGAATCCAGGCGGTGACGGTCGTCCCCACGTTGGCTCCCATGATGACGTTGATGGCCTGACGGAGCGTCATCAGACCGGAGTTGACAAAGCCGACGACCATGACGGTCGTCGCCGATGAGCTCTGAATGATGGAGGTTACGATCAGTCCGGTAAAGAAGCCGAAAAACCGGTTGTTCGTAAGCTTCCCGAGAAGCGCCTGCATACGGTTTCCCGCCCGGCGCTCGAGCGCCTGCCCCATGACGTTCATTCCGAACAAGAAGAGTGACAGACCGCCGATCAAGCTGAGTAAATCAAAAAAATCCATTGTTTCTACCTTCCCCAAACAAGAAAAATGGCATATTCTGTTTATTTTCGCCTATTTTCAGAATCAATTGTCTTATCTTATCAGAGCAACATCAAATCAAGCTACCTGCTTTTGTAAAGTTTTTGTAAAGTGAAAGGGCAAACTGGACGAACTGCGGCTTTTGCGGCGATGGGCGATGATCAGGGGATGGGCATGATCATAAGGATCGATTTGTAAAGTATCCTACAGACCGCTCGGCGCAAAGAGTGCCAATAAGGCCGAAAAAAGAGGCGACGAGGGGGCACTTCTCACAGGCTTTCTCCTTCCCGCGGACGAGGGCGAGACGGCCGGCCGTTATGAGAGACTGAGAGCCCTTTCTGTCCGACTCTTTTTTGCTCATTGACAACCGCCCCTGTTCGTTTTATAATGGTTATAGAAATAAGGCTGACAGGGATGGCGGCGAGGCTTTTTACGCCAACGGGGGAATAAGCCGGATAAAGCCCTGCAAGACCGACCGGACACGCTTTCCGGGCAGTATTACTGTTTTATTTACGAAAGGGGAAAAGAGATGTTGTGGCTATTGCTGCTGGGGGCTTTGTTTCTTTTTGGAATTGCGGGGCTTGTTTTTCTGATCCGCAGTGTGCATCGTTTCCGCTTTATCCATCTGCTTGCCCGCGGCAATCGGATCGCCGGCTGGTGCATCTGTGCTGCCATCCTTCTTCTCCCGTCGGCGCTGTTTTGGGTGCTTTGGGGGTATATGAACGCAGTCATCATTCTGCTGCACCTTGCCTTGTTCTGGGTGCTTGCGGAGCTGATCGAGCGGGGGATTCAAAGGATTCGGAGAAGGGCGTTTCGCCGTTACTATGCCGGAGGGATCGCCGTACTGATCACCGTCCTCTATCTGTGTGTGGGCTGGATACAGGCATTTCATGTCTGGCAAACCGATTATACCATAACGACCGATAAAACTGTAGGGACGCTGCGTGTGGCACTCTTGTCCGACTCTCATGTGGGAACGACCTTTGACGGCGCCGGTTTTGCAGAGCATCTGTCTCGTATTCAGGAGCAGAGGCCGGATATCGTTGTGATTGTCGGGGATTTTGTGGACGAGGATACGACGAAAGCCGATATGATCGACGCCTGTCGTGCCCTGCGGGATCTGAGTACACCTTATGGTGTTTACTTTGTATTCGGGAATCACGACAAGGGAAACTATGCAAACGGCCGGCGCGGCTTTACCGGCGATGACCTGATCGCAGAGCTTGAGAAAAACGGTGTGACGGTATTGCAGGACGAGAGCGTTCTGATCGATGACCGTTTCTATCTGATCGGACGTCAGGATGCCTCCGAGGAGTCGGACTTTGGCGGAAGCCGTGCGGATATGGAGGACCTGACCCGGGATTTGGACGAAAGCAGGTTTTCCATCGTTCTGGATCACCAGCCCCGGGATTATGAGGCCGAGGCAAAAGCCGGCGTGGATTTGGTTCTGTCCGGCCACACTCATGGCGGGCAGATGATCCCTCTTGTGCAGATTGTCCGCTGGTTCCGTATCGGCAACGACAATGTCTATGGCAGACAACGCCGGGAAAATACGGATTTTATCGTTACCTCCGGAATTTCCGACTGGGCGATTAAATTCAAGACCGGCTGCCGGTCGGAGTATGTCATCATCGATATAATCGGGAAGGAGGCGGAAGGAAGCGCCGGGTAGCGGATGCGGATTGGCTTTGCTGAACGGAGTGTGGCGAAGCATTGGTATTAAGCATTACGCTTGTGCCCGGCAAGGCTTATACAGCGGCCGTTACCCAATGCAGGACAAAAGATGTTGCTGCCGCCGCCGCAGAGGGCGCTTCCCTTATGGCAGTTCAGACAAACGACCCCCGCATTACGCTTGTAGCCGGTGGGTATCCGCTGTTTGCGGATGGAAAAATCGCAGGCGGTATTGGCGTCGGCGGCGGGAGCGAGGCGCAGGATTGCGAGATTGCGGAGTATGTTGTTTCTGTATTCGACGAAGCAAGGCGGACGGGCGATAGCAAAATCGATAAGAAAAGGGTTTAGTTTCTGATAATGTATAATAAAACAGAGCGGTCATCGCCCGATAAACAACTCCAAAACGCGAATAAAATTGCGGGAAGATACGGAACGGAAAAATTTCCACTTTGTCCCAAATGTAGGCAGGAGACATAGAGCCGGGACATACAGACGCAGAGAGCCGATAACACGCAGATGAAAATGCGGTTATCGGCTCTGTTATTTTATTTGAAGGTATCCATATGTTCGTATGCCGGCCATTAAGTTCGTTTCTTCTTAATACTTTCCTTATCGGCAGCTTCCGTTACATCGAAACCCTTCCTTTGCTTTTGTTAGGTCTTTACTTCGATCTCCTGTCCGGCTTTGGAATCGCTCTGTCCTGCGGGAGAGGGCAGGCTTTCTGCGGGGAAGGTGAGCGTGATGGTCGTTCCCACTCCCGGGGTGCTGTCGACCGTGATTTCGGCGTTGTGGAGTATGGCTGCATGCTTGACGATCGAAAGCCCGAGGCCGGTGCCGCCCGCCTCTTTGGAGTGGCTTTTGTCCACCCGATAGAAGCGTTCGAAAATGCGCTCCTGATGTTCTTTGGCAATTCCGATTCCGGTGTCGCGCACCGAAAGAAGGATCCGGTTCTCGTCTTTGTTCACCGAAACTTCGACCGAGCCGCCGGGGCGGTTGTACTTGATGGCGTTGTCGCACAGATTGTGCAGAATGGCGTAAAGAAGCTGTGGGATGCCGACGAGAAGGGAGGAGGAGCCGGTCACGGTGAGGGAAACCTCCTTCTTTTTCGCGGCGCTTTCCAGATCGGCCGCGGCAGCCTTGGCCAGAACAAAAAGGTCTACCTCGGCGCGCTTTTCGTCAAG
>CALXKW010000004.1 GCA_944389045.1 uncultured Clostridia bacterium | reverse complement strand
AAGCTTCCGGAAAGGTTCGCCATTTCGGCGTATCGAATCACAATCCTTTGCAGATCGCGCTGCTCGAGCGCTATCTCGGCATGCCGCTCGTGGCCAATCAGCTGCAGATGAGCATCACCAACGCCACCATGATCTCGGCCGGTCTGAACGTCAACATGGAGAACGACCGGGCGGTTGTGCGGGACGGCGGTGTTCTCGACTATTGCAGGCTCCATGACATCACGATTCAGCCCTGGTCGCCCTTCCAGCACGGATTCTTCGGCGGCGTATTCGTCGACAATCCTGCCTTTGAAGAACTCAACCAGAAGCTGGACGAGGTGGCTGAGGCGCACGGCGTTTCGAAAAACACCATTGTCATCGCCTGGCTCCTGCGGCATCCCGCCCATCTGATGCCGGTGACCGGCACCACGAATCTCACCCGCCTTTCGGACTGCCTGCGGGCGGCCGATGTCACCCTCACCCGCGAGGAGTGGTATGAGATTTACCTGTCGGCCGGGAACGAGCTTCCCTGAAAGCCCTTCTTTTTCCTGCTGGCGCTCTCCGTTCTGCTCTTCGGGGCTATTTCGGCATCGATGCTGCCCTCGGGGCGCTGCGCTGTTTCGGAGAAAAGAGCATTCTCTTTCCGGGAAAGAAAATTGTGTATAAAATGTTAATAATCGCGAAATCCGCTTGACAAAAGGGCGGGAGTTTCGTATAATCGCTTTATCCATAGAAAAAAGGCGAAAATGGCGCAGAAGTAGGCGCGCGGATAACCGACAGAGAGCCGTTGGCTGGTGAAAAACGGCGGGGGAACGCACGACCGAATACAGCGCCGGAGCCTTGCACCGAACCCCCGCGCGGGGCAGTAGGCTGTAACGGGTGCGACCGTTATATCGCGGGGCAATCGAAGGTTGCCCGTGAGGCAAAAGGCCGCAAGGCTTTTCGCGAAGCAAGGTGGTAACACGGAAGACAGCCGTCCCTGTAAAATGCGGGGACGGCTTTTTTATTTACGCTGTTTTGCCGCCGGGTTAGATTTTTAAAAGGACAGACAGGACCGAAAGGACGAAAAAATATGCCGATTACGGAATTTTTGACGAAAAACGCAAAGGAATACCGGGATGAGGTGGCTCTGGTGGAGCTCAATCCCGAGCAGGATCACCGAGTCTTTCACACCTGGCGGGAATATTCCCTGATCGAGCCGGGCGCGAACGACGGCTATCGCAGCGAAATCACTTGGGGCGAGTTTGACAGGAAGGCCAACCGCTTTGCCAATCTCCTTCTGACGCGGGGGATCGGCAGGGGGGACAAGGTCGCGATACTTCTGATGAACGGTCTGGAATGGCTTCCGGTCTACTTCGGCGTGCTCAAGACTGGGGCGTTGGCCGTGCCGCTCAATTACCGCTATTCCTCGGAGGAGATCGCCTACTGCCTTGATCTTGCGGACGCCGACGTGCTGGTCTTTGGCCCGGCCTTCACCGGACGCGTGGAGGAAATCTGCGACGGTCTTTCCAAGGTGAAATATCTCTTTTATGTAGGGGACGACTGTCCTTCGTTTGCCGAGAGCTACTTCCGCCTGACGGGATACTGCTCCTCCCATGCTCCGGCCATCTCTCTTTCCGACGAGGATTTCGCTGCCATCTATTTCTCTTCGGGCACCACCGGCTTTCCCAAGGCGATTCTGCACAAGCACCGGTCGCTGATGCACGCCGCGCTGACCGAAAGGGCGCATCACGGTCAGACCCACGAGGATGTCTTTCTCTGCATTCCGCCGCTCTATCATACCGGGGCGAAGATGCACTGGTTCGGGAGCCTTGTGACCGGCGGTCGGGGCGTTCTTCTCACCGGGACGGCGCCCGCGCAGATCCTTCGGGCGGTTTCGGACGAGAAGTGCAGCATTGTCTGGCTTCTCGTGCCGTGGGTGCAGGATATCCTCGACGCGCTCGAGCGCGGGGAACTCTCGCTTGAGGATTTTGACCTCTCCCGCTGGCGGCTGATGCATGTGGGCGCACAGCCGGTGCCCCCCTCTCTGATCAAGCGTTGGAGGAGTGTCTTTCCCCATCATCAGTATGATACCAACTACGGTCTTTCCGAGTCGATCGGTCCCGGCTGCGTCCATCTGGGTGTCGAGAATATTCATAAGGTCGGTTCGATCGGCAAGGCCGGCTTCGGCTGGGAAACCAAGATCGTCGATGAAAAGGGAGAGCGCGTTCCGGCGGGGACGGTGGGCGAGCTTGCCGTTCGGGGTGCCGGCGTCATGTCGGAATATTACAAGGACGAAAAGGCCACGGAGGCCGTTCTGAAGGACGGCTGGCTTCTCACCGGAGACATGGCAGAGGAGGACGCGGACGGCTTCATCTATCTTGTCGACCGGAAAAAGGACGTGATCATCACCGGCGGGGAAAACCTCTATCCGGTCGAAATCGAGAACTTTATCCGCCGGCACGACGCGGTGAAGGATGTGGCGGTCATCGGCCTTTCCGACGCCCGGCTGGGCGAGATCGCCGCGGCCGTCATCGAGGTCAAGCCCGGGCGCACGCTGACCGAGGAGGAGGTCAATCGCTTCTGTCTCGGAATGCCCCGCTATAAGCGCCCCCGCAAGATCATCTTTGCGGAGATCCCGCGCAATCCTACCGGCAAGATCGAAAAGCCGAAGCTCAGAAAGCGCTACGCCGCCGACTCGCTTGTCGCCCGTCAGAACGAGGTCTCGGTATGAAGCCTTCGTCTTCCCGTTCGGCTGCCGGAACTTTGTCCGGACAATTCTTTTTTCCGGCTTTCGAAAGGCGGTTTTGCTAAAAACGGGCTGAACGGAATCCTAAACGAGGAAGGAATAAAAAAGAGCGCGTGCGCGTCCCTTTAAGAAGGGAACGCGCACGCGCGATTTGCGTATTTTTCAGAAGGATTTCCGAGGCAAAATTTCTCCTTCTTTCTTTTTGAAGTTTTCCGGTTTGCAGAAAACTCAGGAAAGCTTCAGGGTGACGATCTCGAAGGGCTTGACGGGAAGGGTGACGCTCCCGTTTTCGACCGGCAGCTCGGCAATCGGGTTTTCGAGCAGGTCGCAGATCTCGGCCTTTTTCACGTCGAAGCCGAAGGTCAGCGTGGGCTTCGAGGTCATGTTGTAGGCGTCGTAGAGGCGGACGACGGTGGCGTCGCTGTCCTCGGCCTTCTTCACGATGTCGGTGAAGATATTCTCGCAGTTTGCCGAAACCATGCTGAAAGAGGAGGGAAGGGTTCCCTTGCCAGCGGCGGGACGCGCCGTCAGCGGATTGTTGAGGGTATAGGCCAGGCGCACCGTGCCGGCCTCGCGGTAGTCGCCGGCATGCGGGTAGATCGCATAGGTGAAGTGGTGTACTTCCTTGTCGGCGGCGGGATTGGGACTGGTGGCGCTTTTCAGGAGCGTGAGCGAGAGGGTGGAGCCTTCGGCGCTATGCCCATACTTGCAGTCGTTCAGAAGGCTGAGACCGTAGCCGTGCTCCGCGATGTCGGCCCACTTGTGAGCGCATACCTCAAATTTTGCCTGCTCCCAGCTGGTGTTGGCATGGGTGGGTCTTTCAACGTTGCCGTACTGGATTTCGTAGGTGGCCTTGTTGGTGTTGAAGTTGGTGGGGAAGGCAGTGCGGACGAGGATGTGATCGTTCTTCCAGTCCACCGTGGTGTCGAATTCGACCACCGCGTTGTGATCGGTCATGCTGACAATCTGCTCCAGCGTGCTGCTCTGGAAGCTTCTCTTGATCCTAAAGCCCTTTTTGGCGCCGTCCTGCCAGCTCTCGACGCTTAAAAGATTGTTGATCGGCCAGCTCTTTTCGGTGTAATAGTTGGTGATCTCCCAGGCGTCCCAGGCGCGCGGAATGTCCTCGTAGGCCGTGATGGCGTTGGCCTTTGCGCCCTCGGGCAGAATCTCGCGCTCGGCTTTTTTGTCGTAAAGCGAGATTATCTCGTAGTTTTCGTCAAAGAGAACGCGGAGGAAATCGTTCTCCAGCTTGCGGCATTCGGTGCAGGCAATGACCGAGGAGGCGGTGGAAAGGGAAGAAACCACCTTCCATCCCTGCGCGGGAATCCCCTCGACCCAGGCGGCAGCGCCGTCGGGCGTCTTCACAAGGCCGTCGGCCGCAAAGGCGTTGGGGTTGAAGACCATGGTTCCGCTCTCAGAAAGGTTTTCGGCAATGGCATCGAGGCCCTTGTCCACAATCTCTTCGCCCTTGCCCATCAGGTCGGCGTAGATCTTGTCGGAATCGTCGTAGACCTCCTTGATCGAGGAGCCGGGAATAATGTCGTGGAACTGGCAGAGGAGGATCTTTTCCCAGCCGTCGTTCAGAACGTTCTGCGGATAGCTTCCCTTCAAAACGGCCTTGCCGATCGAGGAGATGAGCTCGGCATTCTGATAGAGGAACTCGCTTCTTCTGTTGTTCTTTTTGTTCTTGGCAATCGAGGTATAGGTGCCGCGGTGGTATTCGAGATAGAGCTCGCCCACCCACTTGGGGAGGAAGCGGCTGTCCTTGGTCTTTTCTTCCATACGGTCGAGAAAATCGCCGGCGAACTCAAAGGAAACGGTGGGGCAGCCGGGGATGCCTTTTTCCAGGCGCCGTCCGGTCTCGATCATCTCCCGGGTGGGTCCGCCGCCGCCGTCTCCGTGACCGAAGGTGCTGATCGTCTCGTTGGCGATGTCCTTCTGCTGGAAGCGCTCCCAGCAGCCGCGGATCTGCTTCGGGCGGATGTCGGCGTTATAGGTCGTGCCGGTGCCGCAGGACTGTCCGTTCCAGTCCTGCGCGGTGAGGAAGTAGGAGAAAATGTCGGTGCCGTCGATGCCGTACCATTTGAAGACGTCGCAGGGCAGCTTATTGGTCTCGTTCCAGCTGATCTTCGAGGTGACAAAGCGGGTGACGCCCGCCTTTTTCAGGATCTGAGGCAGCGCGGCGGAATAGCCGAAGACGTCGGGCAGCCAGAGCACCTTGCTGTCCTTGCCGAATTCTTCCTTAATAAAGCGTTTGCCGAAGAGCAGCTGGCGGACCAGCGACTCGCCGCTCGTCAGATTGCAGTCGGCTTCGAGCCACATGGCGCCTTCCACTTCCCAGCGGCCTTCCTTGACAAGCTTTTTGATCTCTTCGTAGAGGGCGGGGTCGTCTTCCTTGACGAACTGGTAGAGCTGGGGCTGGGAGGACATGAACTTGTATTCGGGAAACTCCTTCATCATGTTGACCACGGTGGCGAAGGAGCGCTGCGCCTTTTCTCGGGTCTGGCGGAGGGGCCAGAGCCAGGCCACGTCGATGTGCGTGTGGCCGATGCAGACCACGTTGGCCTCCTGCGGGCCGCAGACCTCGTTGTAGAAATGCTCCTGGAGATAGGCGTCCGCCCGGCGGACGCTTTCGGCATATTCCTCGGTTCCCGCGGTGCGCAGGTCAAGAAGATTGATCGCCTCGTTGAGGGCGGTGCGGATCCGGCAGTAGTCGTAGGTTTCGGGCTTCGTGTAGCCGAGCACGTCGAAGGGGACACGCAGATCCCAGTAGAGCTTTTTGGTCTCGGTGTCGATCACACGGAGCTCGGGGCAGTATTCCGAGAGATCGGAATTGTAGCCTATGTAGACATAGGAGAGAAGATCGTACTCGTACTTGTCGGGCTCAAGGGGGAAGTCGGTGTGATTGCCGTCGCCTCCCTGAATCGTCTTGCCGTCAAGATAGGTAATGAACTGGGGCCAGGCGCGCGAGACCCAGTTGCGGAGTTCCACATGCTTGCCGCGCATCCTCTCGGGAACGACAAGCTTCGCACGGAACCAGCCGTGCCACTCATGCGTGCCGCCGAAGGTGGCGCCCCATTCAAAAGGCTTCCATTCGGCATCCTCGGGCGGGGTGTTTGCGCCGTTTTTGTAACCGCAGGCATAGACTTCGATGCCCGTGATTTTTTCGGTGTCGGTCACGATGCGGTCGTTCAGCTTTTTGATGACCTCACCGATTCGCTCCTTGAGATAATTCATTGCGTACTCTCCTTGTAACTTGGTTTGAATTTATGGCTTCCCCAAAAGGGACGGAAATCGTACAGCCCGGGACGGGGCAGGGGCGCAAGGGGACGACAGAACCGTGAAAAGCGTTACGGAATATCCTCCACGACCGTGGCGGGCGGCTCGTCCAAAAGGGTCGGATTGCTGAAATAGTTTTTGATCGATTTGAAGAAGGAGGCGTAGTAGAAGCCGTCGCAGATGCGCTCGTCGCAGACTACCTTCAGGCCGATGGTGCGCTTCTGCGCCACCGAGCCGTCGGGCTGGATCCGATATTCGCGTTCTACCTTGCCGAACGAGACGAAAACCGGCACGTTGCCGAAATTATAGATATGATGATAGATCGGACGGATGCCGAGCGATCCCATCGATGTGATGAAGAGGGAGCCGTGGAAGGGACTGACCTTGGTGAGAAAACGGGGGAGAAGGCCGTAATAATCGAGAAACGAGAGCAGAGAGACGGTTCCCCGGATCAGAAAGCGGGGAATCCGCGTGAGAGCCCGCGCGGTCTTGTCGAAGTCTGTGTTGGCGTTCTCTGTGGCCGCACGGATCGTTTCCTCGATGCGGCGGTAGATCTCCTCTGCCGTGTCGGTGACCTCGGGAAAGAACTTGACGCAGGTGTCGTCGGCGTTGAGCTTCATTTCCCGCTTGATGGTCAGGCAGACCTCGATGTTGTTGCGGGCCCAGACGCGCTGTCCGCGGATAAAGCGGTTGATGCCCGGCTTATCGGCCAGCGAACGGACATAGGCGGCGATGATGAGGTGCATGAAGCCGAAGCCCTTGAGGCCCTCTCTTCGCTTTTGGTGGATATAGTCTTCCGCGGCGGCGATGTCGAACTCGTCGGAAAAGAAGTTGCACGCGTCGTTTCGTTTTTTCATGATAAAGGGGGTGAAGACGCTCATCGGCGACATGGATCTGACCCGCCGACCCTCCTTCTTTTTGCTCTTCGCCTTCTTTTTCGCCTCTTTGGCCTCTTTTTTCAGGCGCTTTTTCTCGCTTTTAGGGTCGATGCCCCCGGGAGAATCTGTCTTGGGATTTTCGGGGAATGCCTTTTCGGCCATGCTGTTTTCTTCAGTCGGAAGGGTGTTTTTCATTTTCATTTCACCTTATGCTTTCTTTCGGGGCATGACGGCCGCGAAAAACGGCCGCCGCGGTGTTATCGGCGGTTCGGAATCGGTCCACACGGGTATGTGCGGCGGAATTTTCCTGGGAAGGCCCCTTCGGAAGGGGATTTATTAAAGTTTTTGAGATACGGGTCAGGCTTTGGGGCCTTCTTTTTTTATTTTGCGCCAGTATTCCGATGCGGCGGCCTCATTCTTATTGTCGCCGAAGCGATAAAAGACCGCGTCCGACAGGTCGTCCGGCAGATATTGCTGGTCGACCCAGTGATTGGGATAGTCGTGGGGGAAGCGGTAGCCGTGAAAAAGCTCGGTCTGCCGCAGGTGAGAGGGAATGGCCTGCCCCCGGCCAGCCTCGATCGCCTCCTTGGCCGCGGCGTAAGCGGTCATGGCGCTGTTCGACTTGGGGGCGGTTGCCAGAAGAATAATGCAGTTCGACAGCGGCGCTGCGGCCTCGGGCATACCGAGACGCAGGGCGGCGTTGACGCAGGCATCGGCGATGGCAGCCGCCATGGGGTAGGCAAGGCCGATGTCCTCGCTCGCCATCTGGGAAATCCGCCGGCAGGCGCCGATCAGGTCTCCGCCCTCCAGTAGGCGGGCCAGATAAAACACCGCCGCATCCGGGTCGGAGCCGCGCACCGATTTTTGCAGTGCGGAGACCAGGTCGTAATGGGTGGTGCCGTCCTTGTCAAAGTTCCCTACCGCTCGGGGCGTAAAGTCCGAGACCCGCTCGCGGGTGATCGTCATGTCGGAGGAGAAGTAGGCGTGTTCCAGCAGGCTGACCGCGCGGCGCACATCCCCGGCGGCGCATCCGCCGATATAAAGAAGTACGTCATCGTCCGCGCTTTTTTCGGTCTTCTGCCGGTCATTCAGGAAACGAAGCGCGGTCTTCAGGCGGTCGAGCATGTCCTCCGGCTGCACCGGCTTGAATTCGAAGACCGCCGCGCGGGAGAGGATGGCGTTGTAGACGTACAAATAGGGGTTTTCGGTGGTGGCGGCAATGAGCGTAATCTGACCGTTTTCCATATATTCCAGAAGAGACTGCTGCTGCTTTTTGTTGAAATACTGAATTTCGTCAAGATAGAGCAGGGTGCCGCTCTGTGAGAAAAGTCCGCCGCTTTCGGCGATGACGCTCTTGACATCGGCAAGAGTCGCGCTGGTGGCGTTCAGGCGGTGAATCTTCATGCCGCTCTTCTCTGCCAGAATGTTGGCGGCCGTCGTTTTTCCGGTTCCCGGCGGGCCGAAAAAGATCATGTTGGTGATGTAACCGTTTTTGCACATGCCGGTGATTACGCCGTGCGGGCCGAACAGATGCTTTTGTCCCGCCATCTCGTCAAAATCCCTCGGCCTCAGAAGGTCCGCAAGGGGTCGGTTGTCCATCTGCTCCTCCTTCGCTGCTTGAGTATACACACAGTGTCATTATAGCATGGATTTTCAAAAAAAGCAATCCCGATTTTGCCGCTTTTCCCGCCTTCCGTGCGGAAAAAAACTACCCGCACACCGCACGGAAGAAAAAGTGAGGGCAGCAGAGAGAGAGAGGGGAGGGAGGAGGAAGAGAATAAAAGAAAGAGGAGCGGGCGAACGACGAAAGGACGAAAGATAGTTTAAGCTGAGAAGCGGAGGAGCGGGCGGGAGCGGGAAGAGAAACCGGAGTGGAAAAAAGCCGGCGGGAAAGCGGCCCGGTCCGAAAAAAGAAAGAAAAAAGTCAAATAGGGTATTGACAAAAAGAAAACATTGTGCTATCATACTTAGGCAATCGGAAATGCGGGTGTAGTTCAATGGTAGAATTCCAGCCTTCCAAGCTGGCCGTGTGGGTTCGATTCCCATCACCCGCTCCATTCTATGAAGAGGAACGCGGCAAAGAAAATCCGGTTGTCCCGCTCCTCTTTTCATGTATCCATAGCTCAGCCGGATAGAGCAACTGCCTTCTAAGCAGTAGGTCGGAGGTTCGAATCCCCCTGGATACGCCACTCTCTCTGTTGTTTGGCGTGATCGGCGGCCGACGGCAAAGAGAGATTCATATGGTGGGTATAGCTCAGCTGGTTAGAGCGTCAGGTTGTGGCCCTGAAGGTCGAGGGTTCGAATCTCTTTACTCACCCCACATTAAAGAAGACGGTCGTTTCGGCGATCGTCTTCTCTTTTTTGTCTTTTGTCTGCCGGTCTTCTGTTCGCCGCGTTTCTGCCCGGGCAGTGTGTGGCTTCTTGTGGGAAAATGCGGCGGATTTTGGTTTTTTTATTTCTTTAATTTCAGGAGGGCTTATGGCGGTATGCACTCTTTGCCCGCGCCGCTGCGGGCGCGACCGCGAAAAAGAGCGCGGCCTCTGCGGGGCGGGGGACGCTCTGCTTCTTGCCCGCGCCGCTCCCCATTTCTGGGAGGAGCCCTGCCTTTCGGGCACAAGAGGGTCGGGGGCGCTCTTCTTTTCGGGCTGTACGCTTCGGTGTGCCTATTGTCAGAACTATGAGATCAGCCGGGCCCAAAAGGGCTTTGCGGTTTCGGACGACCGGTTTATCGAGATCCTTTTCGCTCTGAAGGAAAAAGGGGTACACAACATCAATCTTGTCACTGCCGATCCCTATGTCGCGCGTCTTGCGCCTCTTCTGAAGAAGGTGAAAAAAGAGCTTGCGCTTCCGGTGGTCTTCAACGGCTCGGGATACGAGAGCGAGGAGATGCTGACGCTTCTTGACGGGGCGGTGGATGTCTATCTGCCCGACTGTAAATACGCCGACGCCGGCCTGGCGAAGCGCCTTTCGGGCGCGCCCGATTATCCGGATGTCGTCCGAAAGGCCCTTCGGAGAATGTACGAGCAGGTGGGGAAGCCTCGTTTTGACAAAGAGGGAATTTTGCAGAAGGGAGTCTTGGTTCGCCATCTGGTTCTTCCCGGCTGCCGTGCCGACAGTCTGGCCGTGCTCGCTCTTCTGGGAAAGCTTTTCCGGAAGGACGAAATCCTTCTTTCCCTGATGAGCCAGTTTACGCCCAACGGCCGTGCGGGCGGGCCTTCGCGCCGTCTGACCCGCTTTGAATACGAGTCGGTGGCCGCCTATGCGAAGACCCTCGGCTTTGACGGATACTTTCAGGATTTTTCTTCGCAGAGCGCGCAATACACGCCCTCTTTCGAGGGCGAAGGCGTGACAGAGGACGGGAAGGGGAGCGCATAGGCGCCGCCGGGTTCGGAGGGCGTCAAGGGGAGGCCGGAGTGATGTCCGTCTGTTTGATCGGACCGAGTTCTTTGCGTAGGGGAAAGAGACGCAAGGTGTAACAAAATCATTAACTTTCCCCGCATCCTATTGATTTTATCCCCTTTTTTGTTTTATAATAAATAAAATACCGGCGGAATCTGTCCTTCCGGCAGAATAGACCCGTCGGTCTTGTTTTACGGCATTTTTCGGCCGGTTTATGTCGGCCGTGTTCCTGAAGCGCGCGGTTTTGTTTGAATGAAATAAGATGGCGTGCGGATGGTTTACCGGAAAAGGGAGCAAATCGGATGCTCTCCCTTTTATGGATACGGAGGTTGTTATGGAAAGAGTCAGCAAGCCCAATTATTATCTCGATATTGCCGAGACAGTGGCAAAGCGCGCCACCTGTCTGCGCCGCCGCTTCGGCGCCATCATTGTGAAAAACGACAGCATTGTCGCCACCGGCTACAACGGGGCGCCCCGCGGCCGGAAGAACTGTACGAATCTCGGCTTCTGCACCCGGGAATCGCTGAACATTCCCAGAGGGGAGCGGTATGAGCTCTGCCGCTCTGTCCACGCGGAGCAGAACGCCATCATTTCCGCCTCGCGCGAGGAGATGATCGACGCCACCATGTATATCGCCGGAATCAACGCGGCGACGGGCGAGCTGGAAAAAGAGATCGACAGCTGTATGCTCTGCAAGCGTCTGATCATCAATTCGGGAATCTCCACCGTGGTCTTCCGCCAAAGCGCGGAGGAATATCGCGTGGTTCGGGTTCGCGACTGGGTGATCAACGACGACAGCTTAAGCGGACAGTTCGGATATTGAGCCGCGGGAAAAGCGGGGGAATCATGGCAGAAGAAAACAAGGAAAAGATCCAAAAAAACCAAAAAAAGAAAAAGAAAAGGGCCAGAAAGGTGCGGGATCCTCACGAGACTCTGACGCTTCGCTACTGGCTGCTCGGCGGCGCGGTTCTGGTCGTTCTGATCGCTCTTGTGGTGGGCGCCGCCGCTCTGCTCGCCGCGGGAGAGACGGTGACTTTTGCTGAGGAGGAGGGCGGACTGATCCGCGATTCGGACGGCGCAATGTTTCTGAAGGCGCCCGCGACCTATGCTGTGCGCTATGTGGTCGCCGGAAAAAGACAGAAAGCCTTCGGCAAGACCGACACGGGCCGCAAGATTTACAAGGTTGGCTATTACAACGCCTACGGCGTTTTGATGGAAATGGATTCCGACAATTATCTCACCGATGCGGAAGGGAACCTGTATTACGGAAGCATGGCGCTTCTTCCCGAGCTTGCCTCCTTCCGTACCGACTGCGTCTACGTCTGCACCGATGCCGCCGACGAGATCACTATGGCGCTTCTTTCCTTAAAAGACGAGAACACGCCGGTGGCGACCGACTTTGTCGATGAGGTGCTCGAGGGCCGGCGTTACAGCGCGGAAAGCGGCGGGCTGCCTTTGGAAACCTACCGTCTTTATCTCACTTCCTCGGTTTATGGCCATCTCTATTATGTGATGTATCTGGTCCGCTGTGACAACGGCGATTTTTATGTCTATACCGACGAGGATCCCTCTGCCATCGCGATCTCCGAGAAGTTCGCCTCAAGATATCTTGAAGAGGCGCTCGGCGGCAAGACCGACGCCGACACCACGACCTCGGAATCCGGGGATACGACCGCTTCTCCCGAGACCTCCGCATCGCCCGAGGCTTCCGCCGAACCCATGACCGAGGCGCCGTGCGCTTTTGCGGCTTCTGCCGATGCCGGAAGGGGCGCCTGAGCGATGGAAATCCGGCGAAACCGTCACAGACTGCCGGGGGCGGAGCCCCTTTTGAAAGATATTGCGGCGCTCGAGAGGCTCTGTTTTACCGATCCCTGGAGCGAGAGGATGATTCGCGAGACGCTCGAGACCGACAGGGTCTTTCTCTTCACACTCGGCGAGGAGCCGGTCGGCTATCTCATGCTTCTGCTGCTGCCGCCCGAGGCGGAAATTCTGAATCTGGCCGTTCATCCCGCCTTTCGGAGGCGGAGGTATGCCGCCGCGCTTCTTTTTGAGGCCGAGGCTTTTTGCCGGAAATGCAAAGTGGAGAGAGTCTATCTCGAGGTGCGCGCCTCCAATTCTTCCGCCCTCGCTCTTTATAAGGGAAATGGCTTTGAGACCGTGGGACGCCGCCGGAACTATTACCGGAACCCGAAGGAGGATGCGCTTTTGATGGCGAAGTCTCTTGGATGCGCATGTGCGGAAGAAAAGGATTGATACAGGAAAAGGGAAGCGGCCGGTTCCTTTTTCTTAAATTTCGGGCCATTGGACAGGCTCCCTTTTTTATCCTTATTAATATAAATCAACGCATGACACATAGGCCGGCTTTTTTCTTCAAACGGACGTTTTCAAAAAGGGGTGGGGCAAACACTTGCGGATATTATCTTTGGAATCTTCCTGCGACGAGACGGCGGCGGCTGTCGTATCTTTTTACGAGACTGAGCGCTCGATTCTCTCAAGCGCGATTGCCTCGCAGGTCGAAATACACGCCCTTTACGGCGGGGTCGTGCCCGAAATCGCGGGACGCGCTCATATCGAGGCGATCTCGGGGCTTGTCTACAGGGCACTTGAGGAGGCGGGGATTTCCGCCGACGAGCTCGACGCCGTAGCCGTGACGTCGGAGCCAGGGTTGATCGGGGCGCTTTTGGTTGCGGTCAATTTCGCCAAGGCCTTTGCCTTCGCCCACAGGCTGCCCCTGATTCCGGTCAACCACATCCGCGGTCATGTGGCGGCGGCCTATTTTGCTTACCCCGATTTGAAAGCTCCCTTTTTTGCCATGGTAGCTTCGGGAGGGCATACCTCGCTGATCGACGTGCGGAGCCCCGTCGAGTTTGTCACAGTGGGAAAGACGCGGGACGACGCGATCGGAGAGGCTTTCGACAAGGTTGCGCGGGTTTTGGGAATGCCCTATCCCGGAGGGGCGGAGATCGACCGGCTGGCCTCTCGGGGCGACCCGGACGCGATTGCCTTCCCCTCGGCGGCCCTGCGCGGCAGTCTGGACTTTTCCTTCAGCGGTCTGAAGACTGCGGTCATCAACTATGTCCACGGTGCGCGGCAGAGGGGAGCTTTGCCGGAGCTTCCCGCCGGAGGAGGCGAGAGGGCCGACAAGGCCGTCGCCGATATTGCCGCTTCGTTTACGGCGGCAGTGGTGCGCGCGGTGATATCTCATTTGGAGAAGGCGCACGCGCGCTTCGGGTACAAAACGCTGGTGGCGGCGGGGGGAGTTGCGGCCAACTCGCATCTGCGCTCTGCTCTGACCGTTTTCTGCGAGAAACAGGAAATTCGTCTCTGTCTTCCGCCCCTCTCGCTTTGTGGGGACAATGCGGCGATGATCGGGGCGCAGGGTTACTATGAGTTCATGGCGGGCCATCTGGCCGGTTCGGATCTGAACGCCCGGCCGACCGTCCGGGGCGCCGACTGAGCCCGATCTTCTTTGCCCCGCAAGGCTGTTTTCCCTGTCCGTGTTTGCGGATACGGCGTTGAAAATTGGGCAAAACACCAAAAATTTTGTTCGGATTCGGGGCGTAAAAATCAGAAAAGCTCCCGGTTTTTGACAAGAAAATGTCAATCTTCATAAAGCGCCGTTGGGAGGACTTTTCCAGATAATCCACAGGCGGCTTGTGGAAAACTCGCCTGAAAATCGGGAAGGCCCTTCAAAAAGCCCGGTTTTGCGCGCGAAATTGTGGATATCTCTGTGGAGAATGTGGAAAAGCGGCGGCAATTTTCTCGAGCACGCTTTTCGCATTTTGAGGAAGAAAATACTTAGAATGTTGCACAAAAGCCAATTTTTCCCGCGGTTCTTTTTTGAAAAACCACAGAAATTTACGGTATTCCCGCCTTTTCATCGGATATGACGCTTCGCATCTGTCCGAGCGGCGCTTCCTATCGGTCCGGAAAGAGTCCTTCTCACACCGGTTTTGGGCCGGCTGTTTATCGAACCCGGCTGATCCTCGCTCTTTTCGCGAAAAGAGCGAGACGGAGCGGGCCGCCCAAAGAGCGCTTATTGCGGCGGATGCGGAAACCCGGAAGAATGCGGAAATCCGAAAGAACATTAGGGAAAGAACATTAGGATAAGAACACATGGAGGAGTATAGAAGAATGAAAGATTACAGCAGAGAGATCGAAAGTGCGGTCGAAAAATATCGTACGCTTCTCAAAGGACAGCTCGAACGGGTCGAGCGGATCAACGCGGCCGGCGAGGCGGTCGATTACGCCTCGCTGGACAAAATCGTCATCGGCGTCTGCGGCGGCGACGGGATCGGGCCGGTCATCACGGCTGAGACCCGCCGGGTGCTCGAAGGACTTCTTTCCGACGAGGTGAAGAAGGGACGCGTGGAGTTCCGCGACATTGAGGGGCTCACCATCGAAAACCGGGTGGCCCGGCTTCAGGCAATTCCCGACGACGTTCTGGCCGAGCTGAAAAAATGCGACGTGATCCTCAAGGGCCCCACGACCACGCCCCATCAGGGTGACGGTCTGCCCAATATCGAGAGCGCCAATGTGGCGATGCGGAAAGAGCTCGACCTTTTCGCCAATCTGCGTCCCGTCCGGGTTCCGTCTCAGGGCATCGACTGGACCTTCTTTCGCGAGAACACCGAGGGAAGCTACGCGGTGGGCAGTCAGGGCGTACATGTGACCGACGATCTGGCGCTCGATTTCTGCGTGACCACCACCGAGGGGACCCGCCGCATCGCGCGGCTTGCTTACGAGTTCGCCCGGGCCAACAACAAGGGAAGGGTTTCGATCGTCACCAAGGCCAACGTCATCAAGACGACCGACGGCAAGTTTCTGAACCTCTGCAAGGAAGTGGCGCGCGATTACCCGGAAATTGTCACCGACGAGTGGTTTATCGACATCATGACTGCGAAGCTGGTGGACGAGAAGCGCCGCCGCGATTTCCGTGTCTTTATTCTGCCGAACCTTTACGGCGACATCATCACCGACGAGGCCGCCGAGTTTCAGGGCGGCGTGGGGACGGCGGGCAGCGCCAACATCGGCAAGCGCTACGCCATGTTTGAGGCCATCCACGGCAGCGCTCCCCGTATGGTGACCGAGGGCCGGGCGATCTATGCCGACCCCTGCTCCATGCTGCGGGCGGGCGTCATGCTGCTCAATCACATCGGGTATCACGACCGCGCCGACCGGCTTGAGCGGGCTCTCGATTTCTGCATGTTTGAAGAGAAGAAGCTGACGGTCACGGGGCGGGACACCGGCGCCACCTGCCGTGCCTTTGCCGACTATGTCTCTGAGACGCTTGAAAAATTCTGATCTGAGAGCTTTTTGGACAATACGGCTGCGAATTGGCTGAAGGGTTTTGCTCGGACATGATTTTTTCTTTTCGAGGATAAGAACTTTGCCCGGTTTTTTCAAGAGAGAATATTTTCCTCTCTCTTCTTGTCTTACTGCGGGAAAGAGAGAAAAAGGGCAAAAGAAATATCGGCCGCAGCGGAAGAGGGGCACACGATTCTTCGTTTTTTGCGAAAGAGAGCTGCGGGAGGTATTCCGAAAGACCGAAAGAAAGGCTTTGACTCATATTCATGGATAACGAATTCATCGAAAGGCTTTCCGCGGAGGAGTCCCGGGCGGAGAAGTATCCTGCCGAAAAATTAGCTCTTTCCAAACAGGTGAAATGCCGGCTGCCCCGCTATTACCGCTATCTGAAGGAGCTTCTGGAGAAAAACAGCTTCCGCATCAGTTCGGGAAAGCTGGCAAAGCTCATGGGGCTGACCGCCTCTCAGGTGCGGCAGGATCTGAACTGCTTCGGCGGCTGCGGACAGCAGGGCTACGGTTATAATGTCAAGCATCTCTTTGCGGAGATTTCGGAGATGCTGGGCGTGAACGAGAAATTCAACGCGATTCTCATCGGCGCGGGCAACCTGGGGCGGGCGATGGCCGACGGCAGCCTCTTTCTCAGCCGGGGCGTGAATCTGATCGGCGTCTTCGACCGGGATCCCGCCGTGATCGGTAAGCGTGCAGGAAAGCACACGGTCTACGATGCGGGCAAGCTGGAGATTTTCTGCCGGGCCAACCGCGTGGACATTGCGGTTCTGACCCTCACCTCCTCGGGGGCCGAGGCTATGGCCGAGCGTCTGGTGAAGCTCGGCGTCCGGGGGATCTGGAATTTCACCAGTGCCGAGATCTCGGAAGCGTCGCTTTCGGCCCTGCTTGACGCGTCGGAGGAAAAGGACGCTTCGGCGGGGGTCTGCGTGCAGAACGTCTATCTCGGCGATTCCCTGATGCAGCTCTGTTTTTCTCTGCGAAGCCTTTCGGACAAAAAGACGTAGTTCCTTTCCGCCGTTCGGGGAAGAGAAGACGCGTAAAACGGCGGTTCTGTTCCCGAAAAAAACCGGAATTAAACGAAGGAAAGGACAAAATGCGGGATGAAAATTGAAATCGTGTACGGAAACAGGGTTCTGGCGCTGCCCGCGGCGGTGAGCGCCTATCTCGACAAGGCCGATCCCTTGACGCTGAGGCTTTTTCTGCTTCTCTGCGGGGACCGCTCCCTGCGGGAGCCGCTCGATGTCGCCGCTTTGGCCAGAAGCTTTGCGGCGACTCCCGATAAGATCGAGGAGGCCCTCTCTTTTTGGGAAAACGCCGGTCTTATCCACCGGGAAGGAACGGGTGCGCGCACGTCATCGCCGGCAGAGGAGCGGCCGGAAGCGGCCTCTTCGGAAGCTTTTTCGGGTAAAGAGCCTTGCGGGGAAAAAAGGCCGAAAACGATTCGAACCGCCGTGAAGAGCGCCGAGAACGGCGGGAAGGTGACGGTGGTCACGGGCGACGGACTGCCCCATTATACCGGGCGGGAGATCGAAGCGCTGATGAATGCCGACGCGACCCTGTCGCTTTTGGTGGAGGAGTGCCAGCGGATTGCGGGCAAGCTCTTCGGCGCTCACGAGATCAACCGGCTTTTCGGGCTTTCCGACTATCTGCGGCTCGATCACGATTCGATACTGCTTCTCTTTGAATATGCCAGCCGTCTGGGGAAATGCTCGCTTCCTTATATCGAAAAGATGGCCTGCTCGCTGGTGAACGAGGGCATCACCTCCTACGCGCAGATCGAGCAGTACGTCACCGACGCCGAGCGGCGGCATACGCTGGAAGAAAAGGTGCGCGCTCTCGCCGGTCTTTCCCGGCGGGCGCTCACTGCCAAGGAAAAGAAATTTCTTGCGGTATGGGCCGATCTCTCCTTCCCCTTTTCGATGCTGGAGATGGCCTATGAGATCACGGTCAACAACACCGGGGGCGTTTCCTTTCCCTATATGAACAAGGTGCTTCTGAACTGGCGGGAGGCGGGCTATACCACCGCCGAGCAGGTGAACGCCGCCCTCGGCGCCTACCGCGAGAAGCGGGAGAAGGAGACGGCCGCGGGCAGCTTCGATGTGAACGAATTCTTTGAGGCGGCGCTCAAGCGTAGCTATGAGCGTATGGAGCAAAAAGAATCCTCCCCGGGCGCTTCCTCCGCCGGAGGAGCCGGGGGCGGCGCGTAGGTCCGGGCTGCAAAATGACCTCCGTTTCTTATCTTCCGTTACAAGAAAGCCGATACCGGCGTGCGGGTTCGGGCCGCATGGCTCCGAAAAGGCCAACGATGCGGTGAGTGCGCAGGGCATACCTTCGGCAGCGGCCGGAGGTGAACGGCGGAAGGCTGTTTTCCGCCGCCGTCCGGCTACTCCTGACGCTTATCGTCTGTCCGGAGCCCGTCGGTACGCTGTCCTCCCTTATATGGGGCGACTATTGGGCGGCCCGTCCGCCCTGCCGCGGAAAAAGCGGGCGGAGCGGGAAAGGGCGGGGGGAGAAAAACAACCCTCGGCGGCGACAAAGAGAGGCATCGCTCCTCCGGCGTCGCCGAGAAGGTAACGTGTTTGACGGCGCCAAGAAGGCAAGCGGTCAAAAAACGCGGCATCCCGTCTTCGGGATAGAGAGGGGTTTTACATGTCGTACAGAAAGGATAATCTCAAAAAGGTAAAGCAGGCTTTTTCCGAAAAGCGCAGTGCGGCGCTGGCCGCGTCGCGGAGCCGCCTTGAGAGGCTGCATCGCGAGTATCCCGATCTGGCTGCCATCGACGCGGCGCTGGCCGAGACCGGGATGCGCCTTGTGGAGGAGATTACCCGGGGCCCCGAGGGCATTGCCGAGCGGGTGGCCGCCGTGAGGAGCGAAAACGAGCGCCTGCAGGCCGACCGGGCGGAAATGCTCGCCTTTTACGGCTTTCCCCCCGACTATACCGATGTGGTCTACGAATGCCCGCTCTGCGGGGACACCGGCTATCGGGGGACTGCGCTCTGTTCCTGTATGAAAAAAGCGCTGGCAAAGGCGGGCCTGGAGAGCGCGGGGCTTTCCGCGCTGGCCGAAAGCCAGAGCTTCGGCAGCTTTGATCTTCGCTTTTACAGCGGGGAGAACCGCCGGACAATGGAGCGGAATCTCGATTTCTGCCGCGATTACGCAAAAACCTTCCATGACGGCTCCGAAAGCCTGCTTTTCATCGGCAATACGGGGCTGGGAAAGACGCATCTTTCGACTTCAATCGCCGTTTCGGTGATCGAGCGCGGATTCGACGTCGTCTACCACAGCGCTCCCTCGGTCTTCGCCGCTCTGGAGGCCGAGAAGTTCGGGCGTCCCTCCGCGCTCTCCTCGGCCGAGCTTTTCGACGCCGATCTTCTGATTCTCGACGATCTCGGAGCCGAAAATCCGGGGGCGCTGAACGTCAATTTTCTCTATCACATCGTCAATACGCGGCTGGTTTCGCAAAGGCCGACGCTCATCAACACCAATCTGTCGCCTGCCGAGCTGCAGAAGCGCTATACCGACCGGGTGGCCTCCCGTCTTTTAGGGGAATACCGCGTGCTTCGCTTTGCCGGAAGCGACGTCCGGATGCAGAAGATCGGATTTTGAACGGGAGGGAGCATTCATGCAGATCCAGGACAGGGCGACGCATTTTCGGGAAAAAGAGAAAAACGGAGTGGTCTATCTTCAGGCCGACAACATCCCTTTTCCCCACGGATTTTCGACCCGCGCAGGAGGCGTCTCCCGCGCTGAGCATCTTTTCTCGCTTAATCTCGGCTACGGGCGGGGGGACGAGGCAGGGACGGTCGATGAAAACTACAGACGCTTTCTCGGAGCGGTTTTTGGAAAGGGCGATCTGTCCTTTTGCGCCATGGCGCCCCAGGTACATTCCGCGCGGATTTTCTACGCCGACCGGGGAGGACTTTATCCCGAAGGCGACGGCTTCTACACCGACCGCCCGGACGTGATTCTCACCGTGAAGGTGGCCGACTGTCTGCCGATTCTTTTGGCCGATCCCGAGAAAAAGCGGATTGCGGCCCTCCACGCCGGCTGGCGGGGGACGGCGGCCGGCATCGCCTTAAAAGGCGTTGCGGCGCTGGTCGGCATGGGGTCCGACCCCGAATCGATCGTCGCGGCCATCGGCCCGTCGATCGGCGTTTGCTGCTACGAGGTGGACGACGCCTTCTATCAGGCGGTCGCACATGAGCGCGGCGAGGCCTTCGCGGCGTCGCATATCGTCCGGCGCGCGGAGCCTGCGGGGAGCGCGGAGCGGCTTTATGCCGATCTTGCTGGGATGAACGCCGCACTTCTGCGGCAGGCGGGAGTACCGGCAGAGAAGATTCTTTTACCGGAGCATTGCACCGCCTGCGAGCCCGAACGCTTCTTTTCCCATCGCGCCTCGGGGGGAAGGCGTGGGACGATGGCGGCGGCGATCTCGCTCTGAAGCCGTCTTTTTCGCGGGATCTGTCTCTGTCGGAGCGTCCCGCCAAATTCCGCGCCGGTTTATTGAAAATTTTATTTTGATAACGGTCGGGATGCGAAAGATTCATGGGATCGTCATACGGCGATCACGTGGAGTACACCGTTTTTTTCTGTGAAGTTTTATTGAATCTGCTAAAATCGGAAAGGATAAGACTGCTCTCAGATAGGATTCGTCTTGCGCGGCGATTTTCCCAACAAACGAAGCCAATAAAGGCCTTTGAAACGGCAGCAAATTAAAACCGAAGTTTACCAAATCGCATACAGCATGAAGAGAGGCCGGCAAAGCGGCCGCTCATAAAAGGAAAGGAAACCACGTTATGATCGAGATCAAAAATCTTGTCAAGCGGTATGGAGACAACTATGCCGTAAACGATATCAGCTTCTCTATTGAAGACGGCGAGATTGTAGGCTTTCTGGGCCCCAACGGCGCGGGCAAGACCACAACCATGAGCATTCTGACCGGCTGTCTCTCCTGCACGTCGGGCAGCGTGACGATCAACGGGGTGGACGTGTTCGACGACCCTCTGCAGGCCAAGAAGATGATCGGCTATCTGCCCGAGTTCCCGCCCCTCTATCTCGAGATGACGGTCTGGGAATACCTCAATTTCGTCTACGATCTGAAGGAATGCACGCTTGCCCGGGAGGCGCATCTTTCCGAAATCTGCGACCGGGTCAAGCTGACCGACGTGCAGGGCCGCATCATCCGCAATCTCTCGAAGGGCTATCGGCAGAGGGTGGGCATCGCGCAGGCTCTGGTCGGAAATCCCCGCGTCATCATTTTCGACGAGCCCACCGTGGGGCTCGATCCCAAGCAGATCATCGAGATCCGCACGCTGATTAAAGACCTCGGACAGGATCACACGGTGATTCTGTCCACCCACATCCTGCCCGAGGTGCAGATGGTCTGCGACCGGATCGTCATCATCAACCGGGGCAAGATCGTGGCCGACGAAAAGACCGAGGACATCGAAAAGGTGGTGGTGGGAGCCCGCCAGATCCAGCTCAAGATCTGCGGCCCGGCCAAAGAAGTAGAAAGCTCTCTGAAGGCGCTCTCGGGCATCAAGTACGCCGAGGTCATCGGCGAGCGCGAGCTTTCCAGCACGGCCTATCTTGTCGAGAGCGAGCCGGGGCTCGATATGCGCAAGTCGATTTTCAATCTCTGCGCGTCGCACGGCTGGCCGATCATCGGTATGGAGGCAGTGGGCCTCAATCTCGAAGAAATCTTTATTTCGGTCGTGGACGAAAAAGAAGCGTCCGCACCGAAAAAGAAAACCAGAAAGCAAAGAGGGTAAAAAATGTTTGCGATCTATAAAAGAGAAATGCGCTCCTATTTTGTCTCCCCCATCGGGTATATTTATCTCGCCATTTTTCTCGCGGTCTCGGGGGTGATTTTCTCGCTGACCACGCTGACGAAGGGGGCGTCGAGTGATATCTCCCTCTACTTCACCTATATGCTCATGAGCTTTTTTGTGGTTCTTCCCCTTCTGACTATGAAGCTCTTCGCCGACGAAAAGCGTCAGCGCACCGAAACGCTGCTCATCTCCTCTCCCGTGTCGCTGACCAGCATGGTGGCCGCCAAGTTCTTCGCTGCCTTTTCGATGTTCCTCATCGGCTTTCTCGTCTCTCTGATCAATCTGGTTCCCTTTTTCTATTTCGCTTCGGGAACGCCCGATACCCAAACGATTTTCGGCAGCATTTTCGGATTGATCCTCATTGCGGCCGCCTTTATCGCCATCGGGGTGATGGTCTCGGCACTGACCGAGAGCCAGCTCATCGCCGCGCTCGGAACTATGGTGATCCTTCTCCTCTTGGTGATGATCTCGGCCTTCAACTCCTCGATCGATTCCTATTTTCTGCGCAGCATTCTGAGCTGGATCTCGGTCATGGACCGTTTTTCGGCCCTGACCGTCGGCCGCTTCGACGTGAGTGCCATCGTTTATTTTATCTCGCTCTGCTTCTCCTTTCTTTTCCTCACAGTTCGCGTATACGAAAAACGACGCTGGGCGTGATTTATTCCGGACAAAACGCCGTTTGTCCGAAAAGCGGCAGAGAGTTTTTGGGGATCCGGGCGTTCCACAGGTTTTATCGGGGTTTGGGTTTGCGTGAATCCGGAGAAGACCGAGTGAAGGCAGAGGATCTATGAAAAGAAAGGGTAATAGAATGAAAAACCGAAAAATCAGACACGGTGTTCGTTCGGTGGCTCTCACCGCCGGCGTGCTTCTTGCCGTGATTCTGTTCAATCTTCTCTTCGGCCTTTTGGCCTCCCGCTTCCTTTGGGTCATCGACACCATGCCGAACGATCTTGTCAGGATCTCGGATTATTCGCGGGAACTGCTTGACGAGGTGAACGATGAGGAAAACGATATAACGATCTATTTTCTCGCCGATCCCGACGAGCTCGAAAATTATGAACTGATCGGACATCAGGCGGGGGAATCGGATAGCACCTGGGGCATGAGTTACGTCTACAATCTGGCCAAGCTCTACGAGAGGGAATATTCCTTCATACAGGTCAAGCTCCTCGACTCCTCCAAGGATGCGGATTACATCCGCAAGAATTTCGCCCTGACCATCGGCTCGGATCTTTCGCCGCTTACCGTCGTATTCGAAAACAACGTCAACGGACTGCGTACCTACCGGACGATGCAGCGGGACACCTTCTTCTCCTTTTCGAGCACTTCGATGTATTTCCGCGGCGAGGACCGTTTCACTTCGGCCATCCTCTCGCTCTCGGGCAAAAATCCGGTGGCCTACTTCGTTGAAGGACACGGGGAGAAGGTGGGCGCGCCCGGCGATTCCGAGGATTTCGGCGAGGCCGCGGCACTGGCCTCCCTCTTTACCGAGGCCGGCTATATTGTGAAGAAAATCGATCTTTCCGAGGCGGATTTTGAAGAGGCGGCGGGGGACGCCTATGTGGGCAACGCCGCTGTGGTTGTGCTTTACGGACCCGAATCGGATTTTGAAACCGACGGGGCGGGCGGGGTCAATGAGATCACACGGCTGCGCCGTTTCCTCAACGACAAGAACCGCAACCTGATGGTCTTTATGGATCCCGGTGTTCCCGCCATGCCCAATCTCGACGAATATCTCGAAGATTTCTGGGGCGTGGGATTTGAAGACAACATTATAGTCGCCGATACCTCCGACCCCAATACCTCGAGCGCCATTTCCGAGGACGGAACGATTTTTTACGGCGACTACGAACTGAGCGACAACAGTCCCGGCAGTGCGCTGACCTCCTCTCTGACCAACCTGGATTCGCTTCCCGGTGCGTTCTTCGGCCCGACCCGCACCATTCGCATGAACCGGCAGTGGAGCAGCAGCAACGACGCGACCATGGTCATGGAGGGAGTCACTTCCTACAAGCTGGGCCCCGCCTTCCGGGCGCCCGCCCTTTCGGCGGCCGTCTATCAGGACGGCGCTTCCTTCGCCTGTTATGACAGCAACGTCTACGAGGCTTACGCGGCGCTCTATTACCAGGACAAGTACGACGAGATCTATCCCGAATACCGGGAAAAGTATTATCAGAGCGCCTACGACAGGCACCTCGAGGAGAAGGGCGAGGAATACCGTGAGGAAGGACTTTCCGAGAGCGAAATCGCCGAAAAGTGCGACGAATACGCTTCCTCCTATGTGGATGAGGAGGTCGAGGCCTATATGGACAGCTATCTCTCGCTCGACACGTCCTCGACGCCTGCCATTCTCACTCTGACGCATGCGAACTGGATGTACGCTCAGAGCGAGACGATCAGCAGCTATATGCTGGCCTGCGGTTCGACCGCCTATGCCTCTGAAGACGCGTTGAGCAATGCCGCCTATTCGAACCGGGATACGCTCTATTCCGCCATTTATCTGTTCGGCAAGAACGTGCTTCCCTATGACCTCGATATCATCAAAATCGTCGACAGCTCGTCTCTGTCCATCCGTGAGGGCACGGCTGTCGCGTGGTCGGTTTTTCTTTCGGTTCTTCTGCCCCTGATTCCGGTGGGCGCGGGGATCGCCGTTCTCGTGAAGAGAAAGAAAAAGAACCGGTAATGGGAAGGCCTATTTTTCAGAAAGGCGCGAAAAAACAAAATGAAATTTTTCAAGAGCAAAACCTTCAAATACGGGTCGGCGGCCGTGACGCTGACGGTCGCGGTGATCGCGATCGTGGTGGCGGTCAATCTGATCGTCTCGGCGCTCTCCGACCATTTCGGCTGGTATTTTGATACCTCCGCTTCCGGGCTTTTCTCCTTTTCGGATAAATCGCTCGATCGGCTGGATCGGATCGACCGCGAGAACAACCGCCTGACGCTCTGCTATTTCGCCGACGAGAATACGCTGGCCTCAAGCGATTACGGCAATTATGTGCTGACGCTGACCAAGCAGCTCGAAACCCGTTACCGCGACGATTCCTTCATCACCGTGGAGCATCTCGACAACCTCGACCGGGACATTCTCGAGATCCGCGCTCTTTTCGGCGACAAGTATGCCGATACCTTTGAGGAGCTTTACGAAGAAGGACAGTTTGTGCCCGGCACGATGGTGATCCGCAACGATACCTACGAACTGGGGGCGGACGGTGAATTTGTCACCGACCTTGCGGGGAACTACCGGGAGGATTATCGCATCCGCGTTTTCTCGATTGCGGACATGTACTCCTCCTCCGGACGGGCTTTTCTCGGCGAATACCGTCTCACCAGCCATATCGTGAATGTCTGCAGCCTCTCCCCCACCGCCTATTTTCTGACCGGACACGGTGAGATGACGATCGATGAGGACGGCACCTACGGACAGGCCGACTATCTGGTCGATCTTTTCGAGAGCGCCGGCTTTACCGTGAGAAAGCTGAATCTGGGGCAGGCGGATTTTTCCAATTCTACGGTGGAGCCTTCGGTGGCGGTAATTTTCGGGCCGAAAAACGATTTTACCGCCGAGGAACTCTCCCGTCTCTCCGCTTTTGTGGAGAAGGGGGGGGATCTGATGCTGTTTGCCGACGGCACCTATTATAAGCTGGACAACCTGAACGCCTTTCTTTCTTCCTACGGGGCCGAGATTGTCAACGCCAAATTCAAGAGCGGCAGCGATTCGTCTCTGTCGGTCGACGGGTTTCAGTTTGCCGCCCGACCCGACGGGGAACAGCCTGTCTTGACGGCGATCGAAGACCGCTCCGGAAGGCTTGTGGTAGCCGACTGCCGCGTTTTGCGCGCCGATTCCGAAAAAGGCGCGGAGGCGCTTGCCTATCCTCCCGCTTCCGCCCAGCTGATCGGAGCCGTGACCGAGGCGGCGGGAAACGAGGCGGTCGCGCTCTATTCGAAAGCGGAGGGCAGGGGAAGCGTGTTTGTCAGCGGGACGACTACCCTCGCGTCCTCGTTGATCTATGAGCCGGGCTATCTCAACCGCGACCTGCTTCTTTCGGTGCTGACCGACATGGGGGCCGAGGGCGCGCCGCTGAATATGGAAATCAACGCTCTGGCCGCCGACGGGCTGGACATCACAAGAAGCCAGTCGATTCTTTATTCGGTGCTTCTTTCGGTGCTGCCCGCCCTGCTCTTCGCGGCGGCAGGGGTGGTTGTGTATGTAAGGAGAAAAAGATCATGACCGGAAAAGCCAATCGTCAAAAAAGCCGGAAAAGCTTTTGGCTGCGCCGCCGGAACACGCTTGTGGCGCTGGCTCTGATTTTCGCGGTGCTGCTTGCCGGATATTTTGTGGTGCGCTCCGCCCTTTCCGATGAAGAAGATCCCGGCGGCGACATGCCCTCGGGCCTCAACCTGCTTCCGGGCGAAGCCTCTTACGGCGGATCGGTTCTGCTTTATCCTCAGATCGACCGCAAGGATCTCAAAACCGTAAAAATCCATAATCCCGCCAACAAAACGCGGGGTGAGGTCTATGTCGACTGGGGCATCGGGTTTGCTTACGACGCGGAGAAGAAAGACTCCTACGGCTATCTGATCGAGTACGACTACGCCAGTCTGGACGAGACACAGCTGACCTATTTCGCCGTGGCCGTGGGTACGCCGGTCTTTTCCTCGCGTCTTGAGGATCACTGTAGCGATTTTTCCCCCTATGGGCTTGACTACGCCTCGGACGAGGAGGCCACCTATATTCTGGTGGAGAAGACCGACGGAACCGTGCATAAAATCTATGTCGGCAATAAGAACCCCAGCGGCACCGGCTATTATGTGCGGGTGGCGGACAGCGTGACCGACAGCGAGGGCAATACCAGTGTGCGGGATGCGGTCTATCTGCTCGCTTCCGCAACCTCCTCCTATTACGAAGAGACGCTTCTCTCCTATCCGCCCCGGATGCTCGATACGCTGATGACCTATCCCATTTCGAGTACCTTCTCCTCCTACGCCCTCTCTTCTTCCGACGGACGTCTGGACGTCTCATTCCTGCCGGTCTCGAATCTGACCACTTCGTCGCTTTTCGGCGGCTCCAGTCTTTACCGTTCGGTGTCGCCTGAGGGATATTTCTCCTCGTCTCGTTTTGAGACCAGCATTCAGCGCTTTGAGTATTTCGCGGGCGAGGAGACGATGGAGTACGCCACCAAACTGGTCAGCGGGACCGACGAGGACGGGGAAGAGTATTCCTTCTACGCTTTTGACGACGAGGTCCTGGCCAAATACGGTCTTGATCCCGACCATGTGCAGTTCTTTCTGATGTATTCCGCACTTTATGCCGAGGCCGAGGAGCATGTGATCAGCGAGGTCTATTTCTCTGATCTTCGTCCCGACGGATACTATTACGCCTATTCGCTGAGCTTCAATACCATCGTACGGGTCGATCCCTCTTTGGTGGATTTTCTCGAATGGGATATGCTCGACTTTATCGATTCCTATATTCTCCGCATGTCGATCGGATACTGCGAGGAGCTGACCATGAGCGGAAAAATCGACGGCGTTCCTTATCGGGAGACCTTCCGTGCCACAATCGGAACGGACAACGTTCTCAAAGGAGCCTTTGCCGAAAATCTTGGGGAAGAGGTCGATCTGGACGCTTACCGGATGCTTTTCACCGAGCTCTATACCACCATTCTGCGGGGCGAGGTGCCGGAGGATCTCGATTTTGAAGAGCTGACAGACGGTGAGCCCTATCTTGAGATCACGGTCAGCACGCCCAGGATCACGGTTTATGTGAAGGACGAGGCAGGAAACAACACCTCTAAGGTAGAAACCGTTCTGCCCAGCGTGAAGCGGATTCTGCGCTTCTACCGCTATTCCAACGGACGGGCGCTGATGACGGTCGAAATGATCGACGAAAAAGGCGAGTCCTCGGGCGAGAGCGGAAGCTTCTATGTTCTGGTTTCGCGGCTCGATAAGCTGATCCGCGACACCAAAAACGTCTGCGACGGCGTCCCCTTCTCTTACTACGACAAGGAGTAACCTTTATGCAAAAAATTCGGAAAACATTCCGCCGCGGTCTTACTCTCTTTCTGGCCCTTCTCCTTCTCGGCTCGGCGCTTCTTCTCTTTACCTCCTGCAAAAGTCCCACCGTCATGACAATCGGCGGGGAAAAGGTCCCTTACGACCTTCTGAAAAGCTTTGTCAAGACCTATATGGCTTCCTATACCGAAGAAGAACTGGCCGACGAGGAAGTGCGCGAAAAGATCCGTAATGCGGTCTTTACCGATTTGAAAAACGCCTACGCGGCAAGAGCCTTGGCGGCGGAACTTGGCCTTAAGCTCGATTCGTCGGCGAAGAAGGCCATTCAAAACGAACTCGACTTCTACCGCTCCGCCTCGGATTATGAAGAGATGCTCGAAGCCATGTACGCCACCGACGAAGTTATGGAAGAACTCGTCACGCTCGACTATTACGACGATCTCGTCTACGACTGGCTGGTATCGACCGATTCCCGCTTTGCCAGCGACAACGATACGATCGACGCCGACCTGTCTTCCGGGGAATGGTATGCCGCCGAGTATGTGATTCTCACGGTCGACAGCGTGAACCGCGAGACCCGCCGCAAGGAGATGGAGGAGGCGCGGGAGAAGGTCCTGAAAGGAACCTCCCTGCGGGACGCTACCGAAGAGCTTGACCAGCGCTATGCCTCCGAATATGTCTACGCCACCGACGGCTGCTTTACGACGAGCATCTATTCCGCAGATTTTGAAGAGACGGTAAAAGCTCTGAACGAAGGGGAGATCAGCGAAGTGGTGGAGACCTACACGGCTGACGGCTATCCCTGCCTGATGCTGCTTCGCCGTACCGCTATCAGCGACAGCTATGTGGATCAGAACTATAACGACATCATCGCCTACTATCTGGCACGGGAGTACGCGGCATATATGGAGGAACATGCCGCCTCCCTTGAAATTGTCTTCAAAGACAAATATCAAGATCTCGACATTCTGACAATCGAATGAACGGCCGTACCCACGATCCGGCGTAAGAGCTCTCCCTTTTCCGTGTCGGGCCGCTCTGGCTTTGGAAAGGGAATAAGGAGGATGAACCGGGTTCAGGATTTTAACTCTTTTTGTGCAGGGCGAAAAAAGAATCGGGTACGGACAAGGCGAAATGAAAACCCATCGGCCTGAATTGAAAAAATCGGTTCAAACCAAAAAGATCCGGGGCGTTTTACGCCCCGGATCTTTTTGGTCGGATGGGAGTGCCTGTTTGTCAGTTTCCCTTTTGCTCCTGATTTTCGTTTTCCGCAGCCTGATCTTTCCTTGTTTTTTGAGGGTCTTCCCGGGGCGCTGACGCTTCCTGTTTTCCGGAGTTTTGGCGTACTTTTTGTTCAAGCATCGCTTTCTTCCGCTCGGCAAGCCGCCTTTCCTTCTCCTTTTTCCGGCGGGCCCGGCGGCGGGCGATGAGAATTTTCCGCAATATAAGAAGAAAGCAGAGAATCAGGAGAATCAGGACGAAGGGATTTGTGAAAAAACGCTTGAGAAAATCGGCAAAGAACGCACCATGGCTTCGTGTCACGTCGGCTCCGGTGACAAGCGTCACGCGCGCCGCTTCTTCTCCGTCGATCAGGACGGTGATTTCACCCACCGCGGCGCCCTTTTCCTGCGGCGCTTCCAGCTCTTGCCGGGTGAGGGTATAGGTATAGGTCAAATCGTCGCTCCCGACCGTGTCGGGCAGATAGAGCGAGAGGCTTTTTTCGGGAAAGACCGGCATTTCACTCCTTCCGTCCCCGTTTCTGACCGGCAGGGTAGTGACCAGCTTTGCGCTCGAGAGAACCTCAAGATAGCGGAAGGAGGTTCCGCCCCACTTCAGAAAGGCGGTACCTGTGGTGTAGGCGGTATTGGTACCGTCGGATGCCGTTTTTCCTCCCAGTACGATGGTGAGATAGGTATAGCCGTTGGGCTCGTCCGAGGTGGCGACCAGCGTATGCCCGCCGGACTCGGTGCTGCCGGCGTTCATGCCGGTGGCCCGGGCGTAGTAGTAGTCGAGGGTATACCACTTGCCGATCAGCGCGTTTCGGTTGTAGAGCGTGAACCGGTTGGTCAGCGTGTACGAAGCGCGGGAGGCGAGGGCGGTAAAACGCCCGTCGCCGTGGAGCGTTTTGGCGAGGAGAAGAATATCCCGCGCCGTGGTAGAGGCCCCTTCGGTATCCAGTCCCGTGGGATTCTGGTAGACGGTATCCTTCATTCCGAGCGCCGCGGCCCGCTCGTTCATCTTTTCGACAAAGGCCGTCTCATCTCCGGCAATCAGACGGGAAAGAATGTTTGCGGCGCCGTTGGCATTGGCGATGACGAGCGCGGCCAGAAGATCGCTGACCGGAAGGGCCGCGTTCGGAAGAAAGCCGTAGTCCTGCGAGATGTTGTTTGCGGTCAGCTCTTCGGTGAGCGTCACCTCTTGGGATAGGTCGGGATAGGCTTCGAGTGTGAGAAGCGCCGTCATCATTTTGGCAGTCGAGGAGGGCGGCAGTTTTTCGCCGCTCTTTTTTTCATAGAGAATGCTGTCGGTGTTGAAGCAGTAGAGAAGGAGCGCGTCGGTATCGGCGTCGGAAGGGCGTGCGTCGGCGAAAAGCGAAAAGGGAATGAGCAGGAAAGAGAGCGCGAGAAGAGAGAGAACGGCGCTCACCGCGCGTGCCGGAGCCTTCGGCGTCCGGGGCGCTTGGGGGGGCCGCGCGCCTTTTCCTCTTATGGAAAACGTTTTTTTATCCTTCATATCGATTTTTGAAATTTTCCTTTTGCGGATTTCGGCTTTTCGTGACTCCGATGTCCGCCGAATTTTTTCTAATCGTTTCTTTCGGCGGCGCGCGGCTCTTCGCCCTTTCGAGGATAGGCCGCAGCGGCCGCAATATCCCGGCTGATGGCCGCTTTCAGCGCCGCCTCGGAGGGAAATTTCATTTCCGGCCGGAGAAATTCGTCAAAAAAGACCGTTGCCTTCAGGCCGTAAAAATCGCCCTCTGCGTCGAGCAGATAGGTCTCGCAAGTCACCCGGTCCCTTCCGTAGGTGGGATTTTTTCCGATATTGGTCACCGAGGAAAAGGTTCGGCCCGCAAGGGCGGTGTGGGTGACATAGACGCCATGCCGTAAAGGCGCGGCGTCACAAGGCACGGGCAGGTTGATGGTGGGGGTCGCAAGACGGCTTTTTCCTACGGAAAAGCCGTGCGCCACAACCCCCGTGAGCGAATAGGGGCGGCCCAGCAGAGCGGCCGCGCGGGCGGGCTCTCCCGCAGCCAGGTGGCCGCGGATGGCGGAAGAACTGATCGTCTCTCCCTCATAGGTCATTTCGGGGAGAACCTGACAGGAAATCCCCGTCTTTTCGGCCAGGGAGGAGAGATACGAAGCGTCTCCGGCGGCGCCTCGCCCGAAACGGAAGTTGAAGCCGCAGATCACGCGGCGAACGGCGAGAGCGTCCTTCAGAAAGTCGACGAAGGAGGGACAGGAGAGGTCCTTCCAGCCCTCGAACGAGGCGAGAAAGACGATTTTTATGCCGAAAGACACAAAGAGGGAAAGGCGCTCTTCCCGGGTTGTGAGATAGGGCGCAGCCGGCCTTTCGAAGGTGAAGACCGCCGGGACAAGGCCGGGTGCACCGGCCTCTTTGAGAAGCGCCTGATGCGCGAGATGTACCCCGTCGAAATTGCCGAGCGCGGCCGAAACCGGCGTCCGGCGGGGGAAAGGGTACGCGGGGGAGGGAAGGTTGATGATCTCCATAAACAGATGCCTTTTACCGAAAAAGGGTGCCGCCGGCAGGCGCCACCCTTTTGTTGTTTGGTCAGCCGCGGAGCAGATAAGAGCGGACCAGAATGTTCAGAAGCTCATCCCGGTCGATCTTGCGGATCAGACTGCGGGCGTTCTTATGATTGGTGATATAGGTCGGATCCTCCGAGAGAATATAGCCGACGATCTGGTTGACGGGATTATATCCCTTCTCGTTGAGGGCGTCGTAGACCTCAAGAAGGATATGACGAATCTCCAGTTCCTCCTCGCTCTGGACGACGAAGGTTCTTGTGAGATCGTTTCTGTCGTTTCCAAAATCCTGTGCCATGGCGCATTTCTCCTTTGCTTTCGTAGATACAGGGAAGGAGGATACGGCTCGACCGTGTCATCCTTCTCTATTATACAATAAAAAAAAACGCTTTTCAAGTGTTAAATTATATTTTGTTGGCTTTTCGAGAATAATGATACTGTTCAGCGGGTTTTCTTTTTGCCCTCTGTTCGCTTTTTGCAGGAAAGGAAGCTTTAGTCCGGACACTGTCCGGGCTGGAGCGAAATACAGTATGCTCTATTTACAAACCGTTGTGCGCTCGCTGATCTCCCTGGTGGTGCTTTTTGTCTTCACCAAGCTGATCAGTAAACGGCAGATTGCCAATATGAGCCTCTTTGACTATATCAACGGGATGACCATCGGTTCGATTGCCGGGGAACTGGCCACCGGCATCGAGCGAAACATCTGGGTAGGGGTCATCTCGATGAGCTTTTACGGCGTGGCGGTCTTTCTCATCGACATCATCAACCGCAAGTCGGTCCGCGCCCGCCGTTTCCTTTCGGGAACGCCCACCCTCCTTTTTCAGAACGGGACGTTTCTGAAGAAAAATTTTGCCAAAGCCCAGATCTCGGTCAGCGAATTTCAGGAGATGTGCCGCATCGCCGGCTACTATGACATTTCCGACATTGCCAGCGCCCAGCTTGAGTCGAACGGGCGCATGTCGGTCCTGGCCAAGAGCGAAAGTCAGAAAGTGACGCTGGCCGATCTCAACATCACGCCCCAAAAGCAGGCCACGCCTCCGGTCAGCGTGATTTATGACGGCAAGATTCTCGACCGCAATCTGATTCAGCTGGGCAAGAACCAGTCCTGGCTCATGAACCAGCTGAAGGCTCAGAAAGTGGCGCTTGCCGACGTCTTTCTCGGTATGGTGGACGGAGAGGGAAATCTTTCTAACTACCTTGCGAAAAACTGAAGCGTTCGGCGGCGACAGCCACCGCAGAGAGAGAGAGGGAGGAAGCAATCACGACCGGGCGCGGCGGGAAAACGGCTTTTTCCCAAGAGAGCCAAGCAAACTGCCGCGCCCTCCCGCGGGGCGGGATAGAACAGCAGTCGGATCAAGGAAAGACTCCGACAGGGAGCCCTTTCCGCGCGCCAATTTGAGCGCCGCGCCGGAGCAGGGGGAAGGGGAGAAAGGTTTGGGCTTTTGTTTCGGTTTTTTCCCCTCTTAAATTTCCGGATGTCCGGCTATTTTTTCCGCCTGCCGCTTTTTCCGCTTTTTGTGATTTTTTACTTGTTCGGCGTTGTTCGATTCGGCCGCTTCGAAATACGCTTACTTTCGGTAATAGCTGTAATAGGCGACTACCGAGCGCATTCGGCCCCCGTTCTCAAGATCGGGTGCGGTGAGGATCACGCCGTCTCCGCTCATCAGCTCGGAGGCGTTCAGCTCGTCGATGGCAGCGCGAAAGACTACGACCCCCGAGGCAAAAACCAGAAATTCGCCGTTGCGGATGTTGAGACCGCCCTCCCGCCCGACGATGATTTCCTCGTTCTCGATGCGTTCTCCTACATATTGGATATGCTTGCCGTCGAGCTTGGCGGCCATTTCGCGGCGAAACGCCACGCTGTTTTCGTTTTTCTTCTTTCTTCTCAGAAATTTGAACACAAAACCACCTCTTTGGTCCTTAGTTTAGCACGAATCTCTACAAAAATCAACTTTTTTGAGAAAAACCCTTTTTTTTTGTTCTTTTTTGTGCTAAAATTTCTAAGTTAAACCGAACGATGGGAGTACGGATAAGTGATTAGAAACGATTTGAGAAATATCGCGATCATCGCCCATGTCGACCACGGGAAGACGACGCTGGTAGACGAGATGCTGAAGCAGGGAGGCGTCTTTCGTGAGAATCAGACCACCCAGATCCGCGTCATGGATTCCAACGACCTGGAGCGGGAGCGCGGGATTACAATCCTCGCCAAGAACACGGCCATTCATTACCGGGATACGAAGATCAACGTGATCGACACGCCCGGACATGCCGACTTCGGCGGCGAGGTGGAGCGGATTCTGAAGATGGTGAACGGTGTTCTTCTTCTGGTTGACGCCGCGGAAGGCCCTATGCCGCAGACCCGCTTTGTGCTTCAGCGCGCGCTTGAGCTCAATCACCGGGTGATCGTCGTGGTGAACAAAATCGACAAGCCCGATGCCCGGATTCACGAGGTGGTCGACGAGGTGCTTGAGCTCCTCATGGATCTCGACGCGACCGATGAGCAGCTGGACAGCCCGATGCTCTTCTGCTCGGGGCGCGCGGGAACCGCTTCCTATTCTCCCGACGAGCCGGGTACCGACCTAAAGCCGCTTTTTGAGACCATTCTGAATTATATTCCCGCGCCCGAGGGGGATGAGAACGCGAAGCTTCAGCTTCTTGTCTCTTCGATCGACTACAACGATTATGTGGGACGCATCGGCATCGGCCGGGTGGAAAACGGCTCGATCCGGGTGGGAAGCGACGTGGTGATCTGCAACTACCACGACCCGGGCTATGCCAAGCGCACGAAGATCGTATCGCTTTATCAGTTCGACGGCCTGAAGCGCGTCAGCTGCGAGCGGGCTTTTCCCGGCGATATCGTCTGTTTTTCGGGGGCCGAGAATATTTCGATCGGCGACACGATCTGCGACAGCGACGCGCCGAATCCGCTCCCCTTTGTGAAAATAAGCGAGCCGACGCTCGAAATGACCTTTATGGTCAACACCAGCCCCTTCGCGGGGCGGGAGGGCAAATACGTCACCTCCCGGCAGATCCGCGACCGCCTCTACAACGAGCTTCTGCGCGACGTTTCGCTCCGCGTCTCGGCCGGCGAGACGACCGACAGCTTCAAGGTCTGCGGCCGCGGCGAGATGCATCTTTCGATTTTGGTGGAAAACATGCGGCGGGAGGGCTATGAGCTCGCCGTCTCCGCGCCCCGCGTCATCTACAAGGAGATCGACGGCAAGCTCTGCGAGCCGATCGAGCGGGTATACATCGACGTGGCGGAGGAGTTTACCGGCGCGGTCATTGAAAAGCTGGGCGCACGGAAGGCCGATCTTGAGAAGAT
>CALXKW010000003.1 GCA_944389045.1 uncultured Clostridia bacterium | reverse complement strand
GATTCGGAATATTCAAAAATATAAAGATCGGAATAAAAAGAGAAGGGAGCCCTTTTTGCAAAGGCTCCCTTCTGTACGGAAACAAATTTCGACCGGAAGTGTATGGGTCCCGTTAGGAGGCGGGACATGATTTTTCTGAGGAAGAGGGCGCTTGGGAGAAAACCGGGGTGATCCCAGAGCCGCTTTTTGCTTTTCCATAGCTTTTCAAAACCGACACCCGCGGGGCCTCTCCGATCATTTCAGAGCGTTTTCGCTGCGGGTGTCGGATAGGCGGGTGTCGGATAGGAAGAAGACCGAAAGATCGGATGCCGCTTTTCCTTCAGAACTTTTCCTTCCCCTCCCGCTTCAGCTTTTCCACAAAGGAAGCGATGCCCTCCAGCGCGCGGGCGATATGCCTGACCGAATAGGCATAGGAGATGCGGGCGTACCCCTCGCCCGACGCGCCGAACGCCCCGCCGGGAACGATGGCGACCTTCTGCTCGCGGAGCAGGCGTTCGCAGAATTCCTCGCCTGAGAGGCCGAAGCCGGAAATTTGCGGGAAGACATAGAAAGCGCCCTCGGGGACAAAGCAGGGAAGACCGATTTCGTCCAGCCCCTTCAGGATAAAGCGGCGGCGGCGGTCGTATTCCGCCTTCATCTCCTCGATGTCGGCGTCCCCGTTTTGCAGCGCCTCGATGGCGGCAAACTGGCTGGCCGTGGGGGCGCACATGATGGCGTACTGATGAATTTTGAACATCTGGGCGGTGAATTCCCGGGGCGCGAGGGTGTAGCCGAGGCGCCAGCCGGTCATGGCGTAGGCCTTCGAGAAGCCCCCCACGACGACCGTCCGCTCCCGCATTCCCTCGACGGCGGCGATCGAGACATGCTTCTTGCCGTAGGTCAGCTCGGCATAGATCTCATCCGAGAGCACCGCGATATTCGTGCCGCGCAGAACGCCTGCCAGCGCTTCCAGCTCCTCTTTTTCGAGAATGGCGCCGGTGGGGTTGTTGGGGAAGGGAAGGATGAGAAGCTTGGTTTTTTCCGTGATCGCCCTTTTGAGCTGTTCTGCCGTCAGCTTGAAGTTTTCCCCGGCCGAAAGGGGAAGGCGGACCGGGGTCCCTCCTGCCAGTGTGACGATGGGGGCGTAGCAGACAAAGGACGGCTCGGGAAGAAGAACCTCGTCTCCCGGCTCAACCAGCGCGCGGACGGCGATGTCGATCGCTTCGCTCCCTCCCACGGTGATGAGAATTTCGTCCGCCGGATCGTAGGAGAGGGAAAAGCGGCGGGCGGCGTATTCGGAGACAGCCCGCCGGGCCTCGGCAAGGCCGGCGTTCGAGGTGTAATAGGTCCGGCCCCTCTCGAGGCTTTCGATGGCCGCCTCCCGGATATGCCAGGGAGTGATGAAGTCGGGCTGGCCCACCGTCAGCGCCGTCACGTCCGTCATGTTTTCGAGAAGGTCGAAAAACTTGCGGATCCCCGAGGTGGGCAGCGCGGCGACCTTTTCGGGGATGAGTTTCCGATAGTCGATCATACGGGGCAGTTCCCTCTTTCGTCTTCCTCGGGCGCGGCATAGACCACGCCCTTGTCCTTGTACTTTTTCAGCACGAAGGAGGTGGCGGTTGAGGTGATGCACTCCATGGGCGCCAGCTTCATGGCCACAAACTGCGCCACCTCGCGGAGCGTTCTGCCTTCGATGATAAGCTGAAGGTCGTATCCGCCGCTCATCAGACAGATGCTGGTGATTTCGGGATAGCCGAGAAGCTTCTCGGCGATTTTGTCAAAGCCCCGGTCGCGCTGCGGGGTGACCTTCACTTCGATGACCGCCGAGACGATCTCGCGGTCGGTTTTGTCCCAGTCGATCAGCGCCTGATAGCCGACGATCGTGCCGTTCTTTTCGTATTCGGCGATCTTTTTTTTCACGTCCTCTTCCGGAAGCGAGAGCATGGCGGCGATGGCCTTGGGGGTAAGGCGGCCGTCGCCTTCAAGCAATTTCAGAATGGTATCCATCGTAAACACCCTTTCTTGGGAAAGCGGTCTTTTTGGCCGCGTCTGTTCTTCAGTATATCATATTTTTTTCTCTTTGGAAAGTCTTTTCGGAAAAAAGAATTCGGGAAAAACCGGCGGGGGCTTGCATTCGTCTGTCCGATGTGCTATTCTTGAAGTAAGGCTTTCGGAAAGGACGCTGCTTTTTATGAACAATCCTCTCTACTGTTCCACCGGGACCATGGTGGGACGCGCCAACCACTGGAACCACCGTCTCTTTGTCGATTACGGGCAAAAGATCGAGGCGGACGGCTTTGAACTGATGATGGTCAAGGCTTATTACGAAAAGCTTGACCGGGTCGTGGCCGACGCCCGGGCGAGCGGACTTTTGTTTCCCGTTCTTCACGCCGAAAAGGACATCGGCCTGCTTCTCGGTCAGGGGGAGGAAGCCCGGCGCGAGGCCCGGCGTCTCTTTCGCCTGAACTGCGAGGCGGCAGGAGCGATCGGCGCCGAAAAAATCGTTCTGCATCTCTGGAGCGGAACGCTGTCCGATGCAAACCTGGAAACCAATCTCGGGGAGCTTCCGGCGCTGTACGCCGCGGCGAAGGCGTGCGGGCTTGCCCTTCTTCTCGAAAACGTGCCCTGCGCGAGACACGACCCGATCACGAACCTCTCCCGGGTGGCAGAGCGCTTTCCCGACGCTCGGTTTGTGTACGATCTTCGCTTCGGGGCCTTCCATGAGCAAAACGAGGAGATTGTCGCCTCGGGCGCGCTCTCGGACGGGCGGATCGCTCACATGCATCTGAGCGACTATGCGGGCCCTCCGCACGATTTTAACTCCCTGCGCCCGATTCTGCATCTCGGACAGGGAATCATCGGTCTTGAGAAGCTTCTTCCCCGCATCGCGCCGTTCTATCACGGCAGCGTTACTCTCGAATCTCCCGAGATTCTCGAGGAAGGGTGCGGGGTTGCGGCCATCAACGCCGACATGGCCTTCCTCCGGCGTTATTTCCAGCCGGCAGAAGGAGCTCCCTCCGCCTGACCGGCGGATGAGCGGGCCTTACCGCCGTTGCTGCGGCAAAAAATATAACGGGCAACAATAACGGACAAAAATCCGCTTTCGGCTGGTCGGCCGCTGGTACGGTAGGGCGGAACCGGACGAAACCGGAAAGGGGACCGCGGGTTACGCGGAGATTTTCGGAAAAATCATAAGAAAGGAAAAAATGCGATGAAGCGAAAATACGACGTGGCGGCCTACATCTGGCCCGCCTATACGCCGGATGAGCCCCGAACGCGGATGTTCTGGCCGGAGGGCATGGGGGAGTGGCAGTCGGTGAAAAATTCCCGGCCGAAGGCGGGGGGATATTTCTGGGACCGCAAGCCCCTGTGGGGCTATGTGAACGAGGCCGACCCCTATGTGATGGCGGCCGAGATCGAGGCGGCGGTCGATCACGGGGTGAATCTTTTCATTTACGACTGGTATTGGTACGACGGCCGTCCGTTTCTCGAAGGCTGTCTCAACGACGGCTTTCTGAAGGCGCCCAACCGGGAAAAAATGAAATTTTATCTCATGTGGGCCAACCACGATGCCAACCATTACTGGAACATCGGCCTTTCGGAGACCTGCGGGGATACGGTGATCTGGAAGGGCGCGGTCGGAAGGGAAGAGTTCGAGCGTGTGACCGATCGGCTGATCGGCCGTTATTTCTCCTGCCCCAACTATTATACGATCGGCGGCTGCCCGGTCTTTATGATCTACGATGTGAACAATCTGATCACCGGACTGGGGGGCTTGGAAAAAACGCGCGAGGCGCTCGATGCGTTCCGCGAGAAGACGAAAAAAGCGGGTTTTCCCGATCTGCACCTGCAATTCACCGTCTGGGGAGAGCACGCGGTGAATCTCAGCGGTTTCGACGCCCGCCGCGAAGGCTCTACCAAAGACCTGATGCCACTTCTCGGCGCGGACAGCGTCTCACACTATCAGTTCGCGCATTTCACCAACATCGACCGGGACTATGAGGCGATCCTTTCGGACGTCGCGCGCGAATGGGAGCGGATCGAGGCGGTCTATCCCTGCCCCTATTTCCCCCATATTTCGGTCGGCTGGGACAACAACCCGCGCTTTTTGGGCTTTCGGCCGGGAATCGTGCGGAACAACACGCCCGAGAGGTTCGAGGCGGGGCTTCGTATGGCGAAGGAATACCTCGACCGGCATCCCTCGCTTGCGCCGCTTGTGACGATCAATTCCTGGAACGAATGGACCGAGACGAGCTATCTTCAGCCCGACAACCGCTACGGCTACGGCTATCTGGAGGCGGTGCGCCGCGTCTTTCTCGACTGATGGCTCCGGCCTTTTCCGCTCTGTCATGAAGAAGAGAGAAGGGGGAGGACAAGGCGCATGGATGCGGTTTTGCACCGCGGCCCCTTTCTCAAAAAGATTTCTTTAGAAACATTTTTCAAAAAACAAAGCCGCCGTCCCTTGCCAAATGAGGGACGGCGGCTTTTTATACCGGACGGAATCATGCGTTTCAGAATCCCGCGCTTGGGAAAACGCGCTTGGAAAAACGCGATGAATTCCTTTTGGAAAAGGGTTTCGGAAAAGTCCGGCTTATTTTGCGATGATCGAGCGGTTCCACATGGGGGGCGCGTCGTAGCCGAGCAGGTTGACGACGGTCGCCGCCACGTTGGAAAGACCGTAGTCGTCGTCCTTGACGACCCGGTAGGTATCGCGGTAGAAGTTGTCGTAGAAGATGCAGGGGACAGGATTCAGGGTGTGGCTGGTCTTGGCTTTGAAGGAGCCGTCCGGGCCGACCTTCGGGTTGCCCTTCTTGTCGGTTTCGTACATCTCGTCCGCGTTGCCGTGATCGGCTGTGATGATGGCGACGCCCTTCATCTCGTCGATGACCGGGAGAAGCCGCGCGAGCTGGAGATCGAGGGCTTCGAGAGAGACCACGGTGGCGAGAAAGTTTCCGGTGTGTCCCACCATGTCGCCGTTAGGGAAATTGGCGCGGATATATTTGTATTTGCCGCTCCGGATCAGTTCGATGAGCTTGTCGGTGATCTCGGCGCACTTCATCCAGGGGCGCTGCTCGAAGGGAACGATGTCCGAGCGGATCTCAAAATAGCTTTCCAGCTCCTCGCTGAACTTGCCGCTGCGGTTTCCGTTCCAGAAATAGGTCACATGGCCGTATTTCTGCGTCTCGGAGAGGGCGGCCTGCGGAATGCCGGTGCCCGCCAGATATTCGCCCATGGTATTCGTGATTTCGGGCGGATTGACGAGATAGCGCGAGGGGATGTGCGCGTCTCCGTCGTATTCAAGCATCCCGGCGTAAATGACCTTGGGATAGCGGACGCGGTCAAACTTGTCGAAATTCTCTTCGTCGAAGGCGCGGGAGATCTCGATGGCGCGGTCGCCGCGGAAGTTGTAGAAGATCACGCTGTCGCCGTCCCGGATGGTTCCCACCGGGCTGCCGTTTTCGGCGATGACAAAGGGGGGAAGATCCTGGTCGATGGCGCCGGTCTCGTTCCGCAAAGTCTCGATGGCCTCATGCGCCGAGGCGAACTGCCGGCCGATGCCTAAGACATGGGTCTGCCAGCCGAGCTCAACCATCGGCCAGTTGGCCTCGTAGCGGTCCATCGTGATCTTCATGCGGCCGCCGCCCGAGGCGATCTTCACGTCAAAAGAGGGCGAGCGGAGCGCGTCGAGTAGCTTTTCGAAGGGATCGACATATTCGAGGGCCGAGGTCTCGCCGACATCGCGGCCGTCGAGCAGAATATGGATGCGGACCCTCTCCGCCCCCTCCTCCTTGGCCTCGCGGAGCATGGCCTCCAAATGGGCGATGTGGGAGTGTACGTTGCCGTCCGAGAAGAGGCCGATAAAGTGCAGGGTGGAGTGATTTTCCTTCACATTGGCCAAAAGGGCGCGCCAGGTGTCGGAAGAAAACATTTTTTTCGATTCGATCGAGTTCGAAACCAGCTTGGCGCCCTGCGCGAAGACCTGACCGGAGCCGAGGGCGTTGTGCCCCACCTCCGAGTTGCCCATGTCGTCGTCGCTGGGAAGGCCGACCGCGGTGCCGTGTGCCTTGAGCTTGACCCAGGGATAGCGGGCCATAAGCCGGTCGAGCGTGGGGGTCTTGGCCTTGGCCACTGCGTTGGCGTCGGTATCGGGCGCCAGCCCCACTCCGTCCATCACGATGGTGACGACCGGTCCTTCGACACCCGCGAAAAGGGAAGATTTGTTGAGCTTTGTCATAACTGCCTCCGTTTTTGCTTGACTTTATTTTCTCTCATCTAAAATTGTATTATATACCGAATTTGTGAATAAACCGTGTATTTCCCGGAAGATTTTTCTAACATTTCCTTTTTGCTCCCGTTTCTTTTTTGCCGATCTGTCTTTTGTGGTCTCTCCGCATTCCGATTTCAGATCTTTGGCCGGTCTTTGAATGCTTCTCCTTTTTTACGGCGCGTATGAGGCGGCAGGGCTCCAAAGCTTGACAAAAGGGAGAACGATCGGTATAATGAAATCACGGCATACCTGTATACGGGAAGGACTGCGCCTTTGGGCGCCAAAGCAGTGAACGCAGGAAAGCGAGGCTGTAAGCCGAGCGGGAGGCATTTATGAAAGATCCGGAAAGGCCGGGCAAGCGAAAAAAAGGAGTTCACGACAGGCACCGGGAGCGTCTGCGGCAGAAATATATGACGGCGCGCGACTCGCTGGCCGACCACGAGCTGCTTGAACTTTTTCTTTTTTCGCTCATCCCCCGCCAGAATACCAATCCGACCGCACACGCGCTTCTCGAGCGCTTCGGCTCTCTCGACGCGGTGCTCGAGGCGGATTTTTACGCGCTTTTGGAGGTTGAAGGTGTGGGAAAGAAGACTGCCTTTGCGCTCTCCCAGCTTTCGTATCTCTTTCGGCGCAGCGAGGAGGCAAAGCTTGGCCGGAAAAACGCGCCGCTCGACACGCTCGACAAGCTCGGCCGGTATTTTGTGGCGAAATACCGGGGCGCCGCCGAGGAGATCGTCTATCTGCTTCTGCTCGACGCCCGCGCCTGTCCGATCGACTGCCGAAAGCTTTCGGAGGGCCTGGCCGACTGTTCGGAGATCGGCTGTGCGGAAATCGTGCGGTTCGCGCAGACCCGCAGGGCCACCCGCGTGGTGCTGGCCCACAACCATCCGGGCGGAAGCGCCGATCCCTCGAACAGTGACATGGCCGCCACGCGCTATATCCGAAGGGTGATCGCTCCGCTCGGAATCACACTGGAGGAGCATATTCTGGTGGCGGGGGAAAGCTATTACCCGATTCTTCACGAGGAAGAGAAAAAGAATCTGTTTTGCTGAGCCTCCGGCAGGATAAGAAAATGCGGAAAAAAGAGAACCGAATGGACAGATGCGGATGGATAAAAGGAACAGAGAGCGAGGGAATCAAAATGCGTATAGAAGAGTTTCTGGCAGACGAGAGCGAAAAGCCGCTCGACCGCATGCCCCCCGACGGAGGCTTCTGCGGGATTCTGCGCAGCATCGCCTGCATCGGGGACAGTCTTTCCTCGGGGGAGCTTGAGGCGGTGGACGAGGCGGGAAATAGGACCTATCACGACATGTTCGAGCATTCCTGGGGACAGTATCTGGCCCGGCTGGCGGGCTGCCGCGTTCTGAACTTTTCCCGCGGGGGCATGACGGCAAAGGAGTATATGGAAAGCTTTGCCGAAGCCAACGGATTTTTTGATCCCGACCGCGCCTGTGCCGCCTACATCCTCGCTCTGGGGGTCAACGACCTCTATCATCGCGTCCCTTGCTTCGGCTCGCTCGACGACGTCCGCGCCGACTGGCGGGAAAACGGGAAGAGCTTTGCGGGCTATTATGCCGCCATTGTGGCGCGTTACCGCGAGATCTGTCCGGACGCCCGCTTTTTCTTCATGACCCTGCCGAGAGAAGGACTTTCGCACGAGAAGGAGGAGCTGGCTGACCGCCACGCCGCCTTTCTTTACGCGCTCAGTGCGCAAACGCCCCATTCCTATGTGATCGATTTTCGCCGCTACGGGCCGGATTATGACGAGACCTTCCGGAAAAATTTCTTTCTCAGCGGACATCTTTCTCCGGCGGGCTACCTTCTGACCGCCAGAATGACGGCAGCCTATATCGATTACATCATCCGCCACAACATGCGGGACTTCAAGCAGGTGGGCTTTATCGGAACGCCCTGGAAAAACTGCGAGGATGGACGCATTGGGTCCGATCGGGCGGGAAAATGCTGACGATACCGAAGTGCTGAGTTCTCCCGGCGTGAATGAACCAGCGCTTTCGCGCTTCTCGCGGTAAGCGGCCGTCATTTTGGGCAGCGGGCGGTGCAGGCCGGGTCGCTCTCCGGAGGAGACTTACGCGAATCGGATTGTCTTCTGTAAAAAAATGTGCGGAATTTTGCTCTTTTTATCACAAAAAAGAACACACATTTCGGCACTTTTGGTCCTTTTTTTATCATAGCAAGTATGATATAATACAAACTGAATCATTGGCAGCGAACCGGCCTGCAAGATGAAAAACCGGTGCCAGAAGAATGAGAGCAAGGGCACCCGGCCGGAGGTTTTTCGCCGAAAAAGGCATGCGGCTGCCGAGAAAAATCATGAAAGGTGTTTGATGAAAATGGAACGCAAGCACGGTTTTCTGACAAAAGGACTGGCGCTTCTTTTGGCGGTCGTAATGACTGCGGCGCTGGTTCCGGCTTTTGTTTCTCTGGCCGAAACGCCCGCGTATGAGGAGGAGCCTGCTTCTCTGACTTATGCGAACGGCAATCTGGCGCGGGGAGAAAAAGTCGAAATTATTTCCCAGTACGATTCCCACTATGATCCCAGCTGGAATTGGGAAAACATCAACCTCAACGACGGCAAGATGAACACCGTCGAAAACGACGAGGGAACCAGCACCGGCGGTTTTCACACCAGCACCGTGGCGGTGAACGAATACGGACAGAATCTCTTCACCAACAACCACGGCGAATGGGTGGGCTACAATTTCGGCGAGACGGTCGAATTTGACACGGTCGTTGTCTATCCCAGCATGGACTCCGACGGAGTCTGCCGCGGTATGCCCAACGCCTTCGCCATCGAGGTTTCGGTGGACGGCGAAAACTACAAGCGGGTGTATGAGGCCTACGATTACGCCATTCCCGCCTTCGGCCCTCAGACCTTCCAGTTCGACGCGGTGAGCGTGCAGTACGTCCGTTTCGTCGCGCTCTCGCTCAATCAGGACAGAGATTTCAAGTGGGCGCTGAAGCTCAGCGAGATGGCGGTCTACAACGAGGGTTATGCCAATACGGAGCCCTACTGCCCCAATCTGGCCACCGGCAAGCCGGTCACTTCTACCGACTGCCATTTTTCTGAGCCTACCTGGAACCGGCTGAACATCAACGACGGCGACCGCTATAACCTCGTCACGACGCAGTATGACTGGGGACAGTTTGCCGGATGGCATACCTCGACACAGGCGGCGGCCGACGAGGCTGCGTGGATCGTCATCGATCTTGAAGAGAAGACCGCGGTCGACCTCGTGGTGATCTGGCCCTCCACCGAGAGATTCCGGAATACCGGCGCCTCTCCTGCCGGCGCCGACAATCTCGCGCTTCCCCTCACCATGAAGATCGAGGTGTCGGACGACGGCGAAACCTTTACCGAAGTCGCTTCTCTTTCCGAAATGCCGACCGAGTGGGAGCCGATCCAGATCGATTTTACCCGGACCGAGACGCAGTACGTCCGCCTTTACATGACCCGCAACGGGCATGTCAAGCTCTCTGAGTTTGAAATCTTTGACACCACGAAGTCGGTGACGCCCGAAAAGCCCGGGGAGGAAGAGGCTCTGGTCAAGCCGGGTGTCAATCTGGCTCCTGGAGGAAAGGTCTTCTATTCTTCGATCATCAACAGCGACGGCTGGGATCTTTCGAATCTGAACAACGAAACCGTAGAGGAAGCGGGAGGCTTTACCACCGCTGCCGGGACCGACGGGTCGGTCCTTTACTGCGGGATCGAGTTCGCTCAGCTGACAAGAGTCAACAAGGTGGTGCTTTATTCGGCGGCAACGTCCGCCATCGAGGATGAGGGCATCTGGTCGGGCATTCCCCGGTCGCTGAAGATCCAGTATTCGGTCGATGAGCTGACCTGGTACGATGTGGCTGAAAAAACCTTTGAAGATCCTGTTCCGGGGCAGGACGCCGTGGAGATTCTCTTCGACGCGGTCGACGCCAAGTATATCCGGGTCTGGACCGACGATCCCTGGCTGAAGGCGAGCGACGGCGGCAGAACCTACATACAGCTGGCCGAGATGGAGGTTTGGTACGATCCCTTCACGCTGGGCAGCGAGGACGCCTTTGCCGTCTATTATCAGGAGCAGGAGGGAAGCGGTTCGACGCATGCGCTCCGCGTTCTGCTTGTGGCCAACGAGAGCAAGCTTCCGAGCGTGGAATATGTGACGGTGAAGATCGTCTTTACTCTGACCGACGGCAAAACCAAATCGCTTACCAAGATTCTTGGCGGCGAGAATTCCGACTATGAGCTTTACCGCAAGGTCACGGCGGGAGACGACGTCTATACCGCGGCGGCGGGCTGCGCCATCTTCGGCAGCGTGATCACCGATATTCCCGACGGCGCGTATACCGGCGTGACGGTGACGATCACCGAGACCGACACCTCGAATGTTCTTCTGAGCGTCTCGCGCAAATAAAAGACGGACCGGTTTGCGGCCGTGGCTTTGCTTTCCTGCGGAGGTCCTTTTGCATAAATCTTTTCCGTGAAGCGGATTCCCTTTGGAAAAGGGCGAAAACGCTTTTGGCACAGGAATATGCGGGCAGGTCTGCAGCGGACAGCTTTTCATCCTTAATTTGGTTATCCATATGAGAGAGCTCCAAAAGGAGCTCTCTTTTTGCGCTTTGTTCTACCTTCCGCAGAGAAAGGAAAAAAAGAAAAGAAACAGAAAAGAGATAAAGTAATAAGACGGTTTGTAGAAATTTAACGGTAATTTTCCTATATTTTCGTTCTAAACAAAAAAAGACATAATAAACGGCACTTTTCAATCTATCTTCTGCTGCGGGAAGATGCTAAAATAAAGACGGTATTCCGTCGGTGGCTCATGGAGAAGAGTTCGGTATGCGCACGAAAAAATTCTACTTGGCTATGGCGGAAAACGGTTCCTCAGGCGTCCCTGTCCGACATCCTCAAAAAAGGAACCCGAGATAATCTTCCCACCTCAAAATTTTTGATGAAAGGTATTGCAATGAAGATGGAACACAGACACAGTTTTAAGGCGCGTGCTCTGGCATTGCTTCTGACCCTTGCCATGGTCATCGCGCTTCTTCCCGTCTTTGCTTCTCTGGCGGCGGATGAGCCCGCTTATGAGGAGAATCCCGAATCCCTGACCTTTGAGAAAGGCAACCTGGCAAGGGAGGACGGCGTGATCGTAGATTCGCAGTACGGAGCGCACGAGAGCGCCGAGTACGACTGGTCGCTTAACTACATCAACGACGGCAGCATGAACACCGCCGGCGACGGAATCAGCAACGGCGGCTATCACACCAACGGCGACGCGCAGGATCAATACGCCCACCCTCTTTGGAACTACAACCACTCGGAGTGGGTCGGCTACGAATTTCCCGATCTGAGAACCTTTGATACCGTGGTCGTTTATCCCAGCAAGGATCAGAACGGCATTTGCTACGGTATGCCTAACGCTTTCGCCATTGAGGTTTCGGTGGACGGCGAATCCTACTTAAGGGTTTTTGAGACCTACGATTATGCCATTCCGGACTTCGGCCCCCAGACCTTCCAGTTTGAGGCCATCACCGCCAAGTATGTCCGTTTCGTCGCACTGTCGGTGAATCGCGACAGCAAGGATCACGCCTGGAGAATGAAGATCTGCGAAATGGCGGTCTACAACAAGGGCTATGCCGATACGGAGCCCTACAGCCCCAATCTGGCGGTGGATAAGCCGGTCACCTGCTCGCCCAACCATGTGGACGGCCCTTGGCAGACGGCCTATATCAACGACGGCGACTGCTACAACATGGCGACGACGGCCTTCGACTGGGGACAGTTCGCCGGCTGGCATACCGTGGCGAGCGACACCGCCTCCGATGCTTGGATTGTGATCGACCTCGGAGAGGCGACCTATCTCGACAAGGCGGTGATCTGGCCTGCTACCGAACGCTATAAGCACAGCCGGGAGTCGGTCGAGGACGCCTGGACGGACAATCTGGCTCTTCCCGACACGATGAAGATCGAGATCTCGGACAACGGCGAAGATTGGACAGCGGTGGCCGCGCTCTCTGAGATGCCGACCGAGTGGAGACCGATCGAACTTACCTTTGACCGCACCGAGACCCGTTATGTCCGTCTTTACATGACGCGCTCCAACCATGTCAAGCTCTCGGAATTTGAGCTTTACGATTCCGAAACCGTTGTTACCCCCGAGCCCCCCGTTGAGGAAGAGGCCGTCTATACGCCCGGCGTGAATCTGGCGCTCGGCGAGACGCCCTTCGCTTCCGCCGCGCTCGAAAACGGCACATGGACGGCAACAAAGCTGAACAACGGCGAAGTGGAAGGAGAGGGCGGTTTTTCCACGCCGGTGAACGGAACGACGCCGATGTACTGCGGTATTGCGTTCGAGCATCTGACAGCTGTTAACCGTGTGGTGCTCTATTCGGCGAGCACTAACGCGGACGAGGGCGTCTGGTCGGGCATTCCGCGCTCCTTCAAAATTCAGTACTCGACCGACAATCTGAACTGGTATGATGCGGCGGCAAAGACCTGCGAAGAGCCGGTTTCGGGCCAGAATGCCCTTACGGTCGAATTCGACACGGTCGAAGCCAAGTATATCCGGATCTGGACCGACGATCCCTGGCCGAAGGTGAGCGATGCGGGCCGCGTCTACATCCAGCTGGCTGAGATGGAGGTCTGGTATGACGATTCCACGGTGCTGAGCAGCGAGGACGCTTTCTCCGCCTACTATCAGGTGAAAGAGGGCGATTCCGCGCACGATCTTCGCATTCTGCTCGTTGCCAACGTGAATAAGCTTCCGAGCGTGGAATATGTGACGGTGAAAGTGGTCTTTGACCTTGTCGGAGGCGGCACCAAGACGATAACCGGCATTCTGGGCGGCGAGTCGTCCGATTACACGCTCTACCGGCAGGTTACGGCGGCCGGCGCCGTCTATACCGCGGCGGAGGGCTGCGCCATCTTCGGCAATGTGGTGACCGGCATTCCCGACGGCGCGTATTCCAACGTGACGGTGACGATCACCGAAACCGATACCTCCCGGGAGCTTCTGAGCGCATCGATGCAGTAATCGGGCAGGTTTTCAAAACCGGAAGATCTCTCAATATGAGCGAGATCTTGAAGTGAACATAAAATCCCCGTCCGCGCCCCATCCGGGCACGCGGACGGGGATTCTTCTGCCCGGATTTTCGGCATAAGAATAATATAGAAGCAGCGTCGAAAGACCGGTTCTGCGCCGGCCGACGACAAGGCCAAACGGGGAAGGAACGCGAAAGAGAGAGAAGCGGAGGGGGAGCGGAAGGAGACGCAAGGGGAATCGCCGGATGCCGCCGATGAGGCGTCGGAACGAGAGCTGAAAGAAAACGGGCGCCGGTCGGCATGAAGTGCGGTGGGGGTTGCTTTTTAAGGCGCTTTGTGCTAAAATCAAATGCATGACGGATGGCTGTCGGGCGGTGCTCTTATTGTCCGGCCAGTCTTCTTTCCGTCCGCTCTTCCTCTGTCCCGGACTTTTTATACGGCACCCCCTGTGGGAGAAAGAAACTCCATAAAAGGAAAAAGAGAGTCCGCCGCGCGGCCGGGCCGATGCGGCGTATGGCGCGGCACGGCACCCTTCGGCAGGTTTTTCTTCCGAAAAGCGGGGAAAGACTGTCTTAAAAACGGCGGGGAAAATCGGATTTTTCTGAAAAAGCGAAAGGAGCGGGGAATGATCGAGATCGATTCCAAGCAAAAGCGGGCCTGGGCCGAGGTGGATCTCGACGCCCTGACCGCCAATTACCATACGGTGCGCGGGGCGCTTGCCCCCTCGGTCCGGCTTTGCTGCGTCATCAAAGCCAACGCCTACGGACACGGCGCTCTGACGCTTGCACGTCTGTATCAGAGCCTCGGCGCGGATTTTCTGGCGGTCTCCAACATCGAGGAGGCATTGGAGGTTCGGCTGGCCCGGGTGTCGCTTCCTCTTTTGATTCTCGGCTATACTCCGCCCGCCTGCGCCCCTCTTCTTGCGGAGCACAACCTCTCGCAGTGCGTTTTTTCTCTCGATTTTGCAGAGGAGCTGGCGCATTATGCCCGGGCGGCGGGCGTGACGGTCAAAATCCATCTGAAGCTCGACACCGGGATGGGGCGGATCGGCTTTCCGGTGCGCTCAGAAGAGGAGCGCCGACTCCATCTTCCGGAAATCGAGCGGGCGGCAACGCTTCCCGGCCTTGTCCGTGAGGGAATTTTCACGCATTTTGCCTCGGCCGACGAGGGGGAATCCGGACGGGCGTTTACGAAGGAACAGCTCGCCGCCTTTCTCGCCGTGACCGAAGCGCTCGCCCGCCGAAAGATCTGCTTTCCCCTCCGCCACGCCGCCAATTCCGCGGCGATTTTCGACTATCCCGAGGCGGCGCTCGACATGGTGCGGGCGGGCATCGTGCTCTACGGCCTTCCGCCCTCCGACGCCGTCGTCTCCTGTCCGTCTCTTACGCCCGCGCTGACCCTCAGGACGGTGGTCGATCTTGTCAAGGAGATCCGCGCGGGCGAGACGGTGAGCTACGGCCGCACCTTCCGGGCAGAGAAGACGATGCGGGTGGCCACTCTTCCCATCGGCTATGCCGACGGGCTTTGGCGCCGGTGCGGAAACGGCCTCCTCTCGGTAAGACTGCGGGACGGCTTCGCGCCTCTTCTGGGGCGGGTCTGTATGGATCAGTGCATGGCGGATGTGAGTGAGCTTCCCCGTGCGGCGGCGGGCGATCTCGTGACGGTCTACGGGAACGGCGGCCTTTCGGTCGGAGAACTGGCTGCCCGCTGCGGAACCATCGCTTACGAGCTTCTCTGCGCACTCGGAGAAAGAATCCCCCGGGTGTACCGCCGCGAGGGGAAGATCGTGTCGGTCTTCGACCGAATCCTTCCCGCTTACGCGAAGGGGCGGTAGTCTTTCCCGCTTTTCAAAAAAAGGCAGAAAAGGGAAAAGACAAAATACACGGCCAAAGAAGAATCAAAGCCGGATTCGGGACAGAAGACGAATACAGGACAAAGGCCGGAAAAGTCGGAACAAAAGGGACCAAAAGATGCGGCGCGGGGTTTCACGCGCTTGCGAGCATCGGGGGCGCTTCCCCCATTCCCGCAAGGAAAGGATCGTTTATGAAACAGGATTATACCACCGCGGCGGGCTGTCTTGCCGGTCTGATCGGCTCCCGCCTTTTGGGCACGCCACTTCCTCCCGCGCTGAAAGACGCTCTGACGCCCGAGCGGGTTAAGGAGATTTATCTGCTTTCCAAGGAACAGGATCTATCGCATCTGGCGGGAGCGGCGCTTTCCGAGGCGGGTGTTCTCACCGGTGAGGGCGTTCTCACCGAAAAGGCCGCCGGCGCCTTCGCACGCCAGGAGTATCTCGCCTATTACCGCTATGAGAGAATTACCTACGAGCTTGACGCCCTGCGGCGGGTTCTGACCGAAGAGGAGATTCGCTTTCTGCCGCTGAAGGGCTCGGTTCTGCGCGACTATTACCCCGATCCGGTCATGCGGACAAGCTGCGACATCGACGTGCTGGTCCGGCCGGAGGAAAGGGCAAAGGCCGCCGCGGCGCTTGTCGGAAAGCTGGGCTACCGGAGGGAAGGGGAGAGCACGCACGACATATCGCTTTTCACGCCAAGCGACCTGCATGTGGAGCTTCACTTTGATCTGATCGACGATAACGAGATTCGCTCCCGGGGCTTAGGAGATCCCTGGGAAAACGCTTCCCCAAAGGAAGAGGGCTCCTTCGAATACACGCTGAACGGAGCGTATTTTTACGCCTATATGATGGCGCACACCGCCAAGCATTTTTGCAACGGCGGATGCGGCATCCGTCCTTTCATGGATCTTGTCGTCATGGAGCGCTCTATGCCGTATGACAAAGAGGCGCTTGCCGCTCTTCTGGAGGCACAGGATCTGACCGTCTTTCACCGGTGCGCCCAAAAGCTGGCTTCCTACTGGTTTCTGGGGGGCGAGGGGGACGAGATGACCGCGAAAATGGAAGCCTATGTGCTTCAGGGAGGGAGCTACGGCAGTCTCACCGCCGCCGTGACGGCCCGTGTGGGAAAGAGAGGAAAATTCCGCTTTCTTCTCTCAAAGATTTTTCCCTCCTTTTCGCGTCTGCGCCAGCAGTACCCGATTTTGGAGAAGGCGCCGATCCTCTATCCGTTCTGTCAGGTAGCGCGCTGGTTCACCATTCTGTTTCTTCCCAAGAGACGGAAAATCGCGCTCCAACAGGTTAAAACCGCTCAAAACTGCGCGGAGGAAGAGACGGCCCTTCTCACAGGGCTGTATCGCGATCTGCATCTCAGCTGACCGTACCGGGCCACGGCCGCCCGAAAACGACGGGAGCCGATGACGGCGGGAAAGGCCGGTCTGCAAGAAGCTTTGCCCTTACAATGTATAGAAACATGCCGTTCAGAAGACGGTGACAGAAAAAGACAAAAACCGCCATACGGTCCGGTCCTTCCGGGCGATATGGCGGTTTTTAGCACTTATTATCAAAATGCGGTCACGCGGTGCGGTCGATTTTCAGTATCGTGCCGTTTCGTTTGTCGTCGCCGTTGATTTTGCCGAGCCCGAAGTAAAAGCTTTCGCCCTCCTTGGCAAAGCTCATGGCGGGAAGGGGATCGGTAAAGGAGAAGAGCGTGGAAAAGCCGCCGTCTTCCTCTGCGGCAAGAACGGTCATTTGATATTCGTCCCCGAGCTCCTCGACGGCCAGAAGATAGAGAAGCCCGTCCTCGACATAGAGATCGTAAATCCGGTCGAAGCCGTTCGGCGAAAGAGGCTGGGGGTCTCCGAGAAGACCGTTTACTTCGTCGCAGACATAGAGCGTCTCGGTGGTAAAAAAGTACCGGCCGGCAAAGGAGGTTTTGGCAAGGATCGGCACATAGGTTTCCTTTGCCAGCTGATATTTTCCCTCCCAGGAGCTTACGAAGTCAAAATAGCCGACCTTTGCACTCTTTCCCCCTTCACGGTAGAGGTAGAGGTCGTCGTAATAGAGAAGATAGAGATTCTCCCCATGAATGAAGAAATCGTATATCCGGTTGTAGTCGTCTTCCCGGAAGACAGAGACTTCTTTTCCGTCTCGCAGAAGGGAAAGCGTGGAGAAGCTTTGTCCGCCGTCATCCGATACCGCCACGGGAAAGCTGTCGGTATCGACGCCTAAGGCGGCGAAGAGGCGTCCCTGATAGAGCGCCATGTCGAAGTTGTGTACGCCGTGCGGAATGGTGTCGATCTCCCGAAAGCCGTCCTCTCCGAGGACATAATAGCCGCCCCACTCCCAGGAGCCGGTCGGGTCGGTGCCGGGAATGACCAGAGTCTCTCCCAGAAAGACAAAGCGGTTGATCTGCTCGTCATGAATTTTCCCGCATTCCTCCCATTTTTCCTCGGAAAGCGAGCAGCGCAGAACGCGTCCGGGCGAGAGGTTGCGGCCATAGTCCCCGGCGCCGACATAGAGACAGCCGTCGAAGATCACCATGTCCCAGGGAACGCGGGCACAGGCCTTCAGGTCGGCGTAGGGAATGCCCAGCCCTTCGTCCGGGCCTTTTTGGCAGGAGACAAAAAGGCAGAGCGTCAGGGCGAGGGCGGTCAGGAGCTTCGGAATTTTCCGGGCTTTTCTTTTCTTTTCTTTCCTTGTTTTTTGCATGGGACTCTCTCTTTTGAAAAATTGCGGCGCATAAAGGTTCACCCGATATTCTCGGAGAAAACCTTCAGCAGTTCGGGAAGATAGGCTTCAAAATCGGCGTATACGCCGCGGCTTCTGTCGTAGTATTCATATTTTTCAAGAATCAGGGGGAGATAGCGGTATCCGCTTTCAAAATCCATGCGGAAAAGCTCCTCGGAAAGTTCGTTAAAGCGGCACTTTTTCAGAAGATGTACCGCCATCGCGCGAACAAGATGCTCGTTGACGCATTCTTCCCAATCGCCATATCCCGACCGGTAATCGGGCAGACGGTAGGGAGCCAGTTTTCCATAAGCCTCTCGGTACTGGTGTACGAGAGCGGCGTTTTTCTTTGTCAGCGGATTGATAAAGGGATGCGAGAACTCGTGGAACAAAACGGCGGGCGAGAGGCTGAAGGAATCGGCGGTAAAGACCGAAAACAGATCGGCTTTTTCGGCTTGGGGCTCCCGAAAGGAAATGCCGAAGTTTCCGTTCATCAGGGAGGAGATCACATAGTGGTAGGAGTTTTGTTCCCTTCCGAACTCTTCTTCCAGCACTTCGGCAGGCCGGAAAGACAGGGTCTCTTCCGCCTTTTTCAGAAAATCCCGGTAAAAACTTTTCTGGCTTTCAAAAAAATCGAAATAGAGGCTCGCCTCGGAAAGATCTTTCATTTCTTCCAACAGCTCGCCGATTTTTGTCATCCCTCCGCTGTAGTCGATGCATAGGGGGGAGAGCGGAAGCCGGACGGCAAAATCCCGTTTTCCCAGCGAAAGGGCGATTTCCACCGGCCGCGAGAAGAGAAACCCTTTCGGGATCATTCCCTCTATCACTCTGTAGACTTTATGGTCTTGAAATTCCCGGAAAAACGACCGGATCGCCGAGGTATATTCGTTCTCCGCATCGGTCATGAGCGGGAAGCCGACCAAAGGCTTTGTCAGACTGTTGAAGTGGCTTGTCAGAAGAATGCTGTTTATAAACTCCAGATTCTCGTTGATCTGAATTTGAATTTCCTTCATTTGGTTCGGTTCGCCTGTCTGGCCTGTCCTTTTTTTGCTCTTGTCTATTCTATCACCGGCGGTGGGAAATGTCAAGATAAGCTGACGGCCGAAAGAGCGCGAAAAAGGTCGGATGCGGAAAGCTTGGGAGGCTGAGATAGGAGTCAAAGAGAAGAGGGCAAAGGACGACAGAAGGCAAAAGACCAACCGGTGAAAACGGGAACAAAGCCGCCGGTTCGTCCAGAAAGGGCATAGAGGGGAAAGGCGCCTTCGATTATCCGATCGGGCTTTTTGCAAAAGAGCGAAGGGAGAACGCCGAGAAGGCGCTCTCCCTTCGGGTTTGAAAGAGGGCAATCTCCGGTACTCTTCTTCCGCTTATCGGCAGGAGGGCCGGCAGATGACGCCGCAGGCAATTTTATTGCCCGCATTTCCGGCGGGCTGACTGGTGAAGTCGTCGGGCATGTCGTGAATGACGACGGTTCTTCCGATAACCTCGTTTACGGTAAAGTGGTTGGTGAGAAAAACCAGATAGGCGCAGCCGTCAGAGCCGAACAGGGGAGGCATATCCCCCGCGTGGTAGGGATGCTCGCAGCCGCCGGGATTGTAGTGGCCGTCTGTATCGGCGAAGGGGTCGCTCCCGTTCCCGCTGCAGCGTGAGCCGCTGTGAATGTGAAAGCCGAAGATCCGGCCCTTGCAGGAGTTTGGGGAAGCGTTTTGGGAATTTCCGCGGGAGTTTGAGGAAGCATTTTGGGAATTTCCGCGTGAGCCGCAGCAGGAACTGCCAAAGCCGTCACGGAAACCCTCCTGCTCGTTTAGATACGAAGAATCGCCGCGGGAATCCCCGTTCGGGCCGGAGCGGAAATCCGCGCGGGGGTCGGGATAGGTGTCGGTGAATCCGCGGGGATTCATGCGGCAGGCATGGACGGGAGTCCACCCCGCCGTACCGCCCTGACAGGGGTCGCTCCCCCGGAGGGGTGCGGCGGGAAGTCCGGCCACCTCGGCCGCCACCAGCACGCCGCGGGGGGTCTGATAGAAAGAAACGCTGCCGCAGATCTCGGGAAAGTCGGGACTTCCGCAGAGTTTGGCAACCGCCTGCGGGCGGCCCTGCAGAAACGCGGCAAAGGGTATGGGATTGGATCTATGACAATGGTTCATATATTTCCTCCGTTATCGGTAGTCATCTACAATATATGCACCGGCGGATAAAAGGGTCTTGCAGACGGGAAAGAACCGGGTCGGAAGAAAAACTTCAGTCTCTTTTTTTCCGTATTTTCTCTTGCCGTTCGGTTTCGGATATGCTATAATGCAACCGTATTGGTTTTTGAGTTTTTACCGGAGGACAAAGGGCGGAGCGTATTTTCGGCCGGCTTTATTCGGAAAAGGTTTAAGGGCGGGAAAAAACAGATCACAAAGAGTGAAGGAACGCGCTCATGGCGCGGCTGAGTGAAAAGGCTAAAATCAACGCCCGGAAAGAAAGCCTGTCCGGAGGCAGAGACGGGCGGCCGAAAGGGCACAACCGGCAGAAGGGAGAGCGCAGTATGGTATTGGAACTGCGGAACATCGAGAAAAGTTTTGGAGAGAAAAAGGTGCTGAAAGGCATTTCGTTTCAGGCGGAGGGCGGTAAGGCGTTCGGTCTTCTGGGGCGCAACGGCGCGGGAAAGACCACGACCATCCGGATTCTGATGAACGTCTTTCCGGCCAACGGAGGCGAAATTACGATCGACGGCGCACCGATCGATTATCGGACGATGCCGATCGGCTATCTTCCCGAAGAGAGGGGACTTTACCCTAAGAAAATCATTTTTGAGCAGCTCTGTTATTTTGCCGAGCTCAAAGGGCTGGAGCGGAAGGCGGCGGCCGAGGCGGTCGATTTCTGGCTGCGCCGTCTGGGAATGGCCGAGTATCGGAACAAGCGGCTGGATACGCTTTCGAAGGGAAACCAGCAGAAAATTCAGCTGATTACCGCGCTGGCGCACAATCCGCGGATTGTCATTCTCGACGAGCCCTTCTCGGGGCTGGATCCCGTAAACGCCATGCTGCTCAAGGAAGTGGTAAAGGAAGAGATTGCCCGGGGCAAGATCGTGCTATTCTCCAGCCATCAGATGAGTTATATCGAGGAATTCTGTGATCATATTGCGATTCTGAAGGACGGCCGGGTGGCCCTTACGGGCGATCTGCGGGCGATCAAGCGCGGCTATCTGCGCGACCGTCTGGTGGTGCGCACCACGGAATCCGAGGCGGTGCAAAAGGCTTTCGGGGAGAACTGCACGCTGCTTGAGAACGGCGATCTGCTGCTCCGTATGGCCTCAGACCGGGACAAGGCGGCGGTGATGAAACATCTTGCGGAGACTTACGACATCGACGAGATGAAGGTTTTTGAGCCGTCTCTCAACGATATTTTTGTGGAATACGCGGGGAAAGCGGGGGAAAACGAAAAATGAAGCAGTTCCGCATCATTCTGAATTTTGAACTCAAGCATTATATCAAAAACAAGGCCTTTGTCGGCATCACGCTGGCGCTGGTCTGCGTCATCGCGCTGGTGATCTTTTTTCCCCGCCTAAAAGCGACCTTCGGAAACGAAAAGGGGGAGGATTTACCCGAAGAGCTTCCTTTGATGCTGGTTCGTGCGGAGAAGGAGGAGGACGGCGCGCTTGTCCGCGAACTCTTCGCCGCAGCCTTTCCCGGTTATTCGATCGAATTGACCGGGGAGGAGGACACGGCGATCCGTGAAAGGATCACTTCCGGTCAGGCGGAATGTGCCGTCGTCCTCACCGGTCCCACTTCCTATCGCTATTATGTGAACAATCTCTCGATGTACGATACGAATACCGCGCTGGCTGACGAGGTTCTGCAGAATCTCTATCGGCTGAATGCCATGGTTGCGGAAGGACTCTCTCCGGAAGAGGCGGAGGCGATTCTTTCCGCGCCGATCGAACATGAGATCACGAATCTCGGCAAGGATCAGATGCAGAATTTTTTCTATACCTATATCATGATCTTCGCGCTCTATATGGTCATCCTGCTCTACGGACAGATGGTGGCGTCGAACGTGGCCTCGGAGAAGAATTCGCGCGCCATGGAGCTGCTCATCACCAGCGCCCGTCCGGTCGGCATGATGTTCGGCAAGGTGATCGCTTCTTGTCTTGCAGGGCTGGTACAGCTTCTTGCTATTTTCGGTTCGGCCTTCGTGTTCTTCAATCTGAACCGCTCCTATTGGGAGGGCAACGCCATCATCTCCTCCATTTTCGACGTGCCGCTCAATCTGCTCGGCTATATGCTCCTCTTCTTTGTCCTCGGCTTCTTCATCTACGCCTTTCTGTACGGAGCCATCGGCTCTACGGTCTCGAAGGTGGAGGATGTGAATGTCGCCGTCATGCCGTTGACCTTTTTGTTCATCGCCGCTTTCCTTGTGGTTATGGTCTCGATGGGCAGCGGCTCGGTGGATAACACGGCTATGGTGGTCTGCTCCTATATTCCTTTTACTTCGCCGATGGCGATGTTTACGCGCATTGCCATGAGCACCGTACCCGTCTACGAAATCCTGCTCTCGGTGGCGGTTCTGATCGGCTCCGTGGTGGGCATCGGCGTGCTTTCGGCCAAGATCTATCGGGTGGGCGTCCTTCTCTACGGCAACGCCCCGAGCCTCGGCGCGATTTTCAAGGCTATCCGGAAGGCCTGAACCGTTTACGAAAGGAAAAAGCCTCCGGAACCCCAACACCCCCAAAGGCCTGCCCTGCGAATAGCGGGGCAGGCCTTTGGGGGTGTTGGGAATCAAGGACACGGAAAGGCGATAAAAGGGCTCAAGGAGCGTTTATGAACACAGAAGCCCTTATGTTCCGTGTAATTTCTTTGCTCCGATACCGAAGATGATTTATATAAAGATGTTTTATAAAAATAGAAACGGGAGCATGGAAATGTGGGCGCGTCGTTTTACGCTTTTTAATTCGGACAAGAAGGTTCGGACAAGAAGGCAGCAGACAACGATAGAGGAAAAATTAAAAGCCCACACGCCATCGCGTGTGGGCTTTTGGTGGGGGAAGGTGGATTCGAACCACCGAAAGCGAAGCTAACAGATTTACAGTCTGCCCCCTTTGACCGCTCGGGAATTCCCCCTTGTGGAGCTGGTGAACGGAGTCGAACCATCAACCTGCTGATTACAAATCAGCTGCTCTGCCATTGAGCCACACCAGCATGTTATGGAATTTCACGACCGTTCAACGGCAAAACCGATTATAGCATAACACGGGAGGTTTGTCAATATCTTTTTTGAAAAAATTTTCGAGGGAATAGACCGAAAATCGGAACGAAAAAAGCATGGCGGACAGCCGGTCGAGGGCGCGAAAAAAATCGAGAAGGGAAAGCGTGTTTCCCGCGCTTACAAAGCGGCCGCCGCCGTCTGCGCTTGCATTTTCTGTTTCCTATCGTTTTTCCGATGATCTCTTTTGTGGGGAAAGTGACTTTTTTCTTGCATTTTTTTGGCCGTTGTGTTACAATATAAAAAAAGAACGGAGCCCTGCGCGAATTTTTAGCGTATGCCGTGGGAGCCGAACAGCGTGCAAGGCGCGTTTGGCTTTTCGGGATGTTTCGTCCGGGTTTCCGGTTTGGCGCGATTAGGCTCGGCTGCGTGGAAAAAGAGGCGTTTGCGGCTTATTCCCGGCGGTTTGTATCGAAAAGAATGGAGGCAAAGGAGAGCGCGATGTTTGATGCAAAAAAAATCAAAGACGGAGCGGTGAACTGGATCCGCGCGTGGTTTGAAGAAAACGGAAAGGGCTGCAACGCCGTGGTGGGGATTTCGGGAGGAAAGGACAGCTCCGTGGTGGCCGCCCTCTGTGCCGAGGCTCTGGGAAAAGAGCGTGTAATCGGCGTTCTGATGCCCAACGGGATTCAGCCCGATATCGACGCGGCCTACCGGCTGGTTGAGCATCTCGGCATCGCGTATCATGTGGTCAACATTCAAAAAGCTTACGACGGGCTTCTGTCCGCTCTGCCCGAAGAGATTGTTCCGTCGGTTCAGGCGCTGACCAATCTTCCGCCGCGCATTCGCATGGCGACGCTCTATGCGGTATCTCAAAGCCGCAACGGCCGGGTGGCCAATACCTGCAATCTTTCGGAAAACTGGGTGGGCTATTCCACCCGCTACGGGGACGATGCGGGAGATTTCGGTCCCCTCGGCCATCTGACCGTCCATGAGGTGATCGAAGTCGGCCGCATCCTCGGACTTCCCGACGAGCTGATACACAAGGTGCCGTCCGACGGGCTCTGCGGACGCACGGACGAGGACAATCTCGGCTTTACCTATGCCGTTCTCGACCGCTATATCCGCACCGGCATCTGCGAGGACGAAAAGATCCGCGAGCGCATCGACAGCCTGCACCGCCGCAACGCCTTCAAGCTGAAGCCGTTCGACTGTTATCGGCCCGAACTCTGACCCTTGCTGTATCATAGCTTTTTCCTGTCCGCGGTCGGAAGCTTTTTCGCAGAGCAGAGAGGCTTCTATGATACAGAGAGTGTGTGCGGTGAATGGAGGATTTAGTCTGAAACGGAACGTCGGTCTTTTCGCTGCCTTTCTGAGACGGAAGGGAAAAGCGCGCGGAGAAGTTTCAAACGCTTTTTGAAAGAACAAAAAAATTTGGTTTTTTCCTATTTTTCTCTTGACAAAAAGAACTTGCTCTGCTATAATGGCAGAGCAAGCTGTGACGCTGCTATGGCTCAGTTGGTAGAGCGCGTCCTTGGTAAGGACGAGGTCCCCGGTCCGAATCCGGGTAGCAGCTCCAGAAAAGCCCTTGATTTCAAGGGCTTTTTTTGTTTCTGTTCGTATTTCGGGGCACACGGGAAATTATAGTCCGTGTGCTTTTTTGATGTACTTCCGGTCAAATTGACCATTTTAATACCACAAATAAAATTGATTAATGCGCCACGGCGAAGAAACAAACTTCAAAATAGGAATAAAATCGGGAATTCATGCATCTAATTTTTATAAAAAACGTCAAAAGTGGTCGTATCTATTGACAATAACAAAATGGAATGCTATAATTTTGTTTGGAATCTTGGCTGCAACAGGTTTCATGATTACGGAGCAGGTTGGGAATTTCGGATTTCCTCCTGGCATGCGCTTTTTGGGGGCGGAAATGCTTTTTTCAAGTGAATTTTCCCGTAACCCGCTCGTTTCTCCCGGTGCCCTCTTAAACCGCGCGATTCACGGGTTTACAGACGGGGAGAAAGATGTTTTTGGGGAAAAGGCCCGCGTTTTGGGGAAGTTCCGAAAGGGCATACGGAATTTCGACCGTTTTCCAAGGAATTTGTGAGATAAGGGAAGAGTGCGATGTTCAGAAGCGAGGGAAGATTCAAGCCGTTTGAAAAGAAAGTATGGCTCTGTTCGCCGACTCGGCATGGGGACGAGGAGCTTGCTTACATACAGGACGCCTTTGACAAGAACTGGATTACGACGGCCGGCGCGAATGTGGATGAGGTCGAAAAAATCGCGGCGGAAAAAGTCGGCTGCCGCTTTGCGGTCGCCCTTGGCTGCGGCACCGCCGCTCTTCACCTCTGTGTCAAGCTGGCGGGAATCGGCCGCGGGGATTTGGTGGCGACGAGCGACGTCAGTTTTTCCGCTACCGTAAATCCGGTTTTGTACGAGGGCGGAATTCCGGTCTTCATCGATACCGAATACGACACCTGGAATATGGATCCGAGGGCGTTGGAGAAGGCTTTTTCTCTGTATCCCGGCATTCGGGCGGTTGTCTGCGCCGATCTGTATGGAACGCCGGGAAAACTGGACGAACTGAAAGCCGTGTGTGACGCGCATGGCGTCGTATTGATTGAAGATGCCGCCGAGTCGCTCGGGGGAAGCTATAAAGGAAAACCAACCGGGAGCTTTGGCCGGTTCAACGCCATTTCGTTTAACGGAAACAAAATTATTACCGGCTCGTCGGGCGGCATGCTTCTGACCGATGACAGGGAGGCCGCCGAAAAAGCCAGAAAGTGGTCGACGCAGTCGAGAGAACATGCGCCCTGGTATCAGCACGAGGAGACGGGCTACAATTATCGGATGAGCAACCTGATCGCCGGCGTCGTTCGGGGACAGTTTCCCCATTTGGAAGAGCATATCGCGCGGAAAAAGGCGATTTATCAGCGCTATCGGGAAGGGCTGAAGGATCTGCCGGTTCAGATGAATCCTTACGATCAAGAGGCCAGCGAACCGAATTTCTGGCTCTCCTGCCTGCTGATCGAGCCGTCCGCGATGTGCCGGCAGGTGCGGGACGAGAAGGAGGCGCTCTATCGTCCCGAAGAAGGAAAATCCTGTCCCACTGAGATCCTGGAGACGCTGGCGAGGTATAACGCGGAGGGCCGTCCGATCTGGAAGCCGCTGCACAGCCAGCCGCTCTACCGGATGAACGGGTTTGTTACCCGCGAGGGAAACGGACGTGCGAAGACCAATGCGTACTCCGACGGGGCACCGCTCGGACAGGACGGCCTGCCGCTCGACGTCGGCTTGGATATTTTTCAGAGAGGGCTTTGTTTGCCTTCGGATATCAAGATGACGGCGGAAGAACAGGATACCGTGATCGAAATCATCCGATCCTGTTTTGCGTGAAGGTCTCTCTATAGAGGGACAAATGGATAAGGGAGGTCGAATCAGCCGAGTATGATGTTTCATCGCTCGGCTATTTGTTCATATTTCCTGACAGCGGGCAGGCCCAAAAGGGGCAGAATGCGGTGCTGCCCTGTCAGCAAAAAGCTCTGTCCGTCGGGCGGCGACGCGACCGCTGAAAAAATTGAACGGTGCGGCCGGGTTTTTATGAAGGCTGGTTCGATTTTGCCGGCCGGAGAATTACATATTGAGGGCTACCTATGTACGCTAAATTTTTCAAGAGGGCGATGGATTTTTCCCTGTCGCTTGTCGCGCTTCTTCTTCTTCTTCTTCTTCTTCTCTCTCCGCTGATTTTGGTTCTGACCGTTACGGGAGCGATCGCCATGAAGGGAAATCCCTTCTTTACGCAGCCAAGACCGGGCAAAAAAGGAAAAGACGGAAAAGAGAGGATATTTCGTCTTGTCAAATTCCGAACCATGACGAATGAGCGCGATCATGCCGGAGAGCTTCTTCCGGACGAAAGGCGGCTTAGACGGTACGGCGCATGGCTCCGTTCGACTTCTCTCGACGAGCTTCCGTCTTTGGTTAATGTGCTTGCGGGGGAAAGAGGTATAATAGAGACAACCAAGAAAAATACTGATTTTTTAAGGGTTGTCACGGTTAATTCAATTTCGCTATGAGGTTTTGTGCGAGGTTGGAAAAGGCGGGAAACAGCCTTTGGAAAGTCAAAATGGCTTCTTGATTGCTTATTTTGACCCAATCTGATAAGCGTACAAAATTTGATAAGGAGGTTGAATTAGCCGAGGATGGAAAACATCACTCGGCTATTCGTCGTGCTATAAAGGAAAATGTGTTACATGATATGACTACATAAACCGGATTATCGGATAGATACAATGCAATAAAGGTTTTGTGTAGTCTGCGGTACGAGAGTATCCGGACTTTTTATGAGGAATACATAATGTACGCAAAGTTTTTTAAGAGGTTGATAGATATTATATTGTCTGTGACAGCTTTGATTGTGTTGTCTCCCGTTCTGTTGATCTTGACTGTCGTTGGCGTAATCGCTATGAAAGGAAACCCGTTCTTTCTTCAGCCAAGACCCGGTAAGAAAGGCAAGGACGGAAAAGAAAAGATTTTTAAGTTGATCAAGTTCCGTACTATGAGCAATGCCAAGGACAAGGACGGTAATTTACTTCCCGACGATCAGCGTCTCGGAAAGTACGGTGCTTTTCTTCGCAGCACTTCTCTTGATGAGCTACCATCCTTAGCTAATATAGCCTTAGCGCACATTTCAATAGTCGGTCCAAGACCCCAGCTTGTCCGGGATATGACGTTTATGACAGAAGAACAACGGAGACGTCACAATGTACGTCCCGGTCTAACTGGACTGGCACAGGTCAATGGACGGAACAACATAACGTGGGAACGAAAATTTGAATATGATCTCCAATACATTGATAACGGAATTACTTTTCTTGGTGATATGAAGATTATCTTTCAGACAGTCGGAAAGGTTCTCAAAAGAAGTGATACGGTTCGTGAGGGAACGGTCAGTGATATGGATTTTGGAGATTGGTTAATGATGCAAGGTAAAGTGGATCAAGAAACATATGAAAAGAAGCAAGAGGAAGCAAGAGAGTTATTAGGAGTATAAGCACGGAAGGAAGTGAATGGTTATGAAAAAGACAATCTGGCAAAAAATAAAAGCTTTCTTCCGCAAATGGATGAGTGCAAAAATTATTCCGCATATGGTACTGAATGGTTGGCGGATTTTCTTCTATCGCTTATGCGGATATAACATCGGAAAAAATGTGTTCATTGGGATGAGATGCTACCTTGACGATCTTGAACCACATATGTTCACTGTGGAAGATAACTGTATTATTTCATATGGGGTTTTCTTCGCTTGTCACGGATTTAATCAACAACATACACCCATAACAATTAAAAAAGGTGCATATATCGGTATGAGGGCAAATGTTATATCCGGAAAAAACGGAGTGACGATTGGCGAAAATGCGGTGATTGGTGCTTGTACATTAGTCAACAAAGATATACCAGATGGTGCGACAGCCGTAGGCGTTCCCTGTAGAATACTTGAAAGGTCGGGGGGGGGTAATTCTTAACTTCCTTGATAAATGGAAAGAGTATAGAAGAAACTTTGAATGTGTTTCTCGCCACAATATATGTAGAGAAGCATTTGTGGCATAAATTAGATGAAGTGGTAGGAAGATGAAATGAATGATTTAGTGTCTATAATCATGCCTTCATATAATACAGGGCGATTTATAAAAGAGACAATAGAATCTGTGTTAGCTCAGTCGTACTCTGCATGGGAACTTATCATTGTCGATGATTGTTCAACTGATGATACTGATGATGTTGTCATGGCTTTTCTGACCGATTCCAGAATCCGCTACATAAAAAACGAGACAAACCGCGGCGCGGCGGTTTCGAGAAACCGGGCTTTAAGAGAAGCGAAAGGAAAGTGGATCGCTTTTCTTGACAGCGACGATCTTTGGATGCCGGACAAGCTCGAAAAGCAGATTGCTTTTATGACCGAGAACGGTTATCACTTTTCCTATACGAATTACATTGAAATTGATGAGGAGTCTCGTCCGAACGGAAAGAGCGTGACGGGGCCCAAGCGGATTTCCAAGCATGGGATGTACAACTACTGCTGGATGGGCTGTCTGACAGTGATGTATGACGCCGAAACGGTCGGCCTGATACAGATTGCGGATATTAAGAAAAACAATGACTATGCCATGTGGTTAAAGGCCTGTCAAAGGGCGGACTGCTATTTGCTGAACGAAACGCTGGCCGAGTACCGTAAAAGAAGCGGCTCTGTCAGCAATCACGGTTATGTCAAATTGATCAAATGGCACTATAAGTTGTATCGGGAAGCCGAGAACAAAAACCCCATTTCTTCGTTTGTACTGACAGTTAGAAATTTGTTTTTTGGAGTATGGAAAAAGATTAAGTATGTGAAGGGAGAACCCGTTTGAGAATACAGATCTTGGCCGCGACAATGTATCAAAACGACTTTTCGTTGTTGGAGCGGCTGAATATACAGTCTGAAGCGGTTGTCGTGAATCAGTGCGATAAAGAGGGAATCCATTCTTTTGAATACAACGGATACCCAGTTCTTTGGGTTGATTCTACCGAGAGAGGGTTATCACGAAGCCGGAATATGGCTCTGAAAAATGCAAGTGCGGATATTTGTGTGATTTGCGACGACGACGAAAGGCTTGCCGACGGATACCCTCTTATGATAGAGAACGCGTATCGTGCCTTGCCCAAAGCGGATTTTCTTGCTTTCAATATCAACAGAATCGGGTGGAATGAGACCGAAAGAATTTTCGTCAAACCCAAACCCATAGGGCGCTTCAGGACATACAGCAGCGTGCATATTACATTTCGCAGAAGGAAGATCTTAGAGAACGGCATTGTGTTTGACGTGCGGTTCGGCGCCGGTTCCGGTATGTATGCGTGTGCGGAGGACGCAATTTTCTGTATGGACTGTCACAGGGCGGGCTTAGGTATGTACACCTATCCGGGGCTCCTCTGCGATGTTGTGTGTGAAGAATCCACATGGTTTACGGGGTATGATGAGAAATATTTTTATGATGTGGGAGCGTATCTTGCGGCGGCTTTCCCTCGTTTGAAATCGCTTCTGAAGTGGTATTATCCCCTGCGTTGCAGAAAATTGACCAAGCTGAAGACACTTTCGCTTCTTTCCGCGATCAACAAAGGCATCGACGGATATAAAAAAGGGCTGAATTTTAAGGAATTCCATGATTCGGTCATTACATCGTCACAGGAATAATCGAGGATAATATGGAGAGTGAAAACCCACGGGTATCGGTAATTATACCGACGTACAAAAGATCGGATGCCCTTTGTAAAGCGATCAATTCCGTATTGACACAGACATATTCCAATCTGGAGGTTATTGTAGTAGATGACAATAATCCGGATACGGAGTGGAGAAGAGAAACGGAAAACAAAATGCTGCTTTATGCGGAGGATACAAGGGTCAAATATCTTTGTCATGACCGAAACAGAAACGGATCGGCCGCAAGAAATACGGGAATAAAACACTCGTCGGGACAGTTTTTCTGCTTTTTAGATGACGACGACTGGTATTATCCGGAAAAAATTGAGAAACAAGTGCGGTTTCTTATTCGAAATAATTTGGACGCCTGTTTTTGTGATTATAGAAAAAATGGAACCGATGTTGTTTTTGATAAGAACAGAGATATAGCCAAAAGCATTCTGCTCGCGGAGCCGACGCCGCAAACCAGCGGGTGGATGGTGACGGAAAAGGCTGTCAGAAAACTTCACGGCTTTGATGAGAGCTATTATAGACATCAGGACTATGAATTTCTTCTTAGATTTATCCGGGAAGGGTTTTCCATTGGCAAGCTTGACGAGATTTTATATGAGAGAAACATAACCGAGGTCGATAACAGACCGTCGGGAAAAAAGACGGAAGAAATTAAAGAAAAATTGTTTTCTGATTTTTCCGATTTTATCGATTTTTATTCGAAACAGGAAAAAGGCTTTCAGTCAAAGCTTTATATCTCAGGCTATGCCGCCGCATTCAAAAATTATTATAAGCAGAAAGACATCAAAAACTGTATCCGGCTGTTTGTAAAATGCTGTAGGATCAGTATACCGAAAACCTTCAATTGTTATATTAATATTATGAAGAGCCATCTGTAAGGGGAAAGTCCATGACAACGGCCAGAAAAAAAAGAAATAATATTCCGGAGTGGATCGCCGCTCTGTATATGAATTTATTTGTGCTCATCAGACCGCTTTTGAAGATATATAGCGAAAGATCAACGCTTTTTTTGGCTTGTGCGGTGCTGGCACTTATCGCGATCGATCTTATGCTCGGAAATTTCAGATTAAACTCCGAAAAAATTCTCAAGTTGTTTGGCTTAGCGGGTGTCGTCAGCGCGGTATTTGTATTGGATTATGTTTTTAGGAAAAATCCTTTTACATGGGAAAATTATTATTATTTTATTATATATGGTGTGATTTCCGCATTCTTTCTCATGAATGTGACCGATGTTCAAAAGCTTTTATCATGTTGGACAATATTGGCATTTATCGGCGGATTGACTGTTTTAATCGACCCTATGAACGATTACTCCATATCGGGAGATTACATGGCGTTTGGTATGGCGATCGTTCCGGCGTTCGCTGCCACGCTGGTACTGATTTCCTTCTATAAAAAGAAAATCTTCTTGCCTTTTTCGGCTGCCTTTTTTCTGGAAATCGTTTTGTTTGCCAATCGCGGCTCTACCCTTGTGGCAATTGTTCTTTTGATATTTACAGTGCTGTTTATTTCGGGAGATAAAAGCAAAAGAGTCGTGCGGTCTGTTTTTATAATACTGATAACCGGTATTGTTTTGATTCTCCTGGATAGTATTTTTGAAATTCTGTTTATCGTTATAGATAAGCTGGGAATGGACAGCTACTCATTAAGAGCTTTTCAAAATATGCTGAACGGCTTGGCGGGGAGCGATTCGGGCAGAATCGATATTTGGAATCATGCGTTCTATGAGATAAAGAATAATTTTTTCCTCGGAATGGGCATTGGCGGGTTTGAGTCAAAATACGGAAATTATGCACACAATTTCTTTTTGGATATTTTGGTTACTCACGGTGTGTTGATTGGTCTTGCCGTTTTTGGCTTGCTGTTTTTTATGTTTAGAAATACTTTCCGCTCTAAGAACCGATATTTCTTTATATTATCCTCCGTAATGGGGGTGATCTGGTTTACACAACTGATGTCCAGCCAGACTTATTGGAAGGAAGCGCTTTTCTGGCAGTTTATCATTCTGAATATGTTTTTATATGAGGATAAATTGAAGCAAATCGGGACAATGCAAAGGAATGGTCTATGCGAATCTTAATCGATACATACGCTACGGCATTTCAAAATAAGGCCGGCGGGGTTCACAACAGAATCGTTCGGACCGTGGAGGCCCTGCGCTCTGCGGGTTTGACCGTGGATTATTTTGATAAATATAACACGAATGTCGCGGATTACGATATTTTACACGTCTTTATGCTCAACATCGAGAGCTATGGCTTGATGAAACTGGCGAAGGCGATGGGGAAAAAGATTGTAGTATCTTCCATCGTAACGCTGTCCGGCAAACTCCGGCTGTCGTTTTATTGGCACATCCGAAAGCTTCCCTTTATGACAACCTATAAAATTCTTTTCCGGATAGGCGAATTGGCCGACTGCATCATTGCCGAAACGCCGCGGGAAGCCCGGTTTATTCATCAATATTATCATGTCGCATCGGATAAAATTCGCATCATTCCGAACGGAGCGGACGAGATAAAGAGCGACAGCAGGAAAATATACGAGCTCTTGGGGAAAGAATGCGAGTATGCTTTGGAGGTCGGCCGGTTTGATCAGAACAAGAATCAGTTAAACGTCATTAAGGCCCTGAAAAACACCGATGTCGATGTCGTTTTTATCGGAGGAGAAAGTCCCTCGGAAAAAGACTATTATAGGAAGTGCCTTGCCACTGCCGGTAACGCCCCCAATCTTCATTTTCTGGGGTGGGTTGACAGTCAGGATGAGCTGTTAAAATCGGCCTACGGAAACGCGAAGCTGCTGATTTCCTCTTCCTTCTATGAGACCTTTGGACTGACGATCGTCGAGGGAGTGATGGCGGGTCTTGTGCCTGTGGTCTCGAAGACTCTGCCGATTCTCGACTTTGAAGTGTTCCGCGGATGCCTGACGTTTGATCCCAAAAGTGTGAAGGATATCGAATCCAAGGTGAGGCTTGCGATGAAAACAAAGGCTGACGCTGAGCTGAAGGCGAAAGCACAAAAAGTGTTTTCCTGGCAGGGCGTTGCGGCGCGTCATATTGAACTGTACGGGAGCTTATAGAATGGGATTCATAAGAAAAATCCGATCGGTGTTCCGGCTTGCGCGTCGGGAGTATCAGTGGCATTGTGACGCGAAGCGTTTCCGAACCGAAGTGCCCCAAAAGGCGTTGATGGAGCCTCCGCAGGGCAGATTGCTTGTCCTGATGCCGCATTCGGATGACGAATGGATCGGCTGTGCCCGGATTTTGCTGTGTCGCTCGAAAGAGGTCCTGGTTCTCGATATGAACATGGACGGCGGGGATGACGAGGGGCTTCATTTGCGCAGAAGAGAAGAGGCGGTGTCCGCAGCGGAGAAATATGGCTATCGGTTTGTTACCGCTCATGACCGCTATGAGGACTTAGTAAAAATAATAACTGAGGAAAAGCCAAGCTGTGTTTTTTTGCCCTGCTTCCTCGATTGGCATGAGGAGCATATTGCGGTTATGGATCTTTTTCGAAAAGCGGCGATACAAACCCGGTATGCCGGACTTGTCGGAATGTATCAGGTTTCCCTGCCGATTCCTTTCAAAATGATAAACAGCGGCATGGCCATGACAAAAAAGCAGTGGAAAGAAAAATGGCGCCTGATGAAGAGCCTGTACGGCTCGCAGTCGTTTCTGCCTGTCAAACGATTTGCATGGAACGAATATATCAACGGCGGGACAGCGGGGGCATATGCCGTAGAAGCATACTGTGTTTTGGATTTTGAAATATGGAAAACAGAGTACGGTCGAAACAGCTTGAGTATGGAAGAGAAAAGATTCTTAAAAGATAATTTACAGAATATGGAGATCGTAAGAAAATACATAGAGGAAAACGGTGGAGTAAAATGAAAGTAGGACTGGTTCCGTTATTATACGATGAATATAATTACGGAGGAGTATTACAGTTTTTTGCCTTGCAGCAGATTTTAAGATCTAATGGAATAGAAGTAGATATTATTTTTTTTGAAAATAATGAAAAAATCTGCGTGAATAATAATTCATTTAAGACAATTTTGAAGCTTAAAAGCAAGATAAATGGAATTTTAAAACTACATTCTAATAAGCAGCTGGAAAAGCTCACAGAAAAAAGAAAGGAAAAGATCAATAAATTCAAGGAAAAATATTTTTCTCCTATAGTCGATTCAAGGAAAATCGACTTTGGAGAATATGCCGCTGTTGTCTGCGGCAGCGATCAGATCTGGAATCCTGCATGGGCTAAAAGACGCTCGTTTTTAGAATTCGTTCCGGATAAAACGAATAAAGTGATATATGGGGCAAGTTTGGGCTGCGAAGAGTTGAGCGAAGAGGAGAAACGCTGCTTTAAGCCGGCAATTGACAGATTACAGCATGTTTCTGTAAGAGAATATTCTGCCAAAAGGATATTGGATTCCTTTATTGATAACCACGAAATTCAAGTCGTTTTGGATCCAACACTTCTTTTGTTGCCGAGCGAGTGGGAAAAAATAGTTAATCCATGTACTGAGCAGGGGTATATATTTACTTACTTTTTGGGTGAGTATTCCGATAAAATACAATATATAAAAAAATTTGCCGATCAGTATGATATGAAGATTATTAATATTCCTAACGCGTCTGGTGAGAGATTGGATAAAAACCATTTCGGGGATATTGAGATTTCTGATGCGGATCCCAGTGAATTTCTCGGCTTAATTCGTGGTTCGGAATATGTGTTTACGGATTCGTTTCATGCCTGTGTTTTTTCGATTCTATTCCAAAAACAATTTTTTGTTTTCAAAAGGGATAACAGTTCAAAAATGTATGGAAGAATTGAAACACTGCTTAAAAATTTTGAACTTCCGAATCGAAACATTCGCATTGATATGGATACAAATCAATGGACGCGGTTGGATTATGCAAAAAATGAGTCTATTCAGAACGATTTAAGAAAAGAGTCTTTGGAGTATTTACTTGGAAGTATCGGGAAATGGCAATACATAAAAAAGCAAATCAATTAAAAGCTGGAGCAATTATATCTTATCTGCAGATGGGAGTCCAAATCATAATTGGATTGGCTTATACACCGATTATGATTCGTTTGCTTGGCCAGAGCGAATATGGACTATACAATACAGTCGCATCGACGATTTCCATGCTCTCTGTTTTAAGATTGGGATTTAATAACAGTTATATACGGTATTATTCGATTTATAAAAAGAATGACGATCAAAAAGCAATAGAACGATTAAACGGTTTGTTTCTGGGTGTGTTTTCCGTTATAGGAATTATTGCTTTTATATGTGGGTTGTATTTGACCAACAATTTATCAATCGTCTTTTCAACTGGATTGACCACGGAGGAATATGATATTGCCAAAATATTGATGTTATTATTAACAATCAATTTGGCAATTTCTTTTCCTATGAGTGTTTTTTCCAATATAATTTCCGCACATGAAAGATTTATTTTTCTTAAAAGCTTAGAAATCGTCAAGCATGTATTGGGACCGTTGGTTACTTTGCCGTTATTGCTGTTGGGGTTTCGTTCCATCGCAATGGTTTCGGTAACATTATTTGTGTCCTTGCTAGTAGATGTAACATATATTTTTTATGTTTTGGTTGTCCTAAAAAACAAATTTCTGTTTGTAAAACCAGAGAGGGCTTTATTTAAGGATTTATTTGCATATACGGCTTTTATCGCTATTGAACTGATTGTAGATCAAATCAACTGGAATATTGATAAAATTCTGTTGGGAAGATTCAAGGGAACCGCCATGGTAGCGGTATATTCTGTCGGTTATAGTCTGTATACTTATTATCAATCGTTTTCTTCATCCATATCAGGGGTGTTTACCCCCAGAATACATAAAATTGTAAACTCGGAAAAGGAAAAAACAGAAAAAAAGAGAGAACTTACAGAACTTTTTACCAAGGTTGGAAGAATTCAATTTATTATTCTTGCATTAATCGCAAGTGGTGTAGTATTTTTCGGAAGATACTTTATAACGGAAATATGGGCGGGAAATGAATATGAGCATTCATATATCGTTGCGGTTCTGCTCATCGGTTCGGCCTCTATAGCGCTTATTCAAAATATTGGAATTGAAATTCAAAGAGCCGAATTTAAACATCAGTTCAGAAGTATTGTATATGTAATTATGGCGTTGATCAATTTGGGATTAAGTATTGTTTTATGTCAAAAATACGGTGCCGTTGGCAGTGCCGCCGGAACGGCAATCTCCCTAATTGTTGCGAACGGGATTATTATGAATATTTACTATCATTTGCGATGCAATATTGACATAATTTATTTTTGGAAAAAAATTCTCCGTCTGGCGTTAGGACTGATTATACCTTTCGCGGTTGGAATCGGCATAAATGTTTTATGGAATAATACTTCTGTTGTTGTGTATCTGTTAAAAATATTAATTTATACTGCAATATATATATTCTCAATGTGGATTATCGGTATGAATGAATATGAAAAAAATTTATGCAAGCAGTTTTTGAAGAAATTAAAGGTTAAAAACAATGATTGAAATAAAAAACAAACAAGATTGCTGTGGGTGCGAAGCATGTTATAATGTTTGTCCGTTGAATTGCATATCCATGAAGTATGATGAAGAGGGGTTTAAATTTCCTTATGTTGACCATCAAAAATGCGTGGATTGCAGAAAATGCGAGAGCGCATGTCCTATGATTCGAAATAAACCTATAGATAGTGAGATAGCGGAAGGATATGCGGCAGTTAATAAAAATCTAAATGATCGCCTACAAAGTTCATCCGGAGGAGTCTTTGGTCTATTGGCGACGAAGATTATCAATTTAGGCGGTATCGTCGTTGGCTGTTCTATGGCGCAGGACTGCAAAAGGGCGGAACATATAGTTGTTGATACGCAAAAGGATTTGTCAAAACTTTATGGCTCAAAGTATATACAAAGCGATATAAATAGAATATATTCTGTCGTAAAAAACAACTTAATTAAACAAAAGCCAGTTTTGTTTTCTGGCACACCATGTCAAGTAGAGGGACTGAAATCTTTCCTGGCCCAGCCATATGACAATTTAATATGTGTTGATTTAATATGTCACGGTGTTCCTTCTCCAATCCTTTGGGAAAAAAACGCCGCGTATATTGAGAAAAAAAGCGGTTCAACACTAAAGGGTGTTAATTTTCGTTGCAAAAACAATAAAGGACAATTTGAATATAGGGTTAACTCTCCAAAAAATACAAAAATGTACTATAGATCAAAAGAAGAAGATTCCTATTTTCAATTTTTTCTGAAAAATCTTAGTCTGCGACGGTCTTGTTATCAGTGCCGCTTTAAGGGAATAAACAGGAGTGCCGATATAACATTAGGGGATTTTTGGGGAGGAGAAGAATTTGTCCCCAGCTTGTGCGATGGAAATGGAATTTCGATAGTAATATTACATAGTCTGATCGGAAAAAAATTGTTTGAAGAAATAAAAGTGTCCTTGGATACCAAGAAAATCGATATTGACGCTGTATTTTCGAGACATAATAGGGCACTGACCGAATCTTTCGAAGAACCGGAGAACCGTCAGGAGTTTTGGATGGATTTCCATAGACTTAGCTATGGTAAACTTAGCAAAAAATACGCACCGGTTTCAAAGAAAGATAAAGTCAAAGCGTTATTACGAAAATCAGGCTTGCTTGATTTGATTAGGAAAGGCTGCCTTCATAAAAGACATAAAGATTCTGGGACAGGATCTTTTTGATTAAGCATAGGAATATACACTTAATTAATTTATAATTTCTAACGGTACGGAATTTGTGCAATTTCAGTCCGGTTATCCGCCGAGCGTGAGCGGAAAGTGCATTCGCAAAAGCGGTTGACGCAAGAGGAAAAAGATGCTATACTTTAGGAAACGGCGTATATCTTTCCTTTGAAAGCTGAAAACCGATTCGGTTTCAGCCGGAAATCGACCTACGCTTTCTCTGGCGGGAAAGGACTTGGGAAAATGAAGCGTCTTTTTTTATCCTGTCTTCTGCTTTTTGGTCTTGTCTTTTGGATTATGACCTCCTGCGGAAAGGGGGCGCCGGGACCATCTCCGACCGCGTCGGGGGAGAACACGGAAGCGTCCACCGGGCTTCCCGCAGAGGAAACGCCGGGAGCCGGGGACTCCTTGCCCCAGTCGGCTGCGCCCGTAACGTCAAGGGCGCCGGAAACGACCGAGGCGCCGGGAACAACTGCTGTTCCGGGAACGACCGAGGCGCTGGGGACAACTGCTGTTCCGGGAACGACCGAGGCATCCGAAACGACCGAGACGCCGGAGGCGGCGATTCCTGCCGCGGCGGACTGGATGAGCGCGCTTTCCGATTCGTTGTCGCTCGCCTCCCTTTCGATTCCCGGTACGCACGAGAGCTGCGCCCGTTTTGAACCGCTTGCGGGGAGCGCCAGGTGCCAGACACTCTCGCTTTCCGAACAACTGGAGGCGGGTGTGCGGTATCTCGATATCCGCTGCCGGCGTGTGGATAATTCCTTTTCGATCTATCATGGCATGGTGTCGCAGAATATGACCTTTGAAGACGTGCTTGACGCTTGCTATGCCTTTCTTTCCTCCCATCCGGGGGAGACGATTCTCATGTGCGTCAAGGAAGAATACGAGCCCAAGGGCGACAATGACGCATTTGATTCTGTTTTTAAGCGCTATCTTGCCGAAAATCCGGAGCGCTGGTACACCGGCGCGTCGATTCCCACGCTACAGGAGGCGCGGGGCCGGATCGTTTTGATCCGCCGCTTTGCGGCAAGCGGGCTTCTCGGCTTTCCCGCCGCCGACGGCTAGGCGGACAATACGACCTTTACCCTGAACGCCGGTCAGGCCGCTCTGCGGGTGCAGGACTATTACAATGTGACGGAC
>CALXKW010000002.1 GCA_944389045.1 uncultured Clostridia bacterium | reverse complement strand
TCTCGTGGGCGGCGTGGAGCTCGACGCCTTCGGCGCCGCCTCCTTCGCTCTGACCGATTCCGCCGAAACGGGCTCTTCCCCCTTCACCTTTGCCGACCGAACGCTCGAAACTCCGTTTGCCAAAGTCGTCTTTGACGAAAACGGCGGCATGGCTTCCTTCTACGACAAGGAAGCCGAAAGAGAGCTTCGCCGCGAGGGGGGCGAGCCGCTCAACACCTTCTATACCGGCGAGGACGTGCCCAACGCCTGGGATAACTGGGACATCGACTACGAGACGATGCTGAAGGTCTTCCCGCAGAAGGAGCTCGTATCTTTCGAGACGGTATCCGACGGGCCGCTCGCCTTCATCCTCCGCGCGGTCTATAAGATCGGCTCTTACTCCACCCTGACGCAGGATATCCTTTTCTATGCCGACACGGCCAAGGTAGATTTCCATACCGTCATCGACTGGCACGACAAGCACACCCTGCTCAAGACCGGCTTCGATCTCGACATCAATTCGCTCACCGTCAAGAACGAAATTCAGTTCGGACACATCGAGCGTCCCACCACCGAGAACAACAGCTATGAGATCGCCAAGTTCGAGGTCTGCAACCACAAGTGGAGCGACCTTTCGGAGAGCCGCTACGGCGTTGCCATCCTGAACGACTGCAAATACGGAATTTCGGCCGACGGCTCGCATCTGCGCCTTACCCTGCACAAGGGCGGCACGCACCCCGATGTGACCGGCGACGAGGGCGTTCATGAAGTGACCTATTCCTTCCTGCCGCACAACGCTCCCTTCTCGGTGGACAGCGTGGTCAAGCCCGCCTACCTGCTCAACATCCCCGCCGTCCCGGCCGCGGGCAGACTGAAAGACGGATATGCCCCCGTACTCGGCATCGACGCCGATAACATCATCTGCGAGGCGGTCAAACCCGCCGAATTGGTAAAAGGCGCTTACGTAGCCCGTCTTTACGAGGCCGAGCGCTGCCGCACCAATGCGAAGATCTACGTCGGCAAAGACGTCAAGCATGTCTACCGCACCAACATTCTGGAGGATATCAAATACGAGCTTCCCATTCAAGAGGACGGCTGCGTGGATTACAGCTTCCGCCCCTTCGAAATCGCCACCTTCATGCTGACAAAATAAAACCGACTTAGAAAAATTGAAAAAACGTCTCTGCCGCTTGGCAGAGACGTTTTTTCATGAATCTTTATTTTTCAAAGCCCGCTTTATCTTGAAAAATCTATTTTGGAAGCAAGCTGACTGCTCCCGTCTTATCATCCAACCAATCTTCAATCAATTTGAAATGTTTTTCAAATACCTGCTTAGCATAATACTGCCACATTTCGGTATCAAAGGACAGATTCGTTTTATAGATATCAATGTCCGTTTACTGCGGAAGAAGCCGCGATATTGGTCGATTCTTCGGGTAAAACCATAACAGGTGCGGCTTCCGAAATATTCTTGCTTTTTTTCTCCTTTACCATCCCAGAAGGATTGTTTTCGGAAATCCAGAGATTGACGGAATGGCCTATTTTAATATTAGGATCAAACATACGCCTTGCTTCCACACAGTATTCTTATTCCAATATAGTATTCTGCCGTATCCAATATGCCTTAAAGCTGAAAATTTGACTAACTATACGCCGCCGCCTTCATTCTGATCCTGAAAAAATCAGGCGCCAAAAAAACGGGAGCTATGAAAAAAGTGCTCCCGTTTTTTGGCGCGGACCGAAATCGACCACGCCTATGTAATGTGACTCCGATTTAGATGCAAGGCTGCGAGTGTACGATTTAGATGCACTGCTTTTCGAGCAAGGGCAGATTAACTCCTTGGCGATGATGGAAGTTAAAAATATCCGCGACCTAACGAACTTTTAACGCCATGCTTGCAAACGAAATCTATGTAAATATTTGTTGTTTTTCGAAAGCGTAGTCGGATAGTATAGATGAATCTCTCACAACAACCCAGCAAGCATCTTCGGACAGTAATTCAGCAAGCTTATAAATTGAATGAGCGTATAAAGCGTTTGAAATCAAAATCACATACTTTTTTGTTTTAGTTGCCTTATCGGTATAAACCTCATTGAAGCGAGTATCCTTTAAGAGCCTTAAAGCCGCTGCGGTTTCGCCTTCTGTGAGATTACAAGCATTCATGATTTCCTCAAAGGTAAATTCAGTGTCATTCACTTTCGATTTTGCAAAAGCGGTTTTGTACTGATAGTTAAAAACCTTTCGTAGATTCTGATCTGTTAAATACATGAGTGTACCATCCACTTGATTTTTAATAATACTTTCGCTTTCGGGAGCTTTATATGTATTATCGATGAACGCAAAATCTTCTGTTATAACGATTGCACCTTGCGTATTGGAAAGACAACCGATTCTGCAGCCATCCATCAACTTTTTGCTCAGATATTCCAACTGTTCTTTGTCGGATGAACCAATGTGAGTGTATCTCATTCTCGTATTATAGTAGAATAACTCAATTAGTTTATTATGGCAGAAAGCCGGAAAGTCGTCTGCTGAAACAGATACACTTTCGGGTTCTTTTACTAGTCCATATATATCATCCAAGGATATGCTCAAAGCCTTTGCGATTTCTGGAATAAGCATTACGTCGGGCATCGAAACTTCCGATTCCCATTTTGATACTGCTTGATTGGTCACTCCAAGTTTTGTACCTAATTCCTCTTGCGTTAAGCCTCTTACTTTTCTGTATTTTGCAATGTTTTTTCCGATACTCATAACCGTTTCCCCTCCTTGCTTTTGCGGTTATATTATAGTACACGTCAGTCTTAAAGTGAATATATCATTTGTCGATCTGGTAAAGTTTTCGTATCAAAAAATCTCCAAATGGTTGGATTAATCTCTTTGAAAGTTATTTTCGTTAGTTCAAATCTGTCCAAAACATCGTTACAGCTACGGCTTTGTAAATAAATTTTGAACGGTAGGGGCTGGCCCCTCGGCAGTCCGTTTGTGCGGCGGATTTTCGGGTCGTCGAAGCGCCGACCCCTACGGTGTGGCGGTTCGAATCTGTCTACAGGTTCGAAAAGCCCGAAATGCATCTACAAAATTTCAAAAAACTTCAAAGTCGAAAAAAGCACCTTGGCGAACCAAGGTGCCGGAGAAATCTCTCGATATCTCCGTTTTTCCCTTGTCTTCGTGGCTGCATCTTTTTTGACCACGCCTATGGGATGAGTGTACGAAAAAGATGCAAAAACGTGTGTGTACAATTTAGATGCACGATAATTTTGCAGAGGGTAGACTAACCCCTTGGCGATGATGGGCGGTGCACTTGTCCGCTGTCTTCCGGGGCACAACGCCATGCTTTTAAACGAAACTATGTAGGTTTTAATTTTCCTTTGGCTTTGTTACTATCAACGCCTTTACTCTCTCACAAAGTTTTTCAAAATCCGGATGATTACGAATAAGGTCAAAAGATTTTCCGTTGACAACATCATAATATTTGCTGGGAAATATGCAATAACACCTAGAAAAACATCCCCTATTATCGTTCATCTGAGTAATTATAAAGATCATTCGCTCTTCCGGGCTGTCGGGATTATTATCACGGTCCATCCAATCTTCTTTTGCCAGCCATTCCATTCCGTCAAGAAATCGGTTTGATGTCGGCAACAGAACTTCATCCGTGATCATCATAGTCTCCTCTAACAATTTGACCACAGCCTCTATTTGCGAAAGAGCCTCTTCATGATTACCCGATGATATCGAACGTACTGCAGATTTAATTCCGAGTGCCATGCGATCCTCTATCCATATATCCGGGCGATTATCCGCGGCATCAAAGCGAATTAGTGAGAGTATAGTTTCCATAAATTTATCTGCCGCCGCTCTGTGCTCATTATTTTCATCCAACTGTAGCAGATAGCGATGAGGGGAAAGCAAAGTGCTAAAGGCATTATATAATTGATATCTGCGTTCTGGCTCAAACCGTTCTGCATCGCCACGCAGCCAATATCTTTTAAATAATAATGCACGCTTGGAACAATCGAAGGCTGTGGTGTGTTTGCTCAAAAATTCCTCTATTTTATCTTCGTCCTCAATTTCTGCCATTGTTATGATTGTGTGCGGATACATAGGATTGCGTTCAAGATAGGCTTCTGCCAGCAAGCGCACCTCGGGAAGTATTTTGGGATCGCGAAATGCTCGCTCGTTTCCCTCAACCCACGGACGCCATGCAGAGCCGCTGTCAAGAAAATTTCTTCGTATATCACGAAGAAGACTTACGATCTTGTCTGCATTATAATCACGTTTTATACACTCGCGGCGAAGCTCGTCAAACGCCTCAATTGCACGTTTTTCTTTTTCGATCTGAGGCATTCCAAGGAGCTCGTCGACAGTAACGGCAAGCACCTCGGCAATGGCAGGAATCAATTCAAGATCGGGATATGTCGTTCCGTTTTCCCAACGGCTGATAGATTGATATGTTACACCCAAACGGTCAGCGAGAGCCTCCTGTGTCAGATCGTTTTTCTTTCGAAAATTGCGGATGTTTTCACCGATTGTAAGTTTCATGGTTTCCTCCTTGTATGTTAGTACCTTGCAAAGCTTATCTTCTGTCGACATCTATATTATACAACAGAAAAACAAAGAAACCAATAACGCATCTTGAGAGAATAATTATCAATTTGTGTTATATTAGTCCGTTCGAATCCAGCCACAGATTGAAAAACCCCGAAATGCATCTACAAAATTTCAAAAAACTTCAGAGTCGAAAAAAGCACCTTGGCGAACCAAGGTGCCGGAGAAATCTCTCGAAATCTCCGTTTTCGTGCACTTTCACTATTACTTATTACTTTGCCAAAAATCTCCTCGGACGGATTTAGTGAAAAGTGAAGAGTGAAAAGTGAAAAGGTAAAAATCTCCCCGAACTTCGTCCGAGGAGATTTTTGGCTGGGATAGCTGGATTCGAACCAGCGAATGCAAGAGTCAAAGTCTTGTGCCTTACCGCTTGGCGATATCCCAAAATGTACAGTGTATTATAGCATGTTTGTCAAGCGTTTGTCAAGCGTTTTCGGGGCATTTTCCTTTTTTGCGGTCAGGGCCCGTCAGGAGTGCAATTTTCATATGGCCCTGTATTCTTTTGCGGCCGCATTCTCTCTTTCACGGCGTGAACACACCGCGTTTTCCGGCCGACAAAAAATTTCGCCCGGCAAACGCATGGAAACGCCGCCAAAGCATCCGGCCGATTCTGTCCGGCGAATCTCTTAGACGGAAGAATTCGGGCAGCGGGTGATAAAAGCAACTAAAGACACTCTTATGGATAAATATTTCGCTTGCTCCGTTCCGTGAAAAACGCTATAATAAAACCAAATACAAGGCAAAGGAGAAGAAATGGTCTACTATCTTGCCATCGACATCGGCGCCTCGGGCGGACGGCACATTCTGGGACATTTGGAAAACGGGCGCCTTGTCACCGAAGAAATCTATCGTTTTGAAAACGGCGTCGAAAAGGACCGGGAAGGGTCGCTTGTCTGGAACACCGAAAAGCTCTTTTCGGGCATTATGGACGGGCTGATGCGCTGCAAGCAGGAGAACAAGATTCCCGCCACGGTGGCCATCGATACCTGGGGCGTGGACTATTGCCTTCTCGACAAATCCGGACAGCTGATCGGGCCCGCCTATTCTTACCGGGACACGCGGCGCGCCGCCGTCGTGCCTGCCGCAGACGCGCTTCTTTCCCGAGAAGAAGTCTATCGGAAAACGGGAATTCAGTACCAGCCCTTCAACACGCTTTACCAGCTCTTCTGCGACCAAACGGCCGGACGGCTCGACCGGGCTGAATATTTTTTGCAGATGCCCGACTATCTCGCCTGGCGGCTGACCGGAAATAGGGTCAACGAATACACCAATGCCACCACCACATCGCTTGTAAACGCCGCCGAAAAGATATGGGATCGCTCGCTGATCGAAAAACTCGGCCTGAAAGCCTCTCTTTTCGGAAAGCTGACGCTTCCCGCCGAATCGATCGGCCGCTTCTCTCCCGAGACCGAAAAAATACTCGGCTTTTCGGCCGAGGTTCTCACCGCCCCCTCGCACGACACGGCCTCGGCCTTTGCCGCTTCTCTGGGACTTCCCCACGCGGCCGTTCTCTCCTCCGGAACCTGGAGCCTCATCGGCATGGAGAGAAGTACTCCGCTGACAACGCAGGAGGCCATGCGGGAAAACTTCACCAACGAGGGCGGCATCGAATTCCGCTATCGCTTCCTGAAGAACATCATGGGCATGTGGCTTCTTCAAAACATCCGCCGCGAGACCGGAAAACAATACAGCTATGATCGGATGATGCAGCTGGCGCAAAGCAGCTCCTACCGCAAAATCTTCGACGTGAACGACCCATCGCTCTCCGCGCCGGAGAGCATGATCTCCGCGATACAAAAGCTTCTTTGCGAAACAAGCATACCGCTTCCCGATCTTCTGTCGTCGGTCTATCACTCTCTGGCCTTCTCCTACCGCAGGGCCGTCGAGAGTCTCGAGGCCCTCACCGGGGAACGCGTTTCCGCGCTGCAGATCGTGGGCGGCGGCTCCTCCGACGACTACTTAAACCGTCTCACGAAAGAGGCGCTCGGCATCCCGGTTCTTGCCGGACCGAAGGAGGCCACTGCGATCGGGAATCTGGCAAGCCAGATCATGCACGAGAGCGCGCTCACGCTCGCACAGGTGCGGGAGATCATCCGGGAGAGCTTTGACGTGCGAAATGTCTGACGCCACCCTATAAAGCCAAACCCGAAGACATACGGGCGAACCGAAAAACCGAACCAAACCATTTTGAATAAAGACCGACCCACACGGAATTGAATTAAGAAAGGGATCTTTATGACACGATACGAAAGCGCAAAAGCAATTTACGCAACCTTCGGCGTCGACTGCGACGCCGCCATCAAAAAGCTGAAAGAGGTGGAAGTGGCCCTGCACTGCTGGCAGGGCGACGACGTGACCGGGTTCGACCACGACGGTCCCCTCTCGGGCGGCATTCAGGTCACGGGAAACTATCCCGGCCGCGCCCGGACCCCGGAGGAGCTGATGGCCGATTACGAAACGGCGCTGTCTCTGATTCCGGGAAAAAGCAAGCTGAACCTCCATGCGTCCTATGCTCTTTTTGACAAAGGGGAATTCGTCGACCGCAACCGTCTGGAACCCCGTCATTTTGACGGCTGGGTGGAATTTGCCAAAAAGCACGGGCTCGGCATCGACTTCAATCCCACCTTCTTCAGCCACCCCCGCGTCAAGGACAACCTGACGCTCTCTTCTCCCGACGAACAGACGCGCCGCTTCTGGATCGAGCACGGCATCGCCTGTCTGAAGATCGCCGAGTATTTCGCCAAAGAAACCAACCGGCCGACGGTGATCAATTTCTGGATGCCCGACGGCATGAAGGATATCCCCGCCGACCGCCTTTCGCCCCGCGCGCGCATGAAGGAATCGCTCGATGAGATTTTATCCACCCCCTACGACAAGACGCTGGTCTTCCCCACGCTCGAGTCCAAGGTCTTCGGCATCGGACTCGAATCCTATACCGTAGTCAGCGCCGAATTTGCTCTCACCTATGCCAAGGAGCGCGGCATCACACCGCTGGTCGACAACGGTCACTACCATCCCACCGAAACCGTCTCGGACAAACTCTCCTCGCTCTACCTCTTTCACGACCGCGTAGCCCTCCATGTCACCCGCCCGGTTCGCTGGGACAGTGACCATGTGGTCATTCTCGACGATGAGACGCTTGAGATCGCCAAAGAGGTCGTCGAAAGCGGACGCCTCGACAGCACCTTCATCGCGCTCGACTACTTCGACGGCTCGATCAACCGCATCGCCGCCTGGGTCATCGGCGCCAGAAGCATCCGCAAGGCCCTTCTCTTCGCCCTGCTCCGCCCCAGCGCCCGTATGAAAACCCTTCAGAAGGAGGGGCGCGGCACCGAGCTTCTCATGCTGGGCGAAGAGCTTAAGACCCTTCCCTTCGGCGACGTCTGGGAGCGCTTCTGCGAGGAGTGCTCGGTTCCGACCGGCGAAGCCTGGTTTGAAAAAATAAAAGTCTATGAAAAGGAAGTGCTGTCGAAGCGATAAAACGCTCCGGACTGAGGACAAAGAAGAAATGAAAGACATTATGACCGCCCCTTTTCTCGGGGAAATGATCGAACTCACCTCCCAGATGTACCGCCTCGGCTGGGACGAACGGAACGGCGGCAATATCAGCATGATGCTCGACGAGGCCGAAGTCTCGGAGTATCTCTCTCTTGACCGTGTTCTCCGCAATATTCCCATCGGATTTTCCGCGCCCACGCTGGCCGGCCGCTATTTTCTTGTCACCGGCACCGGAAAATACTTTCGGAACGTCCGTCGGGATCCCGAGACCAATCTCGGCCTTTTCCGTATCGCGTCCGATTGCAAAACCGCCGAGCTGCTCTGGGGATACCGGGACAACGGCCGCTTCACAAGCGAGCTTCCTGCCCATCTGATGAGCCATATGGCGCGGCTGACCGTCGATCCCGAAAACCGAATCGTCATGCACTGCCATCCCACCCATACCCTCGCCATGAACTATGTGCATCCGCTTGAAGAACGCGCCTTTACCCATACCCTGTGGGAGATGTCGACCGAGTGTATCGTGGTCTTTCCCGAAGGGGTGGGCGTCCTGCCCTGGATGCTCTGCGGCACCAACCGCATCGGCGAGGCCACGGCCGAAAAGATGAAGGAATTCCGCGCCGTAATCTGGGGCATGCACGGCGTCTATGCCGCCGGAAAGACCCCCGACGAAGCCTTCGGTCTTGTAGAAACGATCGAAAAGGCGGCGGAGGTCTTCATGCTCACCGCCCATCTGCCGCGGATCAACACCATCCGCGACCGCGAATTGCAGGAGCTGGCCGAGGCCTTCGGCGTCGCTTACCGCAAGGATTTTCTCAATCTCTAATTTTCCTGCACGCAAAAGAGAATTTTATCCATAAAATTTTTCTGTCGGGTCTGCAAAAAGTCGTGCAAAAGCGTCGATCTCGCCCTTTTTGCAACGGGCGAGGAGAGCTTCGCGCTCTCCACCCGCGCAAGCAGGCCCTTGAAAAGGCTTGATCGAAGCTTTCATCCAACCGGCTTAAGCCTTTGCTTGGGGCTGCAGTCTCTCAGTGACTTTGTCCCCCAAAAGCCCCCGCATCGGCCCCAAGCCGGCGGCAGCGGCCGATATCCGCCGATAATTAAGAGAAAACCCGGCAGCCGAATTTACTTCGGCTGCCGGGTTTTTCGGCTTCTTCAACGGCCTGCCGGACCGCCGCATAAGCCGCTGTTTCGCGGATCAGATGTCGTATTTGGCCAGAATGGCGCTGGGCGTTTTGGAAAGAAGCAGGCAGAGCGGAAGAATACCGGCCAAAAGAAGGGCCGCAAAGAGAACGCCGAAGAGCGACAGTGCCAGCCACCACGGGAAATAGAAGACCGCCGAAAGAAGAGGAAGGCCGGAGAACCACATAACGACGGCAGTCGCCGCAAGATAGCCGATCAGGGTCGTCATGACCGAGAGCAGCGCGGCCTCCACCAGAAAACGGAAGACCAGATTCTTCTTGGATACGCCGATGGCCCGGTAGATTCCCACCTCCCGCACACGGCGCATCAGCGAAGTCCGCATGAGGATGAACACCGAAAGGCACATCAGCGCCAGCACCACGACAATGCTGATGATTCCGCCGATCACATTCTCGCGCATTTCATCCAGCTTTTCTTCAAAAATGTCGTCGGGCGTTTCAAGATTGCCGTAAAGCGGAGAGAGGAATTTTTCGGTCGCGGCCGGATCTTCGGAATAGATCAGAAGCGCCAGATAGCTGTATAAATAATCGGCGTCGTAATATCCAAAGACATCGTCGCAGGGGCCCACCGTATAGGAGAGCGCCTGGTAGTCGGCGTCGCTCAGAATAAACCCGGAGGAGTCTGTCCAATATTGAATGCTGTCGAGATAGCGGTAAAACTCGTCCTGATAACGAAGCTCTTCCTCATAAAGCGTCTGGTGATACCGGTCTTCCGCAAGGAGCTCATCCCGGAAAGCGGCGAACTCGCCCGTTCCTTCTATATCCTCAGCCGTGGGATAGCGTCCTGTTTTCTCCCGATAGCAGTAGCCGATCCACATTTCCTGATCGTCTCCCCTGAGAAGATAGGAGAGGATCGTGGGAGAGGGATAGTAGGCTTCGATATAGCGATAGAGCTCCTGCCGAATATTGGAGGCGCAGTATTCGCTGTAGTAACGGTAGTAATAATCCCAGAACCACATATAGGAAGCCTGATACGCATCCTCAGCTTCTCCGGAGGCCAAAACCCGTTCTGTATAGGCATCAAGGTCTTCGAGCTTGGTCTGGTAGTGGTTCTCGACATAGTGCTCATAGTCGTTGACAACCACTTCCGCGACCCGATATTCCCTTCCCAGCAGAAGCAGCTTCTTTCCTACCGTGATGTCGGCGTTGACGCTTCCCTCGAAATCGGAGTAATAGACGATCTCGCCCGGAAGAATCTCCCGGCTGTATACGTCAGACCAGGAAAGGGGGGTCAGCGAAAGTCCGCCGACATATTCGTAGAGGATCCGGGAGGCGGTGACCAGCGGATCGGCATAGACGCAGCGTTCCTCCGATTCCACAATGCCCGCGATCCGTACCCTGCCGATGCTCGGAATGTTTTCGGCGGAGATCAGGCCGATCAGCGAATCATAGCCATCAAGAAACGCATAGGGACTGGAAGCGATCATGGCATCGGCCATCGCGGTGGTGAGAAGCACATCAGTCTTCTCGGACAGTTCCTTGGTTCCGGCCACGCAGGTAAGATCGGCCGCAAGATCGGCGCCCCAAAGCGCGCCGCTGGCCGAGAGCGCCTGCGTATTGGCGGTCATGAAATTCCCCAGAAAAAAGCGCCAGTCCCTTTCTGCGTCTTTCATATAGGCGCTGGTCATGCGGAGCGCGGCGATGCCGTTCTCCCCGAGCGAATGGTAGAGAGTATCCAGGTCGGTATCGCTCGAAAGCGGAAGCCAGAAATTTTTCTCGCTGGAGGATTTTCGCAGATCCCGGAAATCGCGCAGAATCACGGCGAAGCTCGACGACATAAAGACCAGCACCACCGCCATCAGCACAAGGCAGACCCGAAGAAGCCGGCTTGACCGCTTCTGCTTCTGCGAAAAATTGCTCCGCCAGGCAAGAGAGAGCGATTTTTTGAAATTAAAGAGCCGCCCGAAATGCTTTCCCTCAAAAGGCGTGAGATGACTCATATCCAATCGGTCCTCGGCCTTTTTTTCGGTCTTTTCCCCTTTTGGCGCAAAGACGCCCTCGCGGAGCTTGACCTCACTTGCGGCATCCAGAATCCGAAGGCCGGGCGTATCGCTTTGCAGATAAAGCTTTCCGCCCGTACTGACGATCTTCAGCCGGATTTCTCCGGCCGGCTCGCCGTAATAAGAAACGCTGAGACCGGGCATCTCTCCCTTCTGACAGGGGAGCTCGCCGAGATAAATATCGTTTTTATCCCGGGCGTCGTACCCCTTTGCGTGATCGTTGTCCCGGACGCTCTCGACCCGTCCGTCGGAAAGCTCGATGACCCGATCGCAGTAATAGTCCACGAGATTCGCCTCATGCGTGACCAAAAGCACCAGATGGTCGCGGGAGATCGCTTTCAGAAGGTCCATAATCATGACCGTATTGGTCTCATCGAGATTGCCGGTCGGCTCATCCGCCAGAATGATGGCAGGATTCTTGACGATAGCACGGGCGATGGCCACGCGCTGTTGCTGACCGCCCGAAAGCGTATCCGGCGTGCGCTTTTGATAGCGCTCCATATCCACGTTGCGCAGAGCGGCCATCACCCGTTCCTCAATTTCGGCAGGATCGGTCATACCGCAGAGGCGGAGCGCGTCGGCAATGTTTTCGAACACCGTCTCGTCACGGCTCAGATTGTAATTCTGAAAAATGTAGCCGATATCCCGGTTGCGGACCGTCTCGGGATCGTTTTTCAGACTGCTTCCTTCGATCAGAATCTCGCCGGAGGCTAAGGTGTCCAACCCGCCGATGGCGTTCAGAAGCGTGGTTTTTCCGCAGCCGCTCCGCCCGAAAATGGCGATCATACCGCGGTCGGGCAATTCGAGCGAGATGTTGTTCAGAACATGAAGCTCATTCTGCTTGCCCTTATTATAATATTTTTCGGCATTGCGAATCGAAATCATTTCTCGGCCTCCCCTTTCAGAGCTTTTTTCACGCTATTTCCGAACAGCTTGCGGACAAAACGCCTCGACATCAAAAGGGCGATCAGAATCACACCAAGCGCCACGAAAATATATTCACGCGCGTGCAGGAACATGAAGAAGCGGTTGGTCTCGGGGAAAAGATAAATGAGGATAAAGACCGCTGCCGAAACAAAAAACGCGGGAAGCAGCGAGAAGAGCGTCTGTACATAAACGCTGATCCGGATCACCCGCACCGGAATGCCCATCGAACGCATAATGGCCACGTCCCCCGAGGAGGCCATCATGGCGCGGCCGGAACAGAGATTCAAAAACAGCGCGATAAAGACCATCGCCAAGAGCCAGGAAACCGCCGCAAAGAGACTGGTCAAAACAGCCAGGATCATTTCATAACCGTCGGCCTCCACCGTGGAATCCGAGGTCACCGCCACATAGCCCAGATCGCGGAGGAGCTCGATCTTCCCGTGCGCCTCCTCGTCATCCTGAAAAAAGAGCGAGGCCTGCGTATAAGTGACGGCATTGTAGTTCTCCATAAAATCGACCCAGAGATCGGGACTGACTACGAGAACCGAATTTCCATAATCGTAAGAAGGCGAGAGCTGCACGTCATTCGGAAGCTCATCACAATAGCGATATCCCTCAAACGACTTCCGGATCAGCTTATCCTGTCCCGGACCGATTTCGACGTCGGCATAATAGATCGGATAGTCGTAATAACCTTCGTACCCTTTTTCGGTATACCGGCCGGTCATCTCTCCGGTGACGGTATAACGGTAATCCGCGTCCTTCTCGGCATTTTCCCGGAAACTCGCCATGGGATCGTCAAAGGAGGTTCCCAGCACACCGTAAGTCCCCGGTTCCATGGCAAAGGAAACCAGAATTGAATCCATATTAAAAGGAAGGCTGTGAGAGGCGCTTCCTCCGCCGGAAAAGCTCTCGGAAACAAGAAGCGTCGCGCTGACCCCCGAGGAATAGCGCATGGAATCGTAAATCGCGGCAAAGCTGGCGAAGCGGTAGCCCTCCTCGGTAAAAATAAGCTTGGCCGGTTTGGTATTGTCGTAAAAATAATGGACGCCGACCACGGTATAGTCGATGCCGATGAACGCCCCGGAAAACGCCTCCTCCTTCAGCTCCTCTTTCCCGAAATAGGGCTGCATCCCGATGGGAAGCGAAAGCATCACTTCGTTGACCTTTTCGGGAAGCCGCCCGACATCGGGAACAAGCTCCGAATCGTATTCACAGACAAACTCAAGAAAAGTCCCGTAATCCGGAAAATATTTGGAAAGCGTGTAGTCGAGCAGATAATCGTTCTGCCAGTACTCCTTCGCCCCGACCTTGGAGGCAAGCGCTTTTAATTCTTCCCCGGTCATGACCGCCCCGTCCTTGCGGGCGATCACGGTCCGGCCCTCCATCGGCGTAAACATGTACCGCTTTTCAAAAAGCGCGTAGGCCTCTCCCGACAGCGCGGTCACCAATGAGGCGGCCAGAACGGCAAGACAGAGAAGGACCGTAAGGAAAAAGGAAAGCTTGGGCTTGGATTTGAAGCGCACCCAGCCGAGAAGCGTTCCGTTTTTCAAAGCCCGGCCCGCCTTGTTCGCCAGATTTTCGTAGACGTCGACCGGCGCCGTCTCTTCTTTTTCCTCCACGTTCTGGAGGATATGGTCGGATTCGACCGCTCCGTCAAAGATCCGGACATGGCGGGTCGCGTATTCCTCCACCTGATCGAAATTGTGCGTCACGATGATGACCAGTTTGTCGTGCGAAATCTCCCGCAAAAGCGCAAGGATTTCCTTGGAGGTCTGACTGTCAAGGTTTCCCGTCGGCTCATCCGCCAAAAGTATCGGACTGTCCTTGGCCAACGCGCGGGCGATAACGGTTCGCTGCTTCTGGCCACCCGAAAGCTGGCTTCCCTTGTGGCGGATATGCCCTTCGAGTCCCACACGGCGAATCAATTCCATGGCGCGCCGGCGGCGCTCCCTGCGGTCGTCGATATGCATAAGGGCCAGCTCCACGTTCTCTAAAACCGTGAAACTCTCCACGATGTTGTAATCCTGAAAAATAAAGGAGATATATTTCTTCCGGTACTCCTCCCAGTCCTTCTGTAAATAATGCGAGGTGGCTTCGCCGTTCACATACAGCTCCCCCTCCTCATAGGTGTCCATGCCGCTGATAACGTTCAGAAGAGTCGATTTTCCCGAACCCGATTTTCCCGTAATCGCCACAAACTCGCCGCGATGAAAGGAAAGATTCACTCCCCGGATTCCCACCGCAACATTGCCTTCGGAAACATAAATCTTTCCGATATTCTGTAGCCGGATCAACGCCATTTTCCGCTCACTCCTTTCCACTGTCGATATTTCGGCCTCACAAAGTCTTCACTCGATCTTCAGAAAGACCGATTCATTATAGCATGGTTTTCCTCCCGTATGCAATAAGGACGTACAAAATACTTTTTGAATTATTTGTAAACCCAAGTGTGTTTTTTTCAAAAACTTTCCCTGTAACTCTCCCTGTGCGTTTTTTCCGAATTTGAGCCGTATCGGTTGACAAACAAAAAACGGCGTGCTATACTGAGCTTGTCCTTATAAAGAGACCCGCCGCATAACAACGACAACCGCGGGACAAAATAAAGTTCTAAAGGGAACGGAGGAAAAGCATGAAATATATCACCATTACGGAAGACAATTTTGAAGAAGAAGTTATCCGCTCCGAGAAGCCGGTGCTCCTCGACTTCTGGGCCTCCTGGTGCGGCCCCTGCCGCATGATCGCCCCGATTGTGGAAGAAATCGCCGAAGAAAACGACGACATCAAGGTCGGCAAGATCAACGTGGACGACGAACGTCGGCTCGCCATGTCCTTCGGGATCGAAAGCATTCCCACCCTGGTCGCCATGAAAGACGGCAAAATCATCAACAAGACCATCGGTGTCACGTCGAAGGAAAATCTTCTCGCCCTCTTCGACTGAAAACAGGAACATCGGGAAATCCCATTGTCCGCCCGAAATCATACGGACAAAAAACAGAAAAAGAGCAGTTTTACGGAGCCCCAGACAGTACGAACAAAACCAACAATTAAAACCTTGAAATGCAGCTCTTGGATGGATTGGCTGAAAATGAAAATAGCTGGATTTAGTCTTAAAGGCTAAGTCCGGCTTTTTTGCTGTAAAGCCTTGAGAACGCTCTCGGCTGTGCTATTCCATTCGGCGAGGCGATGGTGCATATCCTCCGGAGCCACACCCCGCCATGAGTGGGCAGGAGGAGGGGCTGAACATAGTCTTGCAGGCTTATTTTCCAGGGGTCAAGTGTTACGCTTTTGAAAGCGTGAATTTGAAGCGATATACCGTTTTACAGAGTTTGTCAAGATTTAGTCACGAATCAAAATTAACTTTAAGAGAGTGTAGTCCTGATCGGGCTTACAATGCTTCCTCTATGCCATAAGGCAAAATGGATCTGTTGACAGGCAAGATTTTTTCAAAATTTTTCGTTTCCTTTTTCGCTTTTTTAGAGCGGCCCGGATATATAGAGGGGTATATTGACTGAACGACTTATTTAGTCTGCTTGCCTCAATATGTTTGTAAACAAAATGTGAATTATCATATGAAGAAGCCCGAGGCCAGCGGTTTCCGGCGGCAGATATCCACATCTGGTATGACCTTGTGGGCTTTATCCCTGTGGGAACACTGGGAAAACAGGAAACGGCGTGGCTTGCGCCACGCCGTTCCTACTGATTTTTATGATAATGTCTTACCGGGACCGCCCGTTTTTGTCTGCTCTCTCCTTCTCTGCGTTCACAAATTTAATACCCAGAATCGGGGAAAGAAGGTCAGGCAACGGCATTTCCAAAAAACATGATTTCGGAAAGCGTGAGCGGCCCTTCCCCGTCGAAGACCAGCATGTACTGCCGATAAGCGGTATCGTGTTCCACATTAATGTTGTGTTCCACCCAGCTTTCGGCGGAAAACCCGGCGGATTCCACTCTACTGACCTCCACCCATTCCCATTCACCGTCCTCGTTCTCCGCACCGCCGTAAAGAGTCCAGCCGGAAGGAAGCGCTTCGGGATAACAGGCTCCCGCAGGCGAAGTGATAAACGAATAGGACGTAAGGCGAACCTTTTCTTCAAAGGAGATCACAATCGGCGTGCGGTCCTGAGAGAAAAAGCGCGTATCGAGATTGCTGTCAAAAAGATTCTCGGCTCCGTAACTCATACCGAGCGAGGGACCGGAGGAAAGTGTAAAGCCGCCAAGGGGATCGCTCTCCTCGCGGGAGGGATCCTCGGTCAGAGAGAGGACGGCATTGCGGAAGATGCACTCGCCAAGCTCCGCCTGATAGAGAGGCTCTCCGGCGGAGCCATAAATGGTCAGCGAGGCCGCGTAGCGGGCGACCCCGGCGGCCGGAATAAACTCTTCGCCCAGATCGAGAATCACATAACCGTACCCGCCGAAATTGTAAACCTCAAACGAGGAGATGGTCAGGGTCTGCCCCGCCACGACCATCTCCCATGTATAAGCGGGATTGACCGAGGCGCCGGTTACCGGATCGGCATTTTCGGGATCGGTAAGAATCAGATTGTTGAAGAAAAGATTCTCGGGCGCGAAAGCGAGAACGGCAGCAGGACGCTTTCCGTTCATCGGCAGCGTATTGTCGATCGCCCAGAGCGCTCCGGACGAGGGATTCGCAAGAAGCCAAGGGGCCAGGTCATCGACAATACCCGGTGTCACAATGATGTTGTCCCCAAGGCTGGTACAGCCCTCAAAAGCGTCGTCAGCCACCGCGCCCTTCCACTGTTCGGCAGAGCCCTTGAACAAAACCCGGGTCAGCGAAATGCAGTCGGCAAACGCCCGGCTGCCGATCGAGACCAGCGCTGTTTCCAACGTAAGCGTCTGCAGGTCGTAGCAGCCACGGAAGGCCTCCACCCCGATTCTCTGAAGCGAGGCGGGCATAAACGGAAGCGACAGCAGCGAACAGCCCGCGAAGGCTCCGTCTCCGACCGCGGTGACGCCGTCGTGCCAGGTCAGCGTCTCAAGCGCACCGCAGCCATCGAACACACCGGCGGGAATTTCTGTCACGCCGAGGGGGATGTTCACCGCCTGCAATTTCACGCAGCCCGAGAAAGCGTCTTTTCCGATCGAGGTAAGACTTTCGGGAAGCGTCATGCGCGTCAGGCTCAGACAGTGCAGAAACGCCCCTTCGCCGATGCTCTCCAGGCCTTCGCTCAGAATCAGCTCGGAGAGAAGCCGGCATCCGCTGAAAGCATTGTCGCCGATGCGCGTGACCACCCCGCGAAGAATCAAGGTCTGAAGACGCGAGCAGCCGCTGAAGAGCGAGTCTTCCAGAAGGGTTACCGACGCGGGGATCGTCATCGAGACAAGCGCGGTACAGCCGGAGAACGCCCCTTCTCCGATAGACGCAAGATTATTCGGAAGCTCGATGGCAGAAAGCTTCACGCAGTCGGCAAACACATACTTACCGATGGTACGAAGCGCGGTGTTGTCGGAGGTCAGATTGCCGATTGTGACGAGAGCGGAGCATCCCGCGAACAGCTCATCTTCCAAAGAGGACAGCCCGCGCGGAAGAAGAATCGCCTTCAGAGAGGTACAGCCCGCGAAAGCGCCGGCGCCGATTTCGCTCACCGTAGAGGGGATCGACAGATCCAAAAGTCCGGTACAGCCGCGGAAGAGATCCGCTCCGAGCGAGGTGGCCCCGTCGGGAATCGTCACCGAATCAAGCGCGGTACAGCCGGCAAAGACTCCGGCGCCAAGTTCGGTCACCCGGTTCAAATTCACCTGCCGAAGCTTGGTGCATTCGGCAAAAAGCTCATCGGGAAGCGAGAGCATATCGTCCGGAATCGTCACCGAGACGAAAGCCGTACCGCGGAAAGCGCCGGCACCGATCGAAGAAAAGCCCTCGAGATCCACCGGCCGGCTGTCGGCGGTGTTCTCAATCGGGTTGAACTTCTCAAGGCGGCTGCATCCGGCAAAAGCGCCGGCACCGAGTTCGGTCACCGTTTCGGGCAGAACGATCTGTACTAAAGTCGCCGCGTTTTCAAAAGCGGCCTCGCCCACCGCCACCACCGGCAGGCCTCCGATAAAGGAGGGCACCACACAGAGACTCTTCGTGCCGCGGTATCCGGTAATCACCGCACCCTTTTCTTCAAGGGAGAAGGTAAAGTCCGAGGTTCGGCTCTCCTCCTGCCACCAGGCATAAGCGGTCACCGCACCGTCTTCACCGACCACAATGTTGGTCTCGCTCAGCGACGGGTCATAGTACCAGCCGCCGAAGGTATAGCCGGGGCGCACGGGAGTCCTTTTTCCGATCTCCGAGAACAGAAGGGCCTCGCTCGCAATCTCTTCCCCGCCGTTGGTCACATAGTGAACCGTATAGCGGTTCTCCGCCCATCTGGCCACACAGACGACGTCGGTGGTATAGGCGTATGACGAGGAATCGAGCGGCGTTTCGCCCACAAACCAGCCCAAAAAGGTATATCCGACGCGCTCGGGCGTGGGAGGCGTAAAGGCCTCGCCGAAGGACACGCCCTGAACGGTCTTATCCACATAACCGCCGGCGGCGTCATAGGTAATGCGGTAATCGTGATTGTCCCAGGCGGCGACCAGCGTCACATCCCCGGCAATTTCCCAGGTTCCGGAGCCGACCGGCCTATCGCCGGCATACCACCCGATAAAGGTAAATCCGGTCTTGCTCGGCTCGGGAAGCGTCACGGAGGCGCCGAAGGTCACTTCAAGCGTTCCGGGCGACACGCTGCCGCCGGCGGCGTCGAAGGTGATTACATAGCGGTTCGGCGTCCACTTGGCTTTCACATATGTATTTTCCGTAATCGGACTGTCGAAATCAAAATCCCAGCCGTCGAAACGGTAGCCGGTCTTCTCGGGCAGATCGGCCGGAGAGGCGGCCTTTCCCCCCCGTTTCACCGAGAGCGTATAGCCGTCGAGTCCCTCAAAAGTGACCGTATAGAATTCGATATACCGAATGGTGACGCGATAGGGCAGACGGGAGGGGCCATAGGATACCGTATAGCTGACGCCGTTTTCGGTAACCGGCAGAACGCCGTCCTCCAGAATCTTTTTGTCGTCGTCCATCACTGTCCAGCTCTCCTTGGCCGTCACCATCGAAGCAAAATCGACCGACACGGTGCCCTCCAGCACATACAGCGTAATGCTCCGGCCGTCCGCGCTGACCTCGACTTCGACTCCTTCGATGGGAGTGACCAAAAACTCCGTTTCGGTAGTCGACGGCGCTTCGGTATCCGGCGGGGAGGAAGAGGAGTCGCTCGGCTTTTCCGGCGTGCGGAGCAGCAGGAAGAGCACCGTCACAAAGACCGCCAAAAGCAGGAAGACCCCGGCGGCAATGAAGATCAGACTGCGGGTCGAGAGCTTCTGAAAAAGTCCCTTTATCCACCCCGCCGCCTTCAAAAATGCATTTTTCAGCGCGGCGCCGATTTTACTCCAAAATCCTTCAGAGGAAACATTCTTTTTCATAAAACGGTTCAAGCCTTTCTGTACTCGTATCCGCAGAGAGACGCATTTTATCAGCGAAGCCAGTCCTCAGCGGAATACTGCCGGCCCTTCTCGGCCAAGAAATAGCGGCGTTTTCCGACTGCCGGCAGAGCCGGCAGACAATCCGCCATTTTTGTCTTTTATTTTACACCAAATCCCGAAAAAAGTCAATGTTTGCGCCCGATTTTATCAAACGGAAAGAACCGGAAGGACAATTTCCATCATCCGCGGCCCCAGAAGAGAATCCGTGACCCAACCGACTACCGCATGAAACTACCGACCCCCACGGCACTTTCCTTCCCCGACGTATTCCTGCCGTAAGAGCGCCGAATAGACTCCTTCCTTAGAAAGACCGCCTATTTTTCTTTGCCCGACCGCCTGTCCGTATCGTCTTCCTCCATAACCGATTGCCACTCCAAAATCCCCTCGGATGCCGGACAGATTTTATCCGCCCCACACCCCGGCGAATCGACCTTGCTTGCCCGGGGTGCTGCCCTCAAACAAAAAGCCTCCCGCCGGTGTTGACTTTTGAAAGAAAGACTGCTATAATAATAGCGTGTCCGGAGAGAAGATATTCCCTGGCGCGTTTAAAATGCACATTTTTTCAAAGACCGCGCTTTTAAAAGCACAATCACAAGAAGGCAGTGCTCCCGGTCTTTTCGTTTCCGAAATAAAGCTTGACAATTTTTCGTTTTTCATTCCTCCCTTATTTCGTGCATTTCCATACGACTTTTGACCGCGATATCGTAAAATAAACACTATGTCAAAACCATCGGGGTGTGGCTCAGTTGGTAGAGCGGGTGGTTTGGGACCATCAGGTCGCACGTTCGAATCGTGTCACTCCGACCAGAATGCTGATTTGACCGTTATTTTACGGTCAAATCAGCGAAAATGAAACAGTTCTCACCGGAGGTGGGGCGTCGTAACGCTTGGGGATCGTAAATCCGAAAGGATTTGCAGACCGCATACCGGATCAAGTGTCGAGTGCGCTCGGTCATTACTTTGTAATGGCCGAGTATTTTTATATTTCAAGAGATTTTCATGATGAAAAATACAAAAGTAATCCTCGCTCCGCTGACAGCGGACGCCCGCGAACAGTTTATTCTTGACAATCAATGGGTGTTACGGCTAAATGAAGAATTTATATGCAGAACAATCACTTTGAAGAGGACGGATTATTTTTGCCCTTGTGCCTACCTCCCTGGCTTTTGTTAACACACAATATATCACAGAAGGCACAGGCCCAGCGTTTAATCTGTTATCAAGCAGATAACTTCTGCATTCATCTAATAAAAGTGCCGTTAACGGCAAACAAATTAGATGGTCTTATCGGCAGAAGAAAAGGATGGCTCATGAGAACCACCCTTTTGCGTTATACTGCAGTCTTTTCTGCGTTTCCGTATTTCCTTCATTGCCTCAAAAATCACGTTAACAAGGAACTTCACCACATCCTCGGGCGCGTCGGGAAGAAGCACCGAGATCCAATGGAGCTTGTTCATGTGACAGGCGGGACAGACACCGTCCGCCGTGCCAAAGGAGCCGAACATCTCGACCGATAGTTTCAGATTGACAACGTCGATCACCACATCGCTGTCAATCGGGAGGCACAACATCACGAAAAGTGTACGTCACAACTTGCCCTACTCTATATTCGACTTTTTAGAGAAAAATGATTTCGAGGAAATCAAGGTGTTAGACTATAAAGAATCGTATGTAGAATACTGCCTCAGAATCGACCCCGCCAATACGAGTAAAGCCATAGATCAAGTCGCGTTTTAGGCTTTCATAATCGTGACCTTCCTCATATGCATGTTTTACGAAGTCATCGGGATAGGTGATTCGATCCGTACCACCCAATTTATAATGGCCACCCCCTCAAATCTCTTTTTCGAAAATCAAATCAAGTTTCTGGACATGTCCGGTTCCGCGCTGCCTTGTAGGAATATAGCCAACAAAGCGCCAGCCTTCTTTTGCTCTCTTATCAATGACTGAACGGTAGTCATCGATCTCATAAATGTTACCGGAGCCAAAGCCCCAACCGCCCAATTCACAGCTTACTGTTTCATATTCGTATTGATACATTCTATCTCACCTCAGTCTTCTTTCAATGGGGAAATCAGTTTCACCTTTTTCGATTATTGCCTCACTCATACCCATCTTGGCGGCCGTATTACGGAACAGTACCTCTCGGTCGCGCGCCGCTATGGTTACTACATTTCTCATTTTGCTCCCCCGCAGATTTCTTTTAAATCCACGCTGCTGCGTTTGTTCCGTCGCTGACATAGAGCCAAACGGCAGGAACTTGTGTAGAAATACCGAGCAATTTCAGTGCGGTATCGCCGCAGGCAACGATAGTCCATCCGAATTTTTTGCCAATGCATGCGCTATCATATCGGGAGAAGGCTCGACATATTCGTCCAAAAATTCATTATAATCGAGATATTCATAAACGCAGAAAAGGATCCTGCGAATTAGCCCGGCTTCTTCAAGGCGAAAAAAAGCTCTGTTTGCAGCATCCGAGAACACTAAATCCGTAAAATCTGAGGTCAAAAAAAACATACCCTTGGGCGAGTTGCGGATCCTTTCTTCTTTGGTTTATAGAAATGGTTCGTTTCTTGACATCACCTTGTCGGAAATATTATATACTAAATCCGACAAAACATCAATGGAGTTTCAATAAATAATTCTAAATTTTCAAGTCAAGAATCTGCTGAGAAAGCATTTCTCAGCATACTCTCTTTACTACAATTACTCCTATGGTGAATCCGGTTTTGGCGGAGCGGTTTTCTTTGATTACTGTGTGCAAATTTTTAGTAGCGAAGGTACTTGAATTATTCGCAGTTTGATGGTATAATGAGAATAGCAAAAAAAGCCACCTTGGCTTGGAGCCTTCGGCTCGTGTGAGGTGGTGATAGTGATATGGGATTATAAGCCTGACCACATTTTTGATCACTTACAGCTTCGGACTACGTGGAAGCAGTGCGACGGGGAGCACCCGAAAGCATCGATTTCGGACTGAAAAGCACCAAAAAGGCACGAAAATGAGGCAAAAAACCTCCTTTTCTCTGTTTGGGACTTCGATGCCGCAGGTTCGAATCCTGTCACTCCGACCAATTCCGGTATTCATAAGGCATTCGAGTACCAAATTTGCGGTTTTGACCGCAGATCAAAGCCGCAGGGGAGACCCTGCGGCTGTAATTTTAGGAGGATCATATTGAACAAAAGAGATTTCAAACGTTATATGCAGCAAGGCTTGGGAAGATGTGTTTTAGTACTGAAAAACGCCAAAAACATTTCAAAATATAAAGAAATTGTTTTGTGGGGATGCTTACACAATTTGTCATATGACACACAGTGTGAAGGAACTCGCGCTTATTTCGTTTATGAATTAACCACGTATTTCAATGACGAGCAATACTTTGTTATTCCGATAATTGACGCTTTTGAACGTCTTCCTCGTCGCTCGGATTGGACATTTTCGCATTTTTGCAATTTGCTCTGCTGTTTCGCGGAAAACGGGAATACTAATGCAAAAAAGGCATTGCAGAAAAAATATGATAAGCTTTTAGCAACCCTAATCAGCAAACGTAGATTCGTTAGTTATGATTTTGAGCGTGACAACTTTGAGCGGATTTGCTTGGCAATCAGCTCAATGGAAGAAACAGACGGGATTTTACGCATAGCATCGGATATGGGACGTTTGTTCCGAGAGAATCCTCACTACAATGGAAGTGATTTTGATTGGTTTTGTTCCTGCATGGAGCATGGGGGATGTAAAAAATTTCTTTCGATCTTGCGTTTCGAATCTAAGAAATCGCAAAACCTTCTCAGTTTTTACGAAAACTACTTAAAAGCACAGAAAGAGATGAAGCAGATCGTGCGAAAGCCCATTGCTGCACCAAGTGCTGAGAATATTAAAGATGAAATATCTTCGACCGGAAAATTATCTCCTTCCTCTCGAGTTCGATTTGGCAGACATGCAGTCGCAGAAGAAAAACTAAAATTGGCACAAGAGATCCTTGCTGAATCCGATCTTGATGTAAAAGCAGAATTGCTTTCTACCTTTGCTTACAGAAATGATAACTTTCCTTTTTCTCACAATGCAATTATTGAGTATTCCAAATCGTCTCATAAAAAATTGCGTGAAAATGCTTTCGGGGTTCTGATTAATTGTCAAAGTGAAGAAGTGCGGGCATATGCGTTTGAGTTACTTGCCGACAGAACCAATATGACGTATGCTATAGAAATGCTGCTGTGCAACTATAAAGCAGAAGACAAGCAATTATTATTGGATGAACTTTATCAAATACGTGCCGATTACAAGGACAAATCCGATTGGCACGGCATTGGGATGCACATTTTGGGCGTTAAGGATCAAAATGTCAAATTGCCAAAAGAGTTTTTCTTCTACATCTATGAAACAACCCTTTGCTCGTGTTGCAGAGAATATGCCGTATTAGACCTTTCTAAACGACGTTGGCTGACAAAAGAGATGATTGAAGAGTGTAGGCATGATAGCAATTACAGTATTGCTGAATATATAAACCGATACTATCCGGTCAAATAAAATCTCTTTTATTTGCTTACCGCATCCCAAATACAGAGGGCTGACCATTGCGGTCAGCCCTCTGTGGCGTTCATGCGGTTTTCGCTTTTGCTTTTTCTGCTGTGATTTCTGCTTTCTTATCCGCTATCAGCCCCCTTGAGTTTTTCCTCGCATTTCTCGCGTGTGGTTGTGTAGATTTTACGTAAGATACGCTTGTTTCCCCGTAGGGAGAAGCGTTTTTCGTATAGGTAGTCGTTTATCATCGGCGCTTGCGTTTTAAGAACAATATTATCTTCATGCCATTTTGGCACGAGGTTCTTTCGATTACTTACCGATATTCGACAGAATCATCGGATCCTTGATCTTATCGTCCTCTGCGAACAGAAGGACTTTAGATATGATCTCGGCTGTCTTGGGGTCGTCATCCACGAAAGGCATGAATATCTTTCCTCTATGCTGGGAATGTATGGGCAAGACAGGGATCATAGCTCCGCCGAACTGATGCACAACACCGCTTCCGAGATGGATCGAATACTCTGCGAGCTTGCCATCCACTATGGCGTGACGTCCTTCTACCTTGACGTTGTTTATGCGGAACATAGGCAGAACAAAGGAAAGGATTGCAGCGCGCATTTCCATTGTAGAGTGGCTTGTTTCGGGATCGACACCGCCCGCGTGCGCTACACTGACAGCAAGATCAACGTCACGCATAACTTCCGAGAATACAATATCGGGGATGTCCGCTATCTTGAGTTCTTTACCCGTCTTTCGATTGGTGAAGCATACCCATTCAAGCGTGGGTGCTTCAATGTCCGCAGGTGAGAACCAATCCGCAAGTGCATAGATCTGCGCTACGATGTTCTCTTTGTAATAAACCTTTTGCAGACCGTCTTCAATATCCGCTACCCAACGGCGGCTCTTTAGCGCACCGACAGTTTTTGCAGGCTGTATCTGATTTCCGGCGTATCTGAGGGAGTGGAACAAATCCATTTCCTCTGCGGTTTTGATATACAGTTCGCGGAATACTTGACGGAACGGCTGTGCGATCTTGTTTACAAAGAGATACTTCTGATAATTTCTCCAACAGCCCTTGCTATACAGATCGAACGGATGGGCAATCTTAATTTCTGCGCTATCGTTAAGCTTCTGTATTTCGCCACCGTCGTTTACAAGACCTCCGTCGGCAAGGAAGCCAACGGCGTCACGGCTGACAAGCACGAGGTTTTTGAGCATCGGATAAACCACGGGATGTGCCGACAGAGCCGAAAGCTCGCCAAACGTAAAGGTCGTGCAATCTTCCATTGCTCTTTCAAGCATCACTCGTGTACGTCTGTACTGCTCGGTAAGCGTCTTGACCATATCTGTAAGAGCCACTACACTTTCATTCTTTTTCAACTTTGCAGGAACACTCTTTAACTGCTTGCCGTCCTTCGCACAAACAAGTGTTGCCTTGCCGTTTTCATCAAGCGTGATCTTAAAGGACACGCCCTCGATGATCTGTTCTTCAAGAAGTGCGCGGCTGTCGTCGATCACCTTGGTCTCCATGCGCAGAGTCAGGCGCATCGTATCGGAATATCCCGCGTTAATAGCAAGGTTGGTAAGTGCCATTTCTACCGCTTTGCCTTCACTCGCTACACGCTGTGAACCGAACTGCTTGCTTTCCTTACGGAATCTTTGGATATAGAGATAACGCCTACAAATATCATCGTCGCCCTTAAGCGGTATGAGCGCATATGCCATCAAAAGATCTTTGTTTCGCTTGTCGGAAATCGTCTTTTCGGTTTCGTCAACATCGAATTTGCCAAGTGTCGCATCTGCATACTTTCTCGCGCGGGAATGCTTCGCGCCGTCGGAAATATACTTTGCAGCATCGTAGATCAGATCAAATTCCTTTTCGCCGATGGAATCGTATGCGGAACGGAACCAATTTACGTCAAACGCTCCGAGATTCAACTCATCTCCTGAAAGAGGTGTAAATCTTGCAATCATAGCCTTGCGCTTCTCGTCGAACTTTTCGTTCATATGCGCCATAAAGTAATAGCACACTGATTCAAAGGACTCGATCTCAAGATATTTTCCAATGATCGGAATCCATTCGGGAGAGAATAGCGCCGCCTCGATCAAACGTTTTGTTGTGATCTTTTTGCCGCAAAGAGCCGCTCGAAGTGTATCAACAGAATCATTGTCCGCAGGAATACATACGGAAAGAAGATAGGAAAGCGAACTCTTGCGGTCGCTTGCTTCACCCCATCCGCAATATGTCGTTCTGTCAAGAGTGTCGTTACCCATAGCAGACAATATCTCCGAGAGATACTTTGCGCCGTAAATACGTGCGATACCATAAATACCTTTGGTGTAGGCTGTTGGGCTATCACCACGGCTAAGCTCGGAAGCAAGAACTACGGGGATAACGGTTTCATAAATGTGAGATACATACTCGATGAGCTTCATATCCTCCGCACTCGGTGCGTCCTTTTTGCCAAGGAATTCTTTAACCTTATGAGCGTTACGGATACCCTTGTAGGAATCGCGCCCCGAAATTTGTTTACCCTTTTCGTAACAGGTTGTAGCGACTGCTGTCACAGCCTCCATCGATTCGCGCAGATTATCGGCATCAAGTAAGAACTCAAACAACTGAGCCTCTGTAATAATACCTTGATAAGCCGCAAACAAATATGCATTTACACCTACAAGTGGCTTGTATGAGCCATACATACTCTCATACGGCTCGTGCAAAACACGGGTGCGCGAGTTGCCGAAGTAGTAATAAGAATTGCCGATTTTCGTTTCTTCTTTGGGAATCTTTTTGAAAGCCACCACGCAACGTTCAGCAGAGGCAACGGCTAATGGGAAGGTGTTTTTGAGATCGGCAGTATTTTTACAGTTCAGCCATCCGTAAACAAGGTGTAACTGTTCGTGTGCAAGCAAATGTGCCATCTCAAATTGAGCGGGCAATTTTTGCTGTGTCGGAGCATGAATCATCACCATATCATCGGGTACACATTGGACAAACCATATCGCAAGTGCAGATGCAAGCTGAGTGAGTTCTTCCTTTGGTAAGCATCCGAGCATATGATTGAGAACCATATACATAATAGCAGAGTGCGGAAGCTCCTCGCCGTATTCAAAGCCCGTGCCAAACACGGTTCTGACCGAATCAACACAAGCTTCGGAAAAGCGCGTTTTTTGTTTATATGCGCGGTACAGTACAAGCGCGCTTACAAGACGCTTATTCGTAATGCCGTTCGTTTTAATCCACTCCTGCCACAGTTCCCAAAGAGGTAATTTTCCGTCTTTATCAATGAACTGATGAGAATACTGAATATTACCGATCAGCATTGCCTCACCATTTGAGCAGGTGAACGAATCGGTTTTATGTGCTTCAATGAATTTTGAAAGCGACATCAGATCCATAGCGGCAACAATCGAGGACTTGCAAACAACATTATCGGTTAACGCTGACTTGATCTTTCCAAAGAGATTAAATCCTCCTTTTTTGCCTCTAATCAGTTCGGGCAATCTAGACTCGGGAAAATATTCCGCAAAGGTTTTTGCACAGAGCTCTATATACTCCGCCTCAAATTCAGTGGGCAGATATTTGTCCTCTGCGGAGAATAGTGCAATTTCTTCCGCTTTCGTTTCCGCTTCCGTGGAAACAAGAAAATCAAGCAAGATCTTCTCTTTTGAAGGAAGATTATCTGCTTTTGCTCTTTCGGATAAAATGCTCGTAAAGGAATCCGTGATTTTACTGCGTTTTGCATCCTTTTTAAGCTGCAAAAGCATATCAAGTCCGCCAAGGCGAACCTCTTCTTTATTATTTTCAAGGAGTCTACCTATGCATGCGGTAAGCTCGGAATCGCTTTGCTTAAGCAATAACTCTATGACATATTTACGGATATCCGCACCCTTAAAGCGCAAATATTCCTCAATAGAACGATACTCCTCGCCCGACAGTTTCAATTTAGATACGATATCGTAAGCAGATTTGCGGGTGTATGTTTCTCTGTCTACAAGACCTTCAAGCACGGTTTTGTGCTGAAGCGCGGTCCGGGGCTCGCGAAGCAAGGCTGAAAAATAAAACTGCCGTTGATTGGAATTGCATTCTTTGATAAGGACGCAAGCTTCATCGATCTTATCATTATCACCCGACAGAGCCGCCAAGGTACAAAGAATTTCTGCAAAAGCATTTTTTGCGATTTTGGCTTCATGCCACGGAAAAACACACGGCGAGAAGGTTTTTGTCTTGCCGGAAAAAGCAGAATAGAGGTTTTTAATAAGCTGATAATGTTCGTGTATCTCTGCTTTGCTATCAAACCAAGTATTGTATTTGATAGGCTGATCGTTTCTTACGGCGTTCCACAAAGCAGACACTCTTGTGGACATAAAGCAAGGAAGCCATACCGCAAGAACCTCGTCTTGATCGTAATGTTGCTTCAACACAATCTTGGCAATCTGATTCGAAATATACGGCAGATCGAGATTTGCCACGAAATATCCCGATACAAGTAGCTGATGCGTAGAGCCGTTATCTGCTATATGAACAATTTTCTGAATGGCATCGTCAATGTCGTCGAATCCGTAACTCCAAAGAGCGATATATATCATCATCGCATCTTCGGTTGCAAGACACTCCTCACGTACGCTCTTTTTTTCCAAGCAATCGATAATAAGGCGAACGCTCTTTTCGCTGACACGCTCAAGGTCGCGGGATTCTTCGGCCAATATGCCGAGCCAAGTCCCAACCGCCCTTTTTACGGATGAAAAGCGGATTAAATTATTGTCGGCAATTACTTTCAGAATCGTGAGAAAGCCTGCTTTTGTCCCGTAATCGGCGTTTTCGCAGATGACCTGTCGGAGTCCCTCTTGAAGTCTAGCCGCAAGGAGTAGCTTCCCGAGCAACTCGTGAAAATCAGATCTGTGACTGAAAACCACACCGCGCACAAGCTCATTTGTCATCATTCCCGAGCCGTTTTCTTCGGTCAGAATGCGACGAACGGCATCTTCGATCTTGCTGTCGTTATGGTCAAGCGCATATGCTACCTGCCAACCCGTATATCCGCATCCGCGCCAAGCATATTCATCGAGGAAAGCTTGGGCTTCTTCGGGTAGTTCTTTATTCAGAATCTTTTCAAGTGGCTCATCGATCATATTCATATGAACAGAGCCATACTGGCGAATGATATACGCAAGCTTGGAGGCATATGCGCCGTTTCCTTTCGCTCTGAATGATCTTCTACTGTAAGAATCCGAGTAAGGATATTCTTGCAGCTTATCGGCAAAATACAAAACAACATCCTTTTCACGGCTCGGAATTGCCATACCAAAAAGCCATCCCAACTTTTTTGATATATATTCCGACGGTATTGTGTTCGGATTTCGCATAGCCGCCACGAGATCGGAATATATTGTCGTATCAACAGATTGTCCGTGATTTTCAAAAAAATCATATTGAGCAGCGCTCAAACTCTCCTTGACTTTTTCCTTATGCTTGAGCACGATATCAGCATATTTAGCCGCAAGTGCCTCCTTTCGTGCAGCTTCTTCCTGCTTATCTGCCATAGGAAAGCCTCCTTTACCACATTCTGCCTGAAAGCATTGTAAGCCTTACGAACGTAAAGACATCGCCTTCGGTAATATCAATCTCTCCGTCGAGATCTGTTATTTCATCGTTTCCTTTGAATACTCGCACAAGTCCGTCCGTCGCCGCTTCGATTGCCGTTTCAATCGCTTTTGTTTCATCAATTGAAATTTCATTATAATGAACGCCGAAAGCAAACTTGCCGATCTCTCGCATACCATCAAACTGCTCGTCATTAAGCGGCGCGGGATTTTTCGCATTGTTCGCCCGCGCCTTGTACGCTTCAATACAAGACTTTACCGATTCTTCGATCAGATCCCGAAACGTGCGGGGCGTATTGTTAAGTATAAAAGGATATTCTTTCACCTTTTTCGTGACGTTGCCCATGTGCTTTAGGGCAACGTATATTTGAATGCTTTTATTATCCATATGTGTCTCCATAATGTTGAGCATAGCCTACCGTCTTGGAAAATGAAAAGTAGTCAAGTTCGAATACTTCTATGAGTTTTTCTCTTAATTCCTTTTCTTTTACACCAAATTCTTCTTCGCACTCCTTTAACAAAAGGTATAAATATTTATTTTATAATATCATGTTTTCGCTCTTGTGTCAATCTGTTATAAACGTTTATTGTAGGTTTATGGGGTTTATCAAAGTGAAAAAAGTGCGGCTTTGAAACCGCAGGATTTCCGCCGCCGAGAAAGCTCTGCGGCGGACGAGGGAAAACCGGTTGGTACACGCAGGTTTTGGATCTTCCGAAAGATCTGCCGTATCAATACTTCCCTGCCGAGATCCTGGCGCCCGCCTCGAAAAGACATCTTGAAAAAATTAGAGGCTTACGGGTCGCCATGCTCCGAGAAGCCCTAGCGGCGAGGTTCCGTCAATTTTCAGCCTCTGGACTGGGAAAATAGTACGAGATCATAAAAAGTGCTTTTCAAGAAATAAAAACAGCGCATAAAGACGAACGGGCATCGTACGCCCGACTTCTTTATGCGCTGTTTTTGTTGAACTTGGTTGTCATTATGCTTATTAATTCAAATTATCGTTCAAAAGCCCGTTAAGTGTCATTTCTCCCCAAGAATAATCGGTTAAATAGCTGCCCTTGAAAAGACCTGCGTATTCTTCGTTGCCGGAAAGATAGTCATAGAGATCACAGCCGATGTACTCGGGAATGATCCGCCGTTTTCCGTCCACCGATTCCATGATATATCCGATACCGTATTCTTCAAGTGCGTTTTTCAAGCGAAGCGCTTCCTTGCGATATCTCGCTAAGGTGACGGCGTTTGCAGACTCATTCTCCCAAAGATAGCCGATTGCCTGTTCGCTCGTAACATACCCGCCTCGGCGATCCACAAGCAAAGCAAGAAGCTCTTTGGCTTTTTTATTGCGGAAAGCGATAGGCTTATCGTCAATGAACACATCAAAATAGCCGAAGGTTCTAATATACACTTTGTGCTGCTCGTCGGTTGTGTCCTCCTGCTTCCTGGCGGCACCCATTTTATAAAGCATAACATAGCGAGGACAATCTCCATCGGCGTGCTTCTGGGAACAGATCGCCTTGATACGCTGCTCGGTATCACCGCCAATATCGTAATAGGTAAATTCCGCCTCTCCGTTTCGCAGCAACTCGGAGAATTTTTCATAATCAACCGTACAGCGGGAAACGAATTCCTTGATCGAGGTGCTTTTTTTCATGAGGTTCAGCCATTCCTCCTTGGTAACGCCGAAGAACTCACATACGTTATCACTTGCATAGAGAGGTGTTACATACTCCTCGGTTACCTCAAAGGCGGCGACGCCGTCGTTGTACCGCATCATCATTTCCTGAATGTTTTCCGTTCTGTTTCTTAACGAAAGATTCTCTGTACGGAGAAAATCGGCCTCCTGCTCATTTTGTTCGTTTCTGCAGCAGAAAAGCGAAACACCTGAAGATATTTTCAAAAAAATACCGCTATAGCAAAGAATCGAATCGTTCTTTTTTACACGGTATTTGACCTGCGGAGGACGACCGCCGCCCTCCGACATTCTTCGTGCAAATACACCCGAAAAGAATTCGTGCATCCTATTACGATCTTCTTTATACACAGTATTCTTGATCCATTGCTCGGTAGCTTCCTCCATCTGCATCGGCAGATTTCGAATTCTGCTGAAGGTGGCGGAGCCGCCCGATACATATTTTACCGTGTGATTTGTGAAATCATATTCAAATATTTTTTCATAAACATCGGAGAGTGCTTTAAGGTAGTGTTCGGTAGCACTTGCCATTCTTTCCTGATAACGCTCGGTCACATCCATGCAAACGCTTTGAAATTCTTCATTCCCATCCCTGTCTGTAATCTTCGTTACCCATCCGTAAAGACGCGCCCGCGTCCCGTCACAGCGAACCACCGTCATTTCCCCGGTGATCGGAACCCCTTTGGTATATACCTGATGCAGATAGTGCGCGAAATTCCGTCTTTCCTCAATCGGAATCATAAGATAGATGTTATCCTTGTATAGCTCGAAATAGTCAAGCTCTCCCTCCTTGACCTCGGGAAAGCGAAGCATGGCAAGCATCTGCTTATTTATGTATGTGATCTTGGGGTTTTTATCACACGTATATTTGAGCATACCGCACGGAACGGTTTCATTGAGGAATCGCAGATTTTCATTCTCGGCTCTTATGGCCGTAATATCGGTCAAAACAGAATATCCGACTGTCCTTCCGTTTTCATCGTTTTTCAGCGTCATCGTATCCCGTACGGAAATCACGGAGCCGTCCTTTTTGACGATTCTGTACTCCGCAGAAGCCGATTGCATGTTCGCTGCAAGGCCCGCCAAATAGCGACCGTATATCTCTTGGTCTGCGGGATGGATCAAGGAAGAATAAGCGATGGCTCGTTCCCCGGTGAGCTCATCTTTTGAATATCCCACCATTTCACAAAAATTTTGACTGATAAACGCCGGAGTTGCCGAAGGGAATTCAAATATACGGAAACCGCTGATCTGATGATCCAATATTTCCGCAGTGTTTTCTAATGGCAATTTCATTGTACCTCCCTATGCACCTGCTCGCGTTTACCAACCGACAGCCGTCCTTCTTCTCATAATGATTAGGGTATATTATACCATAAAAAACAATTATCGTCAACAAAAATACCTGTCAAAGCTGCATCCTATTCGATGACCGCAAAGGCTATTGCTACATTCTCCTCATGGGAAATGCTGATCGATATCTGCTTTCCGCATAACTGTTCCAGGCTTTTTTGCGCCCCGTTATGGAGTTTGACATACGGCTTGCTTCGGTCATGGCCAATTTCAATATCCCGCATAGAGAAACCGTCAAATCCCGTACCGAGAGCTTTGCTCACCGCCTCTTTGGCCGCCCACAGCCCTGCGGCGGTCTGAACGGACTTCGCGCTTACATAGGATTGCTCGGCAGGAGTGAAGACCTTTCGGATAAATCTCGTGTCAGACATCAGTCTTTCCACGCGATCGATCTTTGTAACATCGCAGCCGATGCCTTTTATCATCTTTCGCCCCCCTGCGCTGCTCTTGCGATTTCTTCGGCCACTCCGCTTTCAGCATATTTTATAGCTTGAAGGATGGCATTTTTGATGGCCTTGGCATCCGAGGAGCCGTGCGCTTTCACGACTGGCTTCGAGATACCGAGAATGGGAGAGCCGCCGTATTCGGACGGGTCAAAAGCACGCTTCATCCCCTCGAGGGATTTACGGAACAGAAGCGCCGAGAATTTGTTGATCGGATTTTTGCGATACTCGCACTTTAATGTTTTCATCAAAAACCGAAAGGAGCCTTCCGCCGTTTTCAAAAAAATATTCCCTGTAAATCCATCCGCTACCAGCACATCACAGGCGCCGAACATAGCTTCATTTCCCTCCACGTTCCCCACATAGCGAATGGCGGTGCACGCCTGTAAAAGCGTGTTGGTTTCTATTTGAAGCGCTGTTCCCTTGCAATCCTCCGCGCCGTTGTTCAATAAACCGACCGCAGGCTCTGTGATCTGATACATTGTTTTCATATACGCCGACCCCATGAGGGCAAACTGTTCGAGATATTTGGGCGTTACCGAAATATTCGCCCCGGCATCGAGCAGCAAAAACGGCTTTTCGGCGGATATGACCGTACCGATTGCCGCACGTTTGATTCCCGGCATTCTTTTTACCATAAAGGTCGCGCCCGTGAACAAAGCTCCTGTGTTGCCTGCGCTGACAAAGGCGTCGCCTTGACCGTCTGCAAGCCTTTGCAGGCCAACCATCATGGAAGAATCTTTCTTATGCTTAAAGGACTGGATCGGATCATCCTCCATCGTAATGACGGACGAAGCGCCTATCACTTCAAATTGCTCCAAGTTCAAGCCTATTTCTTTTGCAGTGCGACTCATCTCGCCGGGGTCCCCGACAAGCGTAAATTTGGCGTCGCATTCCGGCAGAGCGAAAAGCACGCCCTTGAGTATCTCAAGAGGTGCTTTGTCGCCGCCCATAACATCAAGGATTAATCGCATATATACTCCATTACTGACCCGAATAGGCCTTGCGCAGCTCTGTTTTCCTGATCTTTTCGCTGATGGTCTTCGGCATTTCACTCACGAATTCAACGAAACGGATCCACTTGTATTCTGCCAACTTGCTATTGCAGAAATCTTTAATCTCTTTTTCAAGCTCTTTGGTAGGAGAATACCCTTTGCCAAGGAGAATAACCGCCTTGATCGCCTGCCCGCGAAGCTTATCGGGAATGCCGATGACACTGCATTCGCCCACCGCAGGATGCTCCATCAGAACATCTTCAATTTCATAGGGGCCGACTCGGAACCCACCGGTTTTGATAATATCGTCAAACCGGCCGTGAAACCAATACAGCCCATTCTCATCCTGCCAAGCCGCATCCCCTGTATGATAAACGCCGCCGCGCCATACATGCTTGTATTGTTTCTCGTTATCGAGATATCCGCAAAAAACGCCGACCTGTCTGCCGTTTTCAGGCGGAACGATAACCACCTCCCCGATTTCTCCTTGTGTTACGGGATTTCCTTTTTTGTCGAGCAGCTCGATATGGTACATCGGTGATATCGTTCCCATAGAACCCTCTTGGGGAGTATGGCCTTTCAAATTTCCCATCAGAAGCGTCGTTTCGGTCTGACCGTAGCCTTCGCAAAGCGGGATTCCCGTTCGCTCCGTAAATCGCTTGAAAACCTCTGTTGCCAATTTCTCGCCGGCAGTCGATGCGTGACGAAGCTTCGGCATCTCGGGGACGCCCTTGCGTACAAGATAGCGGTAAACGGTTGGCGGGGCGCAGAAGGAGGTCACGCCGTAACGGTTGATGATATTCGTCAGCTGCTTCGGCTCAAAATTATCAAAATCATATACCATGACTGCGCTTCCGACAAGCCATTGACCGTAGAGCTTTCCCCAGGATGCTTTCGCCCAGCCCGTTTCGGCAACGGTGAAATGCAGCCCATTGTCCTCTGCCTGTTGCCAATATTTCGCCGTGATCACGTGAGCGAGCGGATAGGTAAAGTCATGGATAACGCCCTTTGGATTTCCGGTTGTGCCCGAAGTGAAATACATCAGCATCGGGTCTGTCGCCAAGGTAGGTACACGTTCAAATATATCGTCGGCAGTCTGCATCTCCTTTGTTAGATTGGCAAAGCCGTCCATCCCGTCCGATTGCACACACCAAAGCAATGGGGCTTTTTTTATGTTTTTTAGTGCCGCTTTGATATTTTCGGGAACGTCGTTCTGCGGCGTGCAGATAATAGCATCTGCGCGAGAAGCAGAGATGCGGTGTTCAAAGTCCTTTACCGTCAGCATATGCGTTGCCGGTATCAGCACAGCGCCCAGCTTGTGTAATGCCACAGCGACAAACCAATACTCATAGTGCCGCTTCAGGACGACAAGCACGCGGGCGCCCTTTTTGATGCCCTTACTTTTTAGAACGTTGGCAACCCGATTGCTGTTTTTTTGTATATCGGCAAAGGTGAAGACATGCTCCTCGTTTGCGGTATTACACCAAACGAGAGCCTTTTTGTCGGGGAACTCGGCTGCGAGCTCGTCGACAACATCATACCCGAAATTAAAGTTTTCGGGATATGCAAATTCAAACTTTGTCAAAATTCCCTGTTCGTCAAAATGCTCACGGCAGTATTTTTTATATATACTCATACACCTTTTTCCTTTAAATCAATTACTCCGCATACCGATTTTTCGGAAACGGTCGTATCTTGCCTGAAGCAGATCGGGATCCTTTGAGAGCTCTGTGATTTCGTCTGTAAGAAGCGTACGGATACGGTCGTAATACTCCTTGCTGCCGATATCGCTTTCAGATAGAATACGATCGATTACACCCAGGCTTTTGGCATCCTCTGCAGTCAGCTTCAGGCTTTCCGCCGCAACGTCCGCTTTGGCAGAGTCCTTCCACAAGATGCTCGCACAGCCTTCGGGAGAAATGACAGAATATACCGCATTTTGGAGCATCCATACTCGGTCCGCAACGGCAAGCGCAAGCGCGCCGCCGCTGCCGCCTTCTCCGATGAGAATAGAAATGACAGGAACACAAAGAGTGCTCATTTCCATTAAATTTTCGGCGATCGCCTGACCTTGCCCGCGTTCCTCCGCTCCGATTCCACAGCACGCTCCCGAGGTATCCACAAAGCAGATGATCGGTCTGCCGAACTTTTCCGCCTGTTTCATTAAGCGAAGAGCCTTTCGATATCCTTCGGGATGAGGAGCGCCAAAGTTACGCTCTACGCGCTCCTTGTATGTGTGTCCTTTTTCAATGGCGATAACGGTTACCGGTGTGCCGTCAAGACGGGCAATAACGCCAATAATCGCCTTATCGTCCGAATATCTCCGGTCGCCGTGAAGCTCTATAATGTTCTTAAATATATTTTTGATATAATCCTGCCCTGTCGGCCGTTTGTTGTCGCGGGCAAGCTTTACCCGATCATAAGGAGTTCCACTCATCTCTTATTCTCCATGATGCATTTTTATCAGCTCCGCAAGTGTCTTTCTCTGATCCTTGCGCTGTACAATTTTATCAATAAAGCCATGTTCAAGCACAAATTCCGAGGATTGAAATACCTTCGGCAGACTCTGCTTTGTGGTCTGCTCGATGACACGCTTTCCCGCAAAGCCAACCGTAGCACCGGGTTCAGCCAAGATAATATCCGCTTCCATCGCAAAGCTTGCGGTCACTCCGCCAGTGGTGGGATCGGTCAGCACCGCAATATAAAGAAGTCCGACGTCGCTGTGTCTCTTCACAGCGGCGCTCGTCTTTGCCATTTGCATCAGCGACAAAAGTCCTTCCTGCATACGCGCGCCGCCCGAAACGGTAAAGCCGACAACGGGCAATCGGTGATTCATCGCATACTCAAACAAAGAGGTGATCTTTTCTCCGACGGCGCTGCCCATGCTTCCCATCATAAAATAGGATTCCATCGCAAAAATACAGCATTTTTGTCTGCCGATCAGAGCAGTACCGCAGACCACGGCTTCTTCTTCCCCGCTTGCGGTTTTAGACATCTCAAGCTTATCCTTGTATCCGGGAAAGTTCAGCGGATTGTCCGACCGGATATTGGCAAACAGCTCGCAAAAGCTGTTCTTGTCTGTAATCATACTGATACGCTGACGCGCCTTCATACGAAAGTGGTAGCCGCAAGGGCAGACAAGCTGATTGGCCCACAGCCGGCTCAAGGGAATATCCTTGTGGCAATTCGGACAATTTTTTTCGGGCTCGCCCGCATCGTTTTGAACGGGTGCCTCGGTACGGCCGCCCTCCTCCAATTTGTTTTTCGGTTTCAAAAAATTAAGTAATGCCACAAATTCACCTACTCCCCATAAAAGTCAGATCATATTCTCCCGAGACAAATCGTGTATCCGAAACAATGCGCAGCTGCTCCTCCACGTTGGTCGGGATGCCGTCTATCACAAGCTCACAGAGCGCGGCGCGGAGCTTCCGCAAGGTTTCCTCTCTCGTTTGCGCGTATACGATCAGCTTGCCGAGCAGGGAGTCATAATAAGGCGTTACCACCGTACCTTCCACAAGGCAAGTGTCAAACCGAACCGACGGACCTCCGGGAACATGAAGCATACGCAAAGTGCCGCAGCTCGCTGCATTGACCCTGCATTCGATCGCCGAGCCTGTCATGCGAACGTCCTTTTGCGTAAAATTCAGCGGAATGCCTGCGGCAATACGGATCTGCCACTTGACAAGATCGAAGCCCGTCAGCATTTCGGTCACGCAATGCTCCACCTGGAGCCGCACGTTCATTTCCATAAACCAGAAATTGCCCGATCGATCATAAAGAAATTCAAGTGTGCCGGCGCCTACATAACCGATCTTTTTAATTGCCGCAATCGCGCTTTTTATAATTTTTGCGCGCTCTTCCTCCTGTACTGCGGGAGAGGGCGTTTCCTCGATCAGCTTTTGATTTCTTCGCTGTAAGGAGCAATCACGCTCTCCCAGGCAAACCACGTTTCCCGCTTCATCCGCAAGAATCTGCAATTCAATATGACGTGCGGGGAAAATGTATTTTTCAAGATACATAGAGCCATCGCCGAATGCGCTCGCAGCTTCCGCGGATGCCTGCATATAGGCATCCTCCATTTCGGCTTCGCTTCGGATCAGACGGATCCCTCGTCCGCCGCCGCCCGCGCATGCCTTGAGCATAACGGGATACCCAATTCTGTCGGCGGCTTTTTTTGCTTCCTCCAACGAAGCAACGGCTTTGGTGCCGGGAATGACGGTGAGCCCCGCATCGCTCATCAATTCCTTCAATATGGCTTTGTCGCTCAGCCGTTCCATATTCTCGGGATCAGGGCCGATGAACACGATGCCGTTCTTACGGCAGACCCGCGCAAAATGAGCGTTCTCTGACAGGAAGCCGTAACCGGGATGAATGGCCTGCGCACCGGCCAGAAGAGCCGTACTGATGATCTGATTTTCATTCAGGTAGCTTTCCGATGCCTCGGCTCTGCCGATACAATAGCTTTCATCGGCAAGGGCTACGTGAAGCGCATTTTTGTCCGCCTCCGAATAAACGGCAACGGTCGCGACTCCCATCTCCTTGCAGGCTCTTATAATTCTCACGGCAATCTCACCGCGATTGGCCACTAATATTTTTGAAAACATAGTTTATTCTCCGACGATGGCAAAGGAAAACTCTGCGCTGACACAGACCTTGCCATCCACGTTTACTGTACCTTCCGCAAAATAGAAGGGAGGCTTCGCCCGCCTGATCGAACATCGGGTTTCGATCCGATCGCCGGGACGGACGGGATTGCGGAACTTAACGTTGTTAAGACCTGTATATACGGGCAATTTACCTTCAGTCATAGCGTCTGCCATGAGAACACAGGCGGATTGCGCAAGGATCTCACACAAAATAACACCGGGTACGATGGGATTGTTCGGAAAATGACCTTGCAGGAAGAATTCATCTCCCTTGACCTGATAATGCCCTACCGCCGTGCCGTCTTGATTCTCCACATCATCAAGCAGCAGCATATGGTCTCTGTGAGGTAAAATATTTTGGATTTCCTCTCTTGTCATATCTTACCTCCTGATGCGAAACAGCTCTGTTCCGAACTCCACGACCTGACCGTTCGTGACACAGATTTTTTCAATGACTCCGCTCTCCTCTGCGGTAATCTCATTCATCAGCTTCATAGCCTCGAGAATACAAAGCGTCTGTCCTTTTTCCACACGGTCGCCTATCGACACAAAGGGTTCTGCGTTTTCCGCAGGCGCGGCATAAAATACACCCACGATCGGCGATTTGACAACGATAACATCCGCCCAATCATGGACAGACTGTTCTGCGGGAGAAACAGAAGCCGCCGCAACAGAAGCTGCCGCAGGCGCCTGTATCACGACCGCCTCATGAGGGGGAACGGGCTGCGTGCGTTCGAGACGAACCACCTTATTATCCTCGGTGATCTCAAGCCCTGTCAGCTCAAGCTCCTTCATCAGCGCCGCATATTTACGAATATCTGCTTCTTTCATGCTTTCACCTTTCTGAAGGCAAGACACGCATTGTGTCCTCCAAATCCGAGAGAATTCGAGAGCGCCAAATCCAAGTCCTGTTTGATCGCCCTATTCGGAACATAATTCAGATCGCATTCGGGATCCGGTTCGTCAAGATTGATCGTGGGAGGAATCACACCCTCATTCAATGCCAAAATAGAGGCAAGAGCTTCTATGGCCCCCGCCGCGCCGAGCATATGTCCGGTCATGGACTTTGTAGAGCTGACATACGCGCGCCTGGCCCCTTCTTCGCCGAGCGCCTTTTTGATCGCCATGGTTTCAAGCTTATCGTTCATAGGCGTACCCGTGCCGTGAGCATTTACATATACCGCATCGTTTTCGGTATATCCCGCTTCACGCATAGCCTCCATCATGGCCTGCGCTCCGCCTCTTGCTTCGGGATGAGGAGCGGTAATATGGTAGGCATCGCAGGTGGAGCCGTAACCGCAAACCTCCCCGTAGATCTTCGCTCCGCGCGCCTTTGCGTGCTCAAATTCTTCAAGCACAAGAGAAACGGCTCCTTCGCCAATGACAAATCCCGCACGACGGCTGTCAAACGGAAGGGAGGCCGCATTCGCATCCTCTGCGGTGGAAAGCGCGTGCATATTGACAAAGCCGGCAACGGCAGAAGGACAGATCGCCGCTTCCGCGCCGCCTGTTATGACCGCATCGGCATAACCGTGGCGGATCAGACGCATGGCTTCCCCGATGGCGTTGGAGCCTGACGCGCAGGCGGTAACAGCGGGCATAGCGGGGCCTCTGCAATCATATTTGATGGCGATCATGCCTGCCGCCATATTGGGGATCATCATCGGAACAAACAGAGAGGAAACTCTGCGCGGGCCTTTTTCCATTAGTTTCGCATGCTCGGTCTCAAACGTACCGATCCCGCCGATCCCTACACCCATATAAACACCGAAGCGCTCGGGAACTATATTGCCCGCAATACCGCTTTCCTCTACCGCCTGCTGTGCGGCTATCAGAGCGAATTGTGTATAACGGTCGGTGCGGAGTGTTTCGGATTTCTCCATATAGTCAAGCGCACGAAAGTCCTTTACCTCCGCGCCAAGTCTGGCCTTATAATCCGTCGTATCAAATAAGGTGATCGGCGCAATGCCGTTCCGGCCTGCCTTCATAGCCTCCCAAGTTTCCCTTACGGTCTTTCCAAGCGGAGTGATCGCGCCAATTCCTGTTACTACGACACGTTTATTGTTATCGTTCATCTCTTTCTCCTTACATGGCAATTCCGCCGTCGATGCGAAGAACCTCGCCTGTTACGTATTTTGCGTTAATCAAATATGCCACCGCATCAGCGACCTCATCTGCCTCGCCCATTCTTCCAAGAGGGATCCTTGCGAGAAGCGGATTGTCTGTCTGCGCTTCGGTCATATCGGTCCTGATAAATCCGGGAGCCACGGCATTGCAGCGAATCCCCTTTGCGGCATACTCCTTGGCCACCGATTTCGTAAGCCCGATGAGCCCAGCCTTGGAGGCGGAATAATTGCTTTGCCCTGCGTTTCCCATAAGACCGGATACGGAGCTGATATTGATAATACAGCCTTCCCTTTCGCGCAGAAAAAGCGGCATTGTATGGCGGATCATATTAAAAGCGCCCTTCAAATTCGTATCAAGGACCGTATCGTAATCCTCTTCCTTCATCATCGCCAGAAGTCCGTCGCGCGTCACACCCGCATTGTTGACAAGAATGTGGACCGCGCCGAAATCGGCTTTGATCTTTGAGAGGGTCTCCTTCACGGTATGAAAATCGGATACGTCGCAGGCATAGGAGCATGCTTGCACGCCAAACTCCGCTTGGCATCTTTGGCAAACGGTATTGGCCGACTCTGTGTTACCGGCATAGAGAATCGCAACGTCTGCGCCGAGAGAAGCGAGCTTGTAAGTAATTGCCGCGCCGATACCGCGCGAACCGCCGGTGATAACGGCTACTTTTCCGCTTAACATCCCGACACCTCCGAAAGAACAGACCGAAGATCGGAAACAGAATATACCCTCGCCTCTGCACAGATCTTCCTAATCATATTCGTAAGTGTTTTACCGGGACCAATCTCGATAAACGTATCAATCCCGCCTGCCATCATATTCCGAATCGTTTCTTCCCAACGAACAGGACTGCAAATCTGCTTTGAGAGCAGTTCTGCTGCATCGTCGGTATAAGGCTCTGCCGTCGTGTTCGAATAAAGAACCGTTTTGCTTTTGCGGAAAGTGACTTTGGAAAGCGCCTCGGCAAAT
>CALXKW010000001.1 GCA_944389045.1 uncultured Clostridia bacterium | reverse complement strand
GCTTTGCTTGTTGGACACGCAGATAAATACTCTTCCTCATACGATTTTGACTATGAGAAGTTTAAGAAGATTCGTTTGTTTAAGAACAGCCGTGTTGTCATTAAGTTTGCCGGTAAGGAATTGGCGCATCAGTTTGCCGAGCGGTATCTCGGTCTTGTTGCGTAGGAGGTGATATGCAGTGAAGTATATTGCCCGTAACGAACGTATTCCGCAGGACAGACGCCGCGAGCTCAATGATAAAATACTGTATCTGATCGACGCGGGACTGACCGAGGAAGCCGATATATCCCGTGAGGATATTTACAACGTCTATACAGGAGACGGCGGTTTGCACGGTATTAGGCGTTCCGATTACGACAGTTATTCTGATTACAGCAACGCCAAAAAGGAGATCGAGAACGGACAATTCTTCACGCCGCCGAGCATATGTCAAACAGCCGCTGGATGTATCGGAGTGGATAAAGGCGATCTTGTCGCAGATCTAACCTGCGGCATGGGCAACTTTTTCAATTTTATGCCTACAGAAAACAATCTGTATGGCTGTGAAATTGATAACAAAGCCTATAAGGTAGCCCGGTATCTGTATCCGGACGCCAACATTGTAAATCAGGATATCCGGCTATATCAGCCGGATATCCTTTTTGACTATGTGCTCGGTAATCCGCCCTTTAACCTGAAATGGTGGATTGACGGCAATCAAGAGGTAAAGTCTCAACTCTATTACTGTATCAAGGCGCACGAACTATTAAAGCCTTGCGGTATTCTTGCAATCGTCGTTCCAAGTTCTTTTCTTGCGGACGATTTCACAAACGGCGACATGATTACGAAAATGAACGAGAGATTCCGTTTTCTCGGACAGTTTTCCTTGCCCGACAATGCGTTTAGCGCAATGGGAGTAGTCTCTTTCCCGACAAAGCTCCAATTCTGGCAGAAAAAGAAAGATGCGGATGATGATTCAATGCAATACATTACCGAGTGTGCCCCCTCAGCCTCAAACGAGCTTATAGAGCGAATAAAAAAGGCTAAAGCGGAACTTTTGGACAGCCGTATGGACTTGCTCAAGGTAACGGCACACAATAAACAAACGTCGGCAGATTTTGCGTATCGGGTGGACAAAATGCTCTATCAAATCAAGGTACATCCGCGCCTTACTTCCGAGCACTCCCGCTGCTGCGCTTACGTTCACCGCTTTTATACCGAAAAGCAGCCCGACAGTATGCCGTATGAGGAGTGGTGCCGTGTACGACTCACCGAAGCAAAGGTGCTTACCTATCTCAAAAAGGTACTCAGAAAGCAGAATGAGAGACCGCCCGAGGATAGGATCGCTCTTGTCAAGAGAAATTACGATTTCGTCTATAAGGGTTATTCCTATATGTCGAATCGTCAGCTCAGCGAGCAGATGAAAACGCCATTTCCGACATATCTGCTGGCATCCTCGGACGGTGACAACGGATTCACTCGCTACGCCAAGCTGATCCGCAAAAAGCAGCGCGAATATACGATACAAAACCAGCCGTTTGCGGATATGGAGCCCGACGAAAATATTGCCCGCGCTCTTGACGGATTTGTGCTTTGGGATGCCGAGAACGAGGAAGAAATACGTCTGAATGATATGCAAAAGCATGACATCAATCTGATGCTTCAAAAGAGGTATGGACTCTTGCAGTGGGAGCAGGGCTGCGGGAAAACACTTGCCGGCATTGCCGTAGGACTTTACAATATGCAGTACCAGAACGTGCATCACACATGGGTTATATCCTCGGCGATCTCGATACGCAATAACTGGGATATCGTGCTTAAAAACTACGGATTATCCTATGTGTTCGTTGAAAATCTCTCCGACTTTTCCCGTATCCAAAAGGGCGACTTTGTAATCATTACTCTGAACGCCCTGCGGAAGTATCAAAAGCAGATCAAGCGATGGGTACGCATACACAACGAGAAGCTCCAGCTGATCTTTGACGAGAGTGACGAAATCTCCAATCCCTCGGGAGCAACAACAAAGGCGTGCCTGGATTGCTTCCGCCGCTGCCAATACAAGCTGCTCGAAACAGGAACGAGTACCAGAAACAACATCTCCGAGTTTGCGCCGCAGTTGGAATTGCTGTATAACAATTCTTATAATATGCTTTCTTGGTGCGAACGCATATACAAGAGAGATAAGGAAAGCGGTGAGCTATACACCGAGGATAATGATTATTTCGGTACGCCCATTCCGGCATATAAGCGAGGATATTCCTTGTTTTCCGCTTCTCATCTGCCCGAAAAGATAACCGTTTTTGGCGTAGGACAGCAAACGCAGGATATTTACAACGCCGGCGTTCTCAGCGAGATGATCGGAAAGACAGTTATCACCCGAACTTTCGAGGAAATTACAGGCAAGGATATGCGAAGAATTCATCAGGTTACCGTTAAGTTCAGCGAGGCGGAAAAAGCCGTTTATCAGCAGGCAATTGAAAAGTTCTATGAGATGCGTTGGAATTACTTTCAATCCACCGGCAACTCTCGCAAGGACTCTATGATGATACTGATGCAGCAGATCCTCACGCTCCTTCGCATCAGCGCCGCACCAAGCTCAATGAACGAGTACGTTGGCGGTGTGCCTGTCAAGATTAAAAAGTTGCTTTCTATGATCGGGGAATGGGGCGACGAAATCGTCGCTATCGGTGTGCGGCATATTCCCGTGCTTGAGGAATACAGAAAAGCAATTTCCAAGGCATTCCCGGACAGACCTTTGTTCGTGGTAACGGGGGGCAACACCACCTTTGCCAAGCGCAGAGCCTTGCGCAGAACGCTCAAGGAAAGCGGAAACGGTATTCTCTTATGTACCCAGCAAAGCCTTCCCAGCAGTGTGAATTTTGAGTACGTCAATAAAATAATCATCCCGGAACTTCATTACAATAACTCCCGTATGAGCCAGTTCTATATGCGCTTCGTGCGATATACCTCTACCGAGTGGAAGGACATCTGCTTTGTTACATACCAAGGCAGCATTGAGTCAAACCTCATGCAGATGATTATAGCCAAAGAAAAAATCAACTTGTTTATGAAAGGACAGGATACAGACCTTGACGAGATCTATGAACGCTTTGGTGTGGACTACGATCTACTCTCTATGCTGATGTACCGTGAGGAAGATAGCGAAGGAAAAATTCGTATCCGATGGGGCAAACAGAATATCGCTTAATACGAGCAACAAGTGCGCTCGTATGGCGCTTTACTCAATGACGGCATAATAAACCTGCGAACGGATATAGCGTTTTAACCCACATTAAGCGAATATATCGTTGACTAAGAGGTTAAAGTATGTTATAATAATAATGTAAAGGAAGTGATGCAATGAATAACGACATTATATTAGAATACAAGAATTTGCTGTCAAGGAAACTGTTTATCGAAAAGGAATTAACCGAATTACCGCGCGGATATATTACTTACAAAACCATCAATGGTAAAACCTATGATTATTTGCAGTACCGCGTAAATGGCAAGGTGAAAAGTGAATATCTGAGGTCCGGAGAAACCGAACGGATAGCGAAACAATTGTCCGCAAGAAAAGAATATGAGGACGAATTGCCCGGCATCGCCCAACGCTTGGCCGAACTTGAACAGGCAGCCCGTCTCATCAGTAATGACTTAGGCCGAACTCTTATGCTGCTGAAATGCAGTATTGGAATGGATGAGTTGGACAGATCTCAAAAAGAAAAGAGCATTTCCTTTGCTAATGCCATGAATGCCATAGAGGGTGTTCCGGTCAGCAGCCAAACTTCTGTTGAAATGAACGAATGGAAGAATGGAAAGGTATCGTTTCTAACCGTATATGAAGCCACACTAAAGCGATACGGCTTCGAAAACGGAGGTACAATATGAGAGATCCGTATTTATTTGATGACGTCGATGTCCTAAAGAACCGCGCCAATATCAAAAATTCCGAACTGTTGCGCACCGCCGAGGCGGATATAACAAATCTGGCTATGGCCGGCATATACAACCGAAAATACGATAAATTCGATACTCAAACTTTGCAGGACATCAACTTAACAATCTTTGGTCAAATATACGATTGGGCGGGAGAATTTCGCACCATTCAAATGATCAAAGCGGAAGATGTATTGGGGGGAGATACGGTTCGTTATGCTTATCCAAAGGAAATAAAAAAGCAGCTTACTGCTTCTATGAAAGAATTATCCAAGCTCAAGCGCAATGGTGACAATGACCGTGATATTGTATTTCGGTTGGTTCGCATTATCTCGCAGATTTGGCAAATTCATCCCTTCCGGGAAGGCAATACAAGAACAACTATCGTTTTTGCTGTCTTATTTGCCAAATCGCTTGGCTTTGAGGTAGAGCATGAGCTGTTTCGTATTCATTCCTCCTATGTACGCAATGCTCTTGTATGGGCGTCGCAAGGTATTTATTCTAAATACGAGTATTTGGAAAAGATATTCTACGATGCAATACTTCATGAGTACAGCAGAACAGAGAATAAAACGGAAGAGGCCGCTAAAAAGTATGAGAAAATCGGTGATTATGAGGTAAAGAACTACAAAGAGAAACCGCACCAATACACCGATAACTAAACCCATATTACAAGAAACATGTGCGATTGTTTTCGTACACCAGAAAAAAAGGGGACAAAGCCTATCTGGCTTTGTCTCTTATTTTTTTAGAAAGGAACACAAAATGAAAGAGAACAGAATAAGTATCGGCGATATTGCGGTATATACATTTACCACTCATGAAGGTGGATTATGCGAAGCAATCGTTGAAATCTTAGAGTTAAAAACACAAAAGCATGATAACAGACCCATCGCAAAAGTTCGGTTTATAAAATCTGTTTCCGATAATACAGGCAATCATCTATTTGATTATCTGGCCCAAACCGGAGGCAGCATGTGGGCGAGCCGCGAATATCTGCATTCAATCAATAAGGAGTATAAATATGGCTAAAATAAAAAGGAAAATGAAATGGGATGACTGCGTACACGCACTTTGTCCCTTTGGCAGAGGTTTTGCTCTGTGCAGTTATGATATAAAATTAACCGATAAGTTAAAGGTTACAGATTTTCCGATTTGCATGGACAATGGAAAATGTCCCATGGAACAAGCGAAAAAGGATAAAGAGGTAAAGAAAAATGATGAAAAAAAGTCTTATTAAATGGTGCGATTTTTCTTGGAATCCGATAACGGGCTGCGGTAAGCATTGTTCTTCCTGCTTTGCAATTAGTATTGCAAAGCGGTTCACCGGAAATCTTCGGTTAAATTTAAGCAGCAAAGAAATCGAAAAGGATCCCGAACGAGGATTGTTTGTGCTGAATGCACCCTTTCATACAGAGAAAGGTGCTGTCCTTCAATTTCCTGTAGGGTTTAACTATACGTTCCACAAATACAGACTCAGTATGATAAGGCATAAGAAAAAGCCGGCGAACATTTATGTCGGCAGTATCGGAGACATGTTTGGAGACGGTGTTCCGACAGAATGGATCATGGAAGTATTTAAGATGTGTCAAGCTGCTCCATGGCACAATTATCTGTTTATGACCTGTAATCCCAAACGATATGCCGAACTGGCGGAACAAGAAGTATTGCCGACCGGGGACAACTTTTGGTATGGCAGCAGAATCAATCTAAATCAGGATGTCTTTGTCCATGACGGCTATCATACATACATTTGGATAGAAGCAATTGAGAAGTTTAAACTAAGTCGAAATCTGCCGAGGAGCGAATGGATTATTATCGGCTGTCAGCCGTTTGTCTCCAGCAAGCAGAACATTGCCGCCAGGCAAAAACATATCGAAGACTTTATAAACCGAATCGGCGATACTCCCTTGTTTATGAAAGACAATAACAATATGAAAGCGCTGTGGAAAGAAAAACTGATATGCCAGTATCCTGCACTCTTGCAGCATCCAAAGGATAAGCCAATACCCCGCTGCAACGAGTGTAAATATTGTCGTAAGTTTCAAGAAGGAAAACGAGGCATACGCCATATCTGTACGCATCAAAACATACTGGCTAAACACAGAGAGACCGACGGACTTCACATTAAAGGTCGGTTTGCACGAACCTCTCCGCCGTGGTGTCCAAGACGATAGTTTTGAGCTGACTCCATAACAGCATGTATAACAAAGGATACTGTCCATATTATAACCCCTTGAAAAAGCTCTTTCCCCTTGAACTTCCGGCCGGAAGTCCAAGGGGAATTTTTTATTTTCCCCAGATATTGACAAATTTAATCAAATTATGTAAAATCTAATCAAATATTGGAAAAGATTTGAAATAATGGATTGGATTAAAAAATAAAATTGACATTTTTAATGGAACAAAGAAGTAGTATTCAAGGACAGCTACATCACCATCTTATTGCGCTCATTATTCGGCCAAATATGCCGTTTAACGAGCGCATTTTTTGTTATACTTGCAGTCCCTTTCCCCCAATTCGTGCGCCTCCTTATAAATTTATCTGACAGCATAAATTCAAAATTTAAGGAGGATAAAATGATATACCGAAATGGTGGTTCAAGTGAACCGGATATTTTACAAAATAAATTCACGGCCTACATACTCACAGCGATCCGCAGAGAAAAGCTTGCCTATTTAAAGAACAGATTCAACCGTTTGAAAATCGAAATTGAGCTTGAGGAATACCATCTGAACATTGTTGACAATTCAGATATTATCACCGAACTGGGAGAGAGCGACAGTCTTTCATGGGCACTGCGAAATATCAAGGAGAAAGAACGATATATCTTTCTTGCACGGGCTTTATATGAAAAAAGTTTTTCTCAAATTGCGAATGAGCTTGGTATGAAATACAAAGGGGTGGCTTCCGTTTATTACAGAACCATTGCCAAATTGAGAGCACTGATTGGAGGTGAAAGCAAATGAATTTCAAGGAATTACTTATTCGTGCAAAACAGAATGATATTGCTGCGGTCGAAGAGCTTTTGAATATGTACACCCCGCTTCTTGTAAAAGAATCCATAGTTGACGGCACCTTCGATAAAGATTTATATCAAGAGCTCTGTTTGCGCTTCATGAACTGCATTGAGAAGTTTGAACTATAAACTTTTCGCATGAACCGAGGAGGAAAATTGCGGGTAATACTGCCTCGACAATTTTCCTCCATTTTTTCTTTTTTATATACATAAAGCATATATGTTTTGTATAAAAAGTACCAGTTTCAAAAAACAGGAAATAATTCGCAAATTATTATTGACATTTGTAGAAATTTATGGTACAATTGAAATGCAATTAGTAGCCGAACACATTTATCCAACGGACCGTCTATGCGCTAACTTTTTGCCTTCAGTACAACAGAATATTAAGCGCATAGAACCAAGGAACATTATACCGGCGGTTTTGTGCGCTATTTTTTGTAAAATTATATTTTTAAGGAGGGATGCCTTAGAATGAAAAAACAATCAACAACCCCATTCACCGACTGCAGAATCCCTCTGTCCTTCCGGTAGTTTACTTTGGGATTATGCCACCACTATGTAGACGAGAAAGGAGTTTATTATGAATCATAAAACAACAAGATTATTATCTGTGTTAATTGCACTATTTATGGTTGTGTTATCAATACCTGTTACTGCATTGACAAATGTGGAGGAAATTCAAACGGTAAACAAAGAACCGCTTCAAGAGTATGACATTATACCAAATGATAGCTATGTAGCAGAAAGCGAGAGTGTTGAGCAACAGTTAACGTCAAGTTCTACGATCAACGGTGTATATGCGATTAGAAAAGCGAATACTAATGTTTATGTCCAAAATAACACTCTTAGTTCACTCTCGTGGGTCTATCAAGAAACAAACTCGACACCACCTATCAGTAGTACAGACCGTGAATTTTTATTTAAAATAGCATACAGATCGGAAACGAATGACTATGTTATTAGGAGCATGTTAAATAACGAGATTATAATATATCCGAGTGTGTTAAACAACGCTCCAGTTTCGGGAAAAGTAAAGGTCTCTGGACAACCCGCTACAGATAGTAATTTATCAATCAAATATACATGGAAAATGACAACAACTACAGATGGATACAAGTACATCTGGTATAATGATGGTAGTACGACGTATTATATTAAATCCACATCAGATACTGGTGGCGGTCCTATACTTAAATTTACAACCAACCCCAATGATACGGGTACAAAGTGGCAATTTTATCAATACACAGGAGCAGCTATAAATAGCACAACAAGCATCTCATATACCAATGAACTGATGCGAGGTGAGACCTTCGACTTTGATGTTTGCATGTATAGTTCAACGGTTGGAATAAACGGCCCTATTGTGTACAGCGTAAGTGAACCGGATTATTCGGAAACAGATAAAGCAACAATTAATTCTTCGAGTGGGCTACTGACTGCATTGAAAGGTGGAATTATAAGAGTTCAGTGGACCTATTCAGGTGCCCCTTGGATTTGGAGCAGATTAGTTACAATTAACTTTGAAGATGATATTGTTCACTTTTTCAAAAATGCATCAAGCAGCCTTTTATTCCAGCCGGCGAATGCAGATGTTGGTTCTTATATTGTCGCGAATACATACTCATATTCGCGTACATCAATGATGTGGAAATTTGAATATGAAAATGGATTTTATAAAATCAAAAATGACGTTACAGGATATTATTTAAGAGCTCCGGCAAGTAATTCAGAAGGTGCTAAAATATCTCAATCAACATATTCCAGCGTATATGGTTTGTGGAAAATCGAGAAGACTAGTGATGGACACTATAGAATTCAAAGTAAAAATCAGTATGAACGTGGAGCGAGTAATCCACTATATTTGAAGATTGAATCCGGGAATCTTGTACAAGGCAGTTATTCAAATAGCTGCAACTGGGATATTGAGGCTTTAACATTAAAAATTAATGTTATATATGATCAAGGATTTGTAGACAGATACGGTACTTCATATATGAATGTTTTGAAAAGCATATATGGAGACAATTCGGCAGGGTTATCTTTTGCCAGCGTATTCAAAGAGCGATTTGGAATAAGATTAGATGTGGATTATTCAGATAGTGTGTACGAATCATATCCATATACAAGTAATTGTAACCATAAAAATCAAATCGATGTCTATTGCTACGATTGCAAAAGTGCTGCATCTGACAGTACTGTAGAAGAATGTACAAATGGTTTGCATCATAAAGCTGAAACCAAGTTTCTCGGTAATATTTCAAATGGACAATCATTAGAAAATGCTGAACAAACGAATATACTATATACTGGTCATAGGGGTTGTTATACAGATGGAACAACGCATTCCACGCAATCCGCATATGGATGGTCATATTTAAACGGAAATAGAATTGTAATAATGTCTGCTTTATTCAACGCATATATTAATAGTGGAAACATTGATCGTATTTTGAGAACAACAGTGCATGAGCATTTGCATCTTTTGGGAGCTCCTCATTGCGATAAAACAGAAGATTGCATAATGAGTATTAATACGGCAGATGTTAACGCCAATCTAACAATGTGCAGTGTATGTATGAGTACAGTAAATGCTAACAAATTCAAACTGTATAACATGTCCAATTAACCCGTGTTAAACATATCATCTGAAACAGAAAGGTAGGATATTATGAAAAAAATAGCATTAATTCTCATAGTATTTTTGATGATTATTGCAGTCTGTTCTTGTGAAAGTGTAAACCAGGATTCAAAGCCCGAAAACAGTACTCAGGACTATAGTAGTCCAAATACATCAGACGATAACCGGCCGGTTTCCGGCAACAACATTGAAAATATTTTTTCTCATGATGCAGTAGAATGCCTTTTCTATTCGGTTGAGGATTTGGAAACCTATCTGTACACAGGCTCGGTTCAAAGTAGTGATTACACAAATTCCCCCGAATTTGAAAACTTTCCGCAGATTGACGGCTACAAAACAAATGAGTATGCGCTCAGCGGATATGTATCATTAGAAACAGTATTTGGATTAAATCTTGATGAAATGGATGAGTTTGAATCTGTTTCCTTTCAAATTACCTCGGATTGTGTTGTATTCAATTATCATTTCAAACACAATTATATTACGGTAACCTATTCTCCCGGGTGTTTTTCCGATATGACAACAACGGAATATTATGCTGCATATTGTGACTATGCCTCAATCGCATATTCATCTCAGAATTTTAGCGTTTCTGAAAATATTGACACAGGATATGTATTGCGCAGGACAGGTGAAAAAGAAGTGGTATATACCTACAGAAATGGAATACCAAGAATGGCCGGGATCATGATGGGGAATTACTTTATTTCTGTTACGACCGCTTCGTCAAGCGATGCGGCGGAAGCCTATCAGCAATATACTGCATTTATGAATTCAGACACATTCGGTTCTGTTGCCTCTATCTTTTCAACCGACAGTACAAAATTTGAAAGTTCAATTACAAAGGTTGAGCAATTCGATAAGCTTGATACGAACAAATAAGACTGTAAAAATACAGGTGACATTCATATAGTTTAACTTCTTAAGTCAAAGAGCGGTATCGTTATACGGTACCGCTCTTCACTTTGCAACGACACGTCAGATTTCTCCGGTAACCGCTTCTTGAGTAAAAAGTACTCTGCCCTATCGTAAATCGGCCCACTCTCATGATAAAAATCCATTTTATAGTCGTGAAAAAAATATTTCACCCATTTTTTAATTCCAGTTATTTTATATATTGACAATACAGGAAAAAAATGATAATATACAGATATAGGAAACAGTAGAAAAAAATGTACCCGACAATCTGTGCGCAAAAGCAAGATTTGCCGAAGTTTTTAGGGTATGGCGGTAAAAAAGCTGTACGAAAGCGTCGGCAGAATGGGTGAATTTACGCATAAGTTGGGGACAAGCCGGCTTATGCGTTTTTTCATCTGAAACTATTTTACGGGAGGGAGCGCTTATGAGAGATTAAAGGCTGTCAATCGATTGCAACCCCGGAAAGCGTTGAAAATACCCTGCTTTTCCCACGGCAATGGATTCAAGAAACATCAGAACATCAGTTAAAAACTATCAATCTGAACATAAAAGGAAGGGAAAACAAAATGAAGAGAAGTTGGTTAACAAGAAGTTTATCGGTATTTTTAGCGATTCTGATAGCTGTCTTTGCAGTACCAATCGGAGTCTACGCGGAGGTTCTCCAAGAGAACCGGGAATCCGCTGATACAACCAATATAAATGAAGAACAGACCGACGCAGGAAACGTGGTCTATGCCGGGGATGAAGTGTTTGAGGTTACTGAGCTGCGCGAGGAAAGCGTGAAGCATTTCCGACACGCGGACGGGAGCTACTCGGCATTTCAGTATGAGCTGCCTGTTCATGTTCTCGATGAAAACGGCAAGTGGCAGGAAATTGATAACACACTAAGCGAGTCGGGGAGCGAGTACGGCACGCCGAACGCGCGGGTAAAGTTTGCAAAAAAGATCACCGGCAACGAAGTGCTCTTTACTTTGCACGAGCAGAACCGCAAGCTCACCATGTCGCTGGATGGAGCGGTCAAAAAAACAGCGGGCAAGGCCATCAATACCGAGACGCAGCTTGACGAGAGCGCGACGCTGCTCCAGAAGCTGACGACGCTCGACAAGCTGACCTCGCGGGTGATCTATTCCGACATTCTGGAGGGAGTAGACCTTGAGTACATAGTCGAGAGCCTGAATATCAAGGAAAATCTCATCGTCAAGAAGCCACTCCCCTCCTACAGCTTTAGCTTTACGATGAAGTTAAACAATCTCACGGCGGAGCTTGGCGAGGACGGTGCGGTTGTGATTACAGACCAAAAGAGCGGAGAGTTAGTCTATACAATTCCCGTGCCGGTGGTATACGATGGTGCTGGGGACCACGCCCCGGAGGGCACAGCGTACTACACGCTGACCCAAACAGGCAACAACAGCTGGAAGCTCACCGTAACGGCCGACGACGAATGGATGCACGACCCCTCCCGCGTCTATCCGGTCACTATCGATCCGCCGCTTTGTACCAACAGGTACAACGACATGACCGATACCTATATTTACAGCGGCTCTCCCTCTTCCTCCTACGGCGGAAGCAGCTATTTGTATGTGGGAGAGGCCAACAGCGGAGAGGAATACATCACCTACTGGAAGGCGGAGACGCTTCCTTCTCTGCCGGCGGGGGCAACTCTGATCTCGGCTTCGCTGACTCTCTACTGCATCGCTTTTTCTACCTACTATCCTACTCATATCAACGTAGGACTCTACGAAGCGCCGGCAAGCTGGAGCTACTCCAGCACATGGAACTCGCTGAACGGTTCGTTTACCGGCTCAGACGGGGTAATCGACAGCGTGCGCATCGACACCTACAATGACGGAGGCGAACTCGAATGGGATATTACCGAGCTGGCCGAGAGCTGGTATGTCAATAGCAGCAATAATACCGGTGTGGTTCTGCGCGGCATCGATAATATTCGTTCCTATGTACGTTTTTATTCGACCAATGCGAATACACACCGTCCGATCTATCGGGCGGACTACCGAAAAGTAAATGGCACAGAGTCATATTGGAGCTATATGACCCAAGGGGCGGGGCTGGCCGGAAATGGATATGTGAATCAGGCAACCGGCGCACTGACCTTCCAGTTCTCGGGTTGGTCGACAGACGATGGACTGATGCCTTACACCCCGTCTCTGGTCTACAATTCCAATCAGAAGAACGCCTTTTTCAATACGTCATACGCCCCCACTACGATGCAGGCGAACACCGGGTATGGCTGGAAGCTCGATTCCCAGCAGTCGGTTGTTATTCAGTCGTATTACGATCCGAGCGGAGTATCAAAAGCCTATTACATCTGGATTGACGCCGACGGGACCGAACATGCCTTCCTGCCCCACAGCAGCTCGTCAGGAACGGTATATTACGACGAAGACGGACTGGGCCTCGAACTGGAGGTTCTCTCCACCACGACAAATGGGATGAAGTACCAGATTCACGACGGTCATGGCAATCTGCTGGGATTCGACGTGTCCGGCTATCTGGTCAAAGAAATTGACAGCTTTGGAAACGAGCGCATTTATAATCGTATAGGAGCACGTCTCGCATCGGTTTCCCTTAAGCCCGTGGGTAAAAGTTCTTTTATACAAGTAAGTTTTTCCTATTATACCGGAAGTGACGCGACTGTGCTAACAGGGATTACCTATACCGGAACCGGCCGTTCCATCAAGCTGTATTATTCCGCATCCCAAACCGGAACTACCGACATTTCCCAGAGTCAGACCAAGTACCTGCGGCGCATCGAGTTTTACAACGGTTCTTTGGCAGCGACGGTCAGCTATACCTATTCGCAAGGCTACCTGAGTGAAGCGGTAGATGGACTGAGTGGAACAAAGCTCAAATATTTCTTCAATGGCTCGGGGAAACTGGCGAATTTGTATGAATACGGAGAAGGGAGCGTAGCCGGGCAGCGTATCAACATGACCCATTCCTCCGGCCGCAATCTCATCCGCAGTTCCGGACCGGATGACGTGTACGGAAACAGCGACGATTTGCAGACGGTCATTCTCTATGATGATCATCTCCGTGTGATCAATTCCTATGTGACTGATATTAACAGCAGCATGGTATATGGCTTTTCCTCGGCCTCCTATCTCGAAGACGAGGAGAATAATCCGAAACTTGCGAATAAGCCGGGGACGGTGTCTTCTTCGGGGGCCTCACAAACCAATCTTCTTCTGAACGGCGGATTTGAGATTACGGGAAACAGCCCTTGGACTTCGATCAATGGGACGACGCTTGCCTCGGTACAGAGCGGACCTAAGAGCGGAGACAGGGCGGTCCAATTATTGTTCGGGTCAGGAAAAACGTCGGGAGGCTGTCAGCAAAGCCTTTATCTCACACCCGGAACTTATACCTTCTCGGCCTTTGTGCGCAAGGCGGGAAGCTCTTCAACCTCCTCGACCATCCGTTTGGGGGCGCCCTCCGGAACTGAGGTGATTCGTACAGGTGAGACGCTCTCCTTTGCATCCGGGACACCGATGACGCTCGACTATATCCCGCTGAGTACGACTTTCAAGGTGACGACGGCGGGAAACTATACGGTATCGATTATGACCAGTCGTTCGTCTTCCTCGTATAGCGCGATCTTTGCAATCGACGACGCAGTACTGGTAAAAGACGAAGGCGCGGGTAAATTTTCGCTGATTGAGGACGGCAGCTTTGAGAATCCTTCCTGGACCGGCCAGAAATGGGGAGGAATCGACACCTCGACGGCACAGACACACACCGGCCGCTATTCGCTGAACATTACCGGAGACCTGGATGTTCTGTGCTTTGAGGGGCAGGAGATCTCGCTGATGAGTGAAAGCGAAGTCAACTCCATCATACAGAACGCGGCCTATAGTAAGGAAAATCCTGTGCGGTCTTACCTGCTGTCCGGCTGGGCCAAGGCCGATTCGCTGAAGCTCCGCGGCGACCGCACGTTTGGCATACAGGCGATTGTAGAATATGTCAAGCCGGGGAGCAGTACGCGGGAGTATGAGTATTTTGACGCATCCTTTAGTGACAGCATCAGCTCATGGCAGTTTGTCAGCATTCCGGTGATGACCGATCCGGAGAAGGGCTATCCGGTCCTAATTCAGATTGACTGTCTCTACGGCTACAACCACGGAGAGGCGTACTTCGACGACATTATGCTGGTGCCGCACGCCGATACGGTAGACTATACCTATGACAGCAAGGGACGGGTTACCGCGGTCAAAAATGGAGATGTCTATTCAAGTTCCGACACCACCTATTACTCGGAAACCGATCCGGACGCGGGCGGAGAAATCGATACGATTATCTATGCGGATGGAAAAAAGATCAAATATGACTACGAAAAGCATAGGGTAATCGATATATGGAAGTACGACGAAAACGGAGGCTTTATTTCGTACTGCCACATCCTCTATGACGATTGGGGAAATCCCGAATACATCGGAGAGATTGCGGGGGATGAGGGAGTGGCGGACACGAGCTACACCTACTCACAGACGCCTCGGATTTTCGGAAAACCGCTTACATACGAGGACAACACGGGACTCGTCACGACCTACTATTATAACGAGACAAACGGGGATCTGCTGGCGGTCACTTACTCGGACGGGACCGGAATGGCCTACAGCTATGACGCGCTGAGGCGTCAGGTTTCGGCGCGCCCCGCCTTAGTCAGCGGAACGGGATATATAACCGAGAATAATTCCGAGAGGGCCTTGTTCACTTACGAGGGTAGTGAACTTGCGGCGATTGCAACGGCAACTACCACCTACACTTTCGATTACGACGCCTATGGGAACCAAACTGCGATTTCGGTGGGAGACGCTGAAATTGCCAAGTACATCTATAATGCCGCAAACGGAAAACTGAAGTATGTGGTGTATGGAAACGGATATGTAGTCAAATACATCTACGATTCTCTTGAACGTCTCTCGAAAGAGTGTTATACTCAGATATCCGGAACATTGCCGACAAGTGACAGCAGCTATGACAGCTATTCGTACACGACGGCCTGTGAGTACGTCTATAACAGCCAAGGCTATGTATCGGAATTCATCGATTATATCGAGAAAGCAAAATACAATTATGAGTATGACGCGGATGGTAAGATGCTCTCTGTAACACGCCTTGATCAGACGAGCGGGACGGTTTCGGTAGAATATCGTCAGAATCTGCAGTATGACAGCAAGGGCCAGCTCTCGGAGACAGAAGCTGTGTATCTTCTGGGGGGAACCCAGTATAGTGAAGCGTACAGCTTCGTCTACGATACAGCCGGCCGGCTCGATACGCTCTATTTCGGAGGTACTTCATCGTCGGATACCATTTATTACGTTTACGACGGAATGAGTCGTCTGGCCGGTAAAACCACGAGTTTGGGCAGCGTGAAGCAATATAACCTTTACACTTACCGCCTGGCCAACGGAAGCAAAGGTGAGAGCGAGACCGGACAGGTGGAGCAGTTCACTTCGACAATCGAGTATCTGACAACGACCAAGAGTTCGACTGCCTACACTTATACTTACGACAGACTTGGTAACATTACCGAGATCCGGCTGAACGGCGTACTGAAGTACCGCTATAGCTACGACAACCTGAGCCAGCTTATCCGGGAAGACAATGCGGAGGCAGGCAAGAGCTATGTCTATGCCTATGACAAGGGCGGGAATATCACGTCAAAGAAGACCTACGCCTATACGACCGGAACGCTGGGAAGCGTACAGAGCACATACGACTATAGCTATGGCAATGCGGAATGGGGCGATCAAATGACCGCTTACCGAGGGGTCACATTGAGTTACGATGCTCTTGGAAACCCCACTTCTTATTACAACGGATCTTTCTGTAATCTGTTCTGGAGTAAAGGCCGAAAGTTAAACGCATTGGCAAGGGGATCTACCGATATCACCCAGTACGTTTATAATGCGGAAGGAAACCGGATAAGCAAAAGCCGCAATGGCACGGTCACCGAATATGTGCTGGACGGAAGCCGAATCCTCGCCGAAAAACAAGGAAGTACAGTCATCGTCTATCTATACGATGGGGCGGGTTCTCCGATCGGTATGAAGCTGAATGGGACGACATATACTTATGAGAAGAATCTGCAGGGGGATATTGTCGGAATCATAAATGCCGTGGGAGACCGTGTGGTGACCTATGTCTACGACGCTTGGGGAAATACGGTCAGCCAGAGCTATACCGACAGCAATGCCTTTATCTACAATCCTTTCCGTTACCGCGGATATTATCGGGATAGTGAAAGTGGTTTTTACTACCTCGGAAGCCGCTACTATGACCCAACGATAGGCAGATTCATCAATGTTGATAGTTCTGTCAATGCAAATGGCGATATTATAGGCTTCAATATGTACGCCTACTGCTCCAACAATCCTATCATGTATGTTGATAATAGCGGGCGGTTTATAATTTCAATATTTGTTGCGGCCGGACTGGCTGTTGTTTCGTTATTTGCACTATCCGGATGTAATAATTCCGATTATGATGAATCGGATGATATTTATAAACCGGAAACTGGTTTTGATACAATAGAAGAAGCGGTCATTTCTGCAAGTTTTGAAATGGAAAAAGAGCATCGAATAACCCGATATGAGTATGGGATTAACATTTTTCAATATGAAGGTGATCCTAAATTTTATTACGATGTGAATATGATGTACACTTCAGAAATGAACACCCGTCTTACTGTGGAGCTTGATAAAAAACCAGCATATGCTGTAGTTGTTGCACAAATTCATTCACATCCAAAGCCTGATCATTCGTTGTTTTCTCTTCCGGATGTTAAATTTGCGTATCGCCACCCAAATATTGAATTCTATTTAGCCGTTATGGATGATTTGCGAGGAGGCGCACTACATAGTGTCTACTATTTGGAATATGATCGAAAGCGACCTTATCAATATGAAGATATTTTGATTTGGACTTATATGAACTAATAACAACAAAAAAACAGAGGAGGAAGTAAAAGATTTACCTCAAATGGCTATTTCCCTGTCATACTAACACAATTAACGGTTAATCAAAAAATACATCTATGGTGACGATGAGTGTCAGAAAGGAAGAAAATGAAAAAATCTTCTCGGACTAAAATTTTCCTGTTCATAGCGATTGGCTGTCTTTTCTTAACCTCCTGCGGTCAGGCGGAATATACAATGGAAGTCTTGTCCATGGATTATGGAATAACCGAGTACGCGGGCGTATTGCTGGATGAGAATGGGGTGACTTTGGATATTACTGCAAAATCGGACTATGTTGTAGTCGATGAGTATTGCGGCAAATTGGTATTGTCCTCGTATCGAAAGCCCATAAATGCACATGTTGCCATGGGAGGTTACGGGTATTTTACCGGATTGGATCTGGGGGAATTTGACGGCTGGCTGCGGTATTCGGAATACCATAGCGATGTTAGCGGAGAAGAGGATATTCTCATTGCAAGAGAGAGCTGTCACGGCTTTGAAGAGATAGCGGACGGTTGCTTTGTGACATGCACGAGTTCGGCCGTCGACTATCAAAGCTATTTGTATCTCTTGCAATATACCCCCGAAAACGAATCGGGATATTGGAAATGGGAAAGATATGCGACAATTGAGGACTGGTTCATAGCCGATTTTGCGTGTGATTCGGAAGAAAATGCGTATGTGATCACCTCGTCGAATCTGCTTAAAATCGACAGAGAAGGCAATGTGGAAATTGTAATTTCCGGCGCATGGTGGAGATCCTTGGGTCCGACTTCCATGGTGTTTTTGGACGACGTTTTGTATATAGGATGTGACAGAGGTTTCTTGCAATATAAACCGGACGGAAGACTCTATTGGTTTTCTGTGGAATAAGTTTTATATAGAGTAGATGCGCAATAATAAACAAAGAGCGGTATCGGATAACGATACCGCTCCCACTTTCTCTATAAAAATCTATTTATCCTTCCCAACCTCAAACGCAAGCCAAGTAGTCCCAATCTAAGAGCGGCCGAAAAAGTACACTTCCCTTTTGAGGGATAATTACTATCTTACACAAAAAAGCCTCTGAGAACTGTTATCTCAGAGGCTTTCTACAAAGCAATACCGGAATTCACCGGCTTGTGTTTCCCAAAGGGAAAAAAGCATAAATTATTTGCTTAATTTCTTAAAATACAAAACCGTTCTTCCGGCGTCAGCGCATCCCAAGTGGTAACAATTGGTGTCATGGTCTTTGGCGAAACAATATCCCAAACATCGAGCGGTTTCAAAACAGAAGTCATATAAGCGGCAAATTCTTTTGCAAAGGCAGAACGGTTCATATCTCTAATTATCACTTTGGGTATAATAGCGATGTATGTTGAGACTCCTTTTCTAAATGTAATGTACACTTGAGCGCCATAATATTTGGCGATTTCACAATTGTTGGCTTTTTTTAATGTGTCGCTCATATAATGCCAAAGAGCCAAAGTATCTATCTTTTCAATATCAGTAAATTCTCTTTTCAGAGTAGTCGGCTTTGTAGGGATAATCTTTGTGGTATCCCAATCACTTTTTCGGGTGTTATACCAACCGTAGTATCTCATTTCATCAGGTACATATAATCGTTTATAATCAAAGGATACCCCGTTATCGCTTAAAAAATTAAAGAAGAAATCCTGCAGCTCTTTTTTCAAAGATTCCATGTCAGCGGGCAGGTTTGATTTAATAGAATGGATGTTAAGTGTTAGGATTGCTTCTTGGACAAATTCAATTTTGTTTGATTTTATAAGCTTTTCTATAGAGGTCTTGGGAGGAATTATCAGTTTAGTGCTGTCTTGTACCTCAAAGTAAACTACACGAACATTAAATTTGCGCCATATTTCATCAATAATACGGCTGGCTAAAGGGGTGTTTTCTGCGATCCCGGTTTTTAAAATAGTTCTAAAGGGTGTTAATGTAAATTGCATAAGCGATGAATCTCCAAGTTTATTGAAAAATAGCAGTAATGGGATATCTGTAAATGGATATCCCATTACCTGTAAGATTACTTACGGAGTATCTGAAAAGAACCAAAGTCCAAATTCTTTTTTCAAATATACAACTCCCCATTCATTGAGGTAGTAATTATATAAATAAGAATATTCCATATGCAGAGAAGAATTCAGTGGAGCTCGTGTTGGATCATGCGAAAAAAAGAAATTATTGTTGTCATTAAGGCATCTTTGTATGAATCTTATATTTGCCGATCGAACAACTTCACTTCCGTATTTGTTAAGAACTGAATCGTATTCATAGGAATGGAAGTATCTATAGCCGTATTTTTGTGCTTCCTTGAAGTAAAATTTTCCTTCATGACCATTTGAACCAAGCATTACGTTTGGACTGGACTCATTATGTCCCCATTCTCTAGACAAATCGTAGACGAAGTCATCATATCCGTTGCAGTTGGAGAGCGAGTTCACGGGGTCCAGATTCGCCGCCATGCTGAAGGCACAGAAGGTAATGATTTCTTTTAAGTAATTAAAATAGTTTATACGCTGCGCGGTTAAGAAATCGCTATTATAAAGGCCATGATAACCCAAGTAGCATTCGTTAAACAACCACAAAGCAGAATCGGCATCAATAACTAAAAAATCACTTAATATGGTCACCAACTCTGCTCCTGTTGGGTGTTGACTTTGCGGCTTTGTATAATATTCGCGCAGACAATAGAGTACATTTAATTTGAATTCAAACGGATCCGGCAGGCTTGAAGTCCATAAGGATAAATAAGAACTCGGACAATATAAATATTGAATTTCATTAGAAGAGAGGTTAGCTAATTTTTGATTTAGAACACTTTGGACTTTGATTTCACATGCAAGAATTATTTCTTCATCCAAGTTTTCTGCATAAATAAATGCGTACCCGGATTCGCCTCCTGTAACCACACCGGAAGACGATACCGTCGCAACGCTTGTATCAGAGGAGCTCCAAACAACTCCATTTGTAAGGCCGCTGCAATTATTTCCCGCATTATAACGAATATTATAAGTCGCCCCTTCGAGACAACTTGCTGCGAGCATGGAATCATCTACGGTTATAGTGAAAGTTGCAGTCTTTCCGGTCACTTTGTGTGTGGCTGTAACTTGTTTGCTGCCGTTCTGAGTTCCGGTAATTGTTCCGGTACGATAATCAACCTGATATTGGTCTCCGGATGAATAAGTAAAGTCTTTTGCAGATGCCCACAAAGTATTAGAAGGACTTTTTACAATAGTTGGGTTTATCGGTTCCCCTATGCAAATGGAAGTATTGGATACGGTATATGAAGTTAATTCCTTATATGTACCGGAAGAACCATAGTATGAATCGGTTGCAATTCGCCATACCTTTGAGTCGTAATCAACGGATCCAACCGTACCGGTACTGGATGCTGTGGCCAGCGCGGTTCCAAGAGAATAAAGATAACGGGAATTGTATGTATTTTTTATGAGTGTACCGCCATTACTTGCTGTTGATATTGTCCAAATACATCTTGATGGGACAGAAGAGCCGCTGCTCACAGTAACTATGGAAACGCCAGAATTCGATGTGCTTGATGGAACGCCAAGATATTTAGTAGAATCGGATTTTGAACGAATTACATATCCTCCACTAATACTGCTAACTTCCCAAAGAATAGAATTTCCTAAAGACGACATCAATCCCGACGCTACCGCAGCCGAAGATGATGAATAAGAAAGATATTTGCCGCAGTAGCTATTGTTTATATAATAGGTGTCGTTTGAAATATAGGACGTTGCTGATACATTATATGTAGTAGCTACGTTCTGATTGTTGAAAAAAAGCTCAAATTCTTCAGGTGTTACATTTCCGGCAAGAATATCTTCGAATGTTGGTTGTCTCGTGGAGACGGTTGAAGTTGTACCTTCAGCAAATGCCATACAAGGAAACAGTGTTAAAAACAGCGAGAGCGCAAGGAGCAACGAAACAAAACGACTAATCACTTTTGGTTTCATAATGATACACATCTAATCCTTTCATATTGTAGAAAATTAATTTCATGTGTGGATATGGGTATAATCAGAAAATTCACCTGTGTATTCGCATAGTGTTTGGTTGTGGGTTAGTGCCGACGCAATGGAATTAACATTGCTTTCACATATTGCTGCCAACATTTCGGTAATAGTATTCGCCGCAGCACCTCCTTGAAGTTAAAATAGCATGACTCAGGCGGGGCGGGAATTTTATTTCATGGGAAACACCTCCTAACCTTCTAAAATTGCCGGATTGATGTAAAGTGCGGACATACCGTTTTCGACTAAATTATACCATTATTTATTTTTAATTACAATACTTGCATGAAAAAATTTTTAAAATTGTACAAAACATCCAACAAAATGACATTTATTTTGTGCAACCTTATTTTTGGGGAGCTTTTGAAACAATTTACGAGCAATGCTTGTCAACTCTAAATTTCAGTCAGCAAAGTAATGCCTCTGAAAAATTCAAAATTCCGATTGTGTGATATACTAAACCTGTGTTTGTATACCCCAGAAAGCCTTCGCGGCTTTCTGGGGTATATATCTCTGAGAAAAGCCGAAAAGACACTCTTCCCTTTTGTAGAATACCTGCTTTTTAATAGCTTGAATCTCTCTCTGCGGCGAACAAAAGTCAGCCGTAATTCATCGTCAGACGTTCAACTGCTTCCTCAAAGGAAATAACGGGCAGTATTTTTGCAATGCTGTCGGAAAAAGCAATCTGCTCGCCATTGTCTCCGCAGGCATAGCAATATTCGGACTCAACGGCGGCGTTCAATTCTTTAAGGTAAATATATACCTTGCTCGCCCGGTCAATTAAATAGGTTGTCCCGGAGCATATCTCACAGCCATTGGTAATGATATGCGCTTCAGCGGGCACATCCATCAGCAATCTCTGCTTACCGCCCGTGACCATGGAGGGAAAAGCTGCCGGCATCCAATCAACCAGGGATAATTGATTGTTTCTTTTTATGTAGTTAAAATGCCCGGTGTCGGTCAATACCATTTGTGTAATACGCCGTATATTATTCTCTACAGCAAGCATGTCAATATATTCATACCGCTTGTGTTCGTTATAATACCCTGCGCTAATATTGACTGCTGCCGTATTGAGATGCGGCGCCACAACAGAAATATCGGAAAAGCTTCCGGACCTTTCCTCAAATCCAAAGCCAAGTACGAAATCGGTAAAGCTCGGATTGTCGCACTCATAAAAAACGGCGTCATTTTCGCTCTTTCTGTCAATTTCTACAATGTAGTTTACCTTGGGCATGATTTTGCTGCCGGCAAATGCGCCGGCGCCACGACCGCCGATTTCTTCATCCTCGCAGAAAAGTACATGACATTTGGCTTGCCGTATAATCTGTAGGATCATATAGACTCCGCATCTGTCGTCGCCGCCTATCCCCTGGGGGGACATGACATAACGCAGATCCTCGGAGAAGCAGATGATCTCGGCTTGACCGCAATGCACAGTATCAAGATGAGCCACCAAGAGAACGGGTATGCGGCCTTTCGCATAAAGAAAGCCTTTATGACTTTCAGGCAAGTATCCCATTTTTTTCAGGGCAGCCTCAAGATAGATTTTCAGCTGCTTTTGCTTCATTTGAATAACTGTTTTGAGCTCATTTACATTGCTTATCATGACACATCCTCCTATTCTACCGGATAGCGGCATGCTGACAAAGAGAGCCGCCTATAATACTGCACACTCCTTTTACGCTGCAAAACGCACAAGGCTCCGTAGCCGTTTGGTAACATTCAAAGCAAATTTCAACAGGGTTTCCTTTTCTGTCGAATGCAGGATATACCGTATCACTAATCGCTCTCTTGCACTTAGCACAAATATGACGGCAGGTGCTGCAATGAAACGCGCCCTCGTCATATACCGCCCGGTTTATCGGTACTGTTCTTCCGCAATCCTGACAAACAACGGTTTTCTCACAGTCGCATTTAATGCTTTTGAATGCTCGGAAAGGCCTCCCGCAGCAGACGCAGAGCGGCGGCTTTCCGATTACCATATGAGCAATACTGGTTGTTCCTTTGATATAAGACAAATTCCCGCAAAAATCGTAATCGGGGTATTGAGCACTGCCTTTTGCCGACTCACAGCAATTTACATTGTTACAATTGCTTTTCAGTACCCACAAATTAGGCACGCCAAGACAGCCCGCAAGAATTTTATGTACGATTTCCCGGTTCTGAGTGAAGACGTCCTCATCCTCATTGGGATAAAGTCTTGATTGATACAAGCAGTTGTCTTTGAAGATAAATATCTGTCTTGTACGTCTTGGGGCGCGGTAAAAGCTTTCTGTAACGTCGGGGTCAACAGTAAAGAATATCATGCTGACCTCATCCGTCATATAAGACAGCGACCCGCTTTGATATTTGCCGGTAGCAAGATTGTGGCAGGAGGTCCATGTATTACTGGAGCTTGACATTTCCAGAAAGTCACACGGATGTACCGACAATACCGCTGTTTTTTCAATCTGCAATGGGTTCAAAGCATCCGAAAGCCGTGCATATATTCTTTCATAGTCCTCACATGATTCCAGCCCAAATTTGCGGCAAAGCTTGCCGATGATACGGCTTGTTTTTTGTCCCACAGCGCACTTGATGCCTCCGTTTTGACGAATAATTTCAAGTGTCTCCTCGGAAAGCGTCTTGCTGTATTTATGGACTGCCGCGTTAAAAGCGGTGCAAAACAAAGCTCTGTCGCTCTCTCCTATCACTCGGTCTGCAATACTCAGCATCGTAAAGGCGATTTCATCAACCGTATCACGCTCAATTTCGCGCCCCTCCTTGAACTCAATTACGACCGCTTTAGCTTTCTCATTCCAGTTCGGATGCCGGCGCAAAAGAGAGAGCAATTGGCTCTTGCCCTCGGCCCATGCATTCAGGTTCTGCATGACGCCATGCTCGCTGAAAGACTTTTGGTATTTGTACATCACTTCATAAAAGGCTTTTTTTAATTCTTCCATTCGTTTTTAATCCTTTCTGATATAAAGTCAAAGGGAGAAGGCGGCCGCCTTCTCCCTTTGAAGTAACATAATCACTCCGCCATAGCGAAGAATGCATTCATTTGACTTAACTCCTTTCCTACGCCGCAGTTGTCGCAGGAGCATAAAGCACCTGCTGTTTCCATAACTCGATAAACCTTTGTACCTCGGGCGGAGGGCTTCCGTTATTCTGTATTCGTGCCTGAACTATATCACCATGTTTAATTTCTACTGTGCAGAACGGTTCTTTCGGAGCGGAAGCTTTACGGATAAACAGAATGGTGCAATTATCTTTCACCACATCCTTGACATACCGGCCAACACAGTGATGCAGCTTGTCTCCTTCTCGAATAATCTCTTTTGAAGAACGCGGAGCAATTACCATAAACCCCATTTTTTTGAAAGAATACCGCTCCTGCAACTCATTAAACATTTTCGCAATCCTCCTGTCGTATGCTTCTGTGATTTCCGCTTGATTCAAATCATTCACTCTGTCGTGCGCTGCTTTCAAATCATTTGGAAACAGGACAAAGCTGCTCTTCATATCGTGATCCAGCGCCATGCACATACAAAGATAGTCCTTGTAATCGGACATCATGTAGTTCACAGAATAATAACCATTATCTGTATTGGAAATCTTTCTGTGCGCTGCAAACTGCTCTGTGGCATAGCGCAGCAGCCTATGGGGTGTCATATAGCGCAGAGGAACAGTAAGGTATTCTGCGTTTCCCACGCTGTTTTCACTGCACCATTTCAGCAAATCCACATCCAACTCAATGCCTTCCCTCAGCAACGACTTTATTAATTTAAGCTGCTTTCCGCCCGGATTGATCGTCTGCAAAAACGGGACATGCTTCTTTTCAACGCCGAGTATCTCCGTCAGGGTTTTACCACTGCTGTTGAGAACCTCGTTGTTTCCGTAGAATTTAGAACCGTCTGCATCTCCGTAAACAACGTAGGTTGCAAGGCGGAATAACTTCAACTTCACCAAATATTCCAGCATCGGATAGTGTAGATACTCATTCAGATACCGATCAACATAAAGCGGTGTGGGATCTGCCATATAGTATTCCTTCAGCGCCGAGTATTGCCAAGGCGTTCCTTTCAGTTCGTTTTCCAGATTGCGGTGATAAAGATACCCGGAATAATCCGCCTCGAAATTATACGACCATGCGCCGAATCCCGGGCGTTTTCCTTTGTGCCACGGAGTTAATTGTTTCCTGTCATAACAATAGTAATAGTCCTCCTGTTTTACCGGTTTGCCGTCCTCCCGGAAGAGAAACAACCTTGCGTTTTCATAAATGTCGTATTTCGGCGTATCGCTCTTGCAATACCGGCAATAGGACTTTACAATACGGATAATCACTTCATTTTCTCCTGCGCGCTGAATTACCTGCACCGTGGAACGGTCAACGATATTTCCGCGGCGGCCGCGGCTCTTGTAGATTACGTCACTTTTGCAGCGAGGGCATATACCCTTGCCGTTATGCTTTGCCTCAGTAACAAATACTTCGTGCCTGCAGGCGGTGCAGCAGGCATTCCGCGGCGCTTTACCCTTCACATAATCGTAAAAGATATAGTGAGGCAGGGTCTCTCTGAAAATAAATCCTTTGATATCCCTTGGCAGTGATTTTACCGGCTTCATTCGTTCCGCAATTTTCTTCTGACTTTTTAATCTTCTGGCTTTTTGCCTTTTGCAAAACAGTTCATACTGGAGTCCATCCAAACTGTTAAAACCTTTGAGATTTGCTTTTTGACAGAAACGAGTAACTCTTTCTTCATCGGCATAGGAGTAAAAGGAACACTTTCCGGAAAAACAATACTCCCTGTTGAGGGAGTTGAACATAGACTGATGCCACCGTGTCCCTTCTTCATCCCGGCATAGAGCAATATACTCCTCTTTACTCTGAAATACTGTCCACTTTGGGATAGAGTCCCCGGCAAGCACGCGCTCTTTGTCATAGACATATAAGACAAGAGTGCGGCGATGTGCGATATTCTTAACTTCCGTACAAACAACATACTGAATCTGTTCGGCATAAAAAACACCGCTGCGACAATTCAGTTTTCTGTTCGGCCCCGAAATTTTTCGCAAAGCTCTTTTGTCCATTTATACTGTACCTTCTTTCATTAAAATAAGCTGATTTGCCCGTCGTCTGACAAAGAAGCAGTGTTCGTTTTAGGAGCTTCTTTTTTGGGCTCCGTCTTTTTCTTTGCAGACTTATTGGGGGATTTGACAACCGCCGATTTGCCTGTATAGGGTTTAGATACAAATTTCTCTTCATTTTCTTTGTCCTCCTCGGCATCCATATCCATAAAATATTCCCGCGCCCACTGATAACAGAGATCATCCGGCACATCGCTGCCATAAATGCCGTTAATCGGCTTTTCATCGTTATCTTTCATCTCCTGTTCAATAAATGCGCGGGCTTTTCGGTTGATATACCGGAAACACCGTATCATATTTTTGCGCGGATGCATTACCTGCCGGGCAAAGTCCAAATCCTCAATACAGTAGGTTTGTACCATTTCGGTAACGCATTGCTTCATATTTCGCCTGGTTATACGCTCTGCATCGTCGCCCACACGTTTCATAGAGGCCGCCACAAGGGCGTCGTCTTCAAGAGCTATCGCGTTTTCCCATGCAAAGGTTTCTTCTTCCTCTTTGGCTTTGCGCTTTGTCTCCCATTCGGCTTTTCTCTTTGCCTCTTTTTCCTCATGTTCTTTTCGCGTTATATCCTCGCTTTCCTCTGCAGGGGCTTCTTCCGTGTCCTTGCCGGCAGCTTCGGATGCGCAGCCGGTCATTTGGGCAAGGGCTGCCTGTGCTGCCTCCGCCTCGGCGGCCTGACGCGCGTCGTCAAGTGCTTCGACTTTTTCGGCCATTGTTTTCTCTGTGATGGTTTGTGCGCCGGTAAAGGTATTATTTATATTTTTATCAATATTAATTTCTGAGAATACTCCCATTTTTATATCACCTCATTTAAATAAAAATGTGGGTACAAGATAGCGTTTTGCGCTTTCCCGTACCCATTTTAACTTGTTGGCATGCCGCCCTATTTTTCCTTTTTCTTAGCAAGAAGTTTCTTTACAAGAAGCTTTCTTTACAAGAAGCTTTCTTTACAAGAAACGGAGAAAATTTAACCGGACAGAAAGATTCCTTTTCGCGGTAAAAATATCGTCGTTCATTTTCGTCATAAAGCTCTACAATATCGGATGGAGCGACGCTCCTGCCCCGATATCCTTCCGGAAGCTTATCGCTGTAACGGTCTGAAATCCGTTCAAGACACGTTTTCTCCGTATCGGCTGCAAAGCAAAACAAACTGTCCTCGCACACCAGCGCATATTCCGACGCGGGAGGCTGTTCATATCCCGCCTCTCTAAGTGCCGCGATTCCCCCAAAAGCAAAAGATTTTGGTTTTCCATCGGAAAAATCAAGCTGATAGATCCGATAGCGTTGCTTTCTCCTTTGGGCAAGCAGCTTGTTTTTAAGTGTGTCCTTATCCGACTGAATAAAAACAGAATATTCCTCAGCAGTAAAACCGAGGTGTTCTTCCAGCGTTTCTTTTTTCTCCGCAGACTCGTACCACTCCGCTATTTCATCGTCAATAATGTCAAAACTGCAAAGGCCGTAAATAAAGCGTTTCTTAAAATTCATCTCCGGGTTTTTCTTTCCATGTTGCTTTCTTTTCAGAGCAAGCTGCCAGTCATCAATCCCCTTGTAATTGGGGTTCCAGGTCAGGCGGCGGAATTCAAGCCCGCATTTCTTTGCAATCAAACGAATGTTAGAAATGCCTCTGTCCACATTCCGGTTGCTGAACTTGTCCATATCGGCGGCCTCTACGATAATCTCCGTTCCATTTTCCTTTAGCAGTTCAAACATCAGCTCAAGCTGAGATGTATTGTTGATTCCGGCAATGGCAACGAAGGAACGGTTCATCAGATAATGGCTGATATCAGCCTTTAAAAAACCTTCGGTAATAAAGACAGCCCGCGCAAAGGGATCTCCCGTAAAATGAACGGGAGATCCCGATGACACGCCCATCTCTTTTCCGGCAGAGGACAGCCATATGTATTTTGATCCGCTTTTGTCCGGAGCGTCATCATCCTTGATCGGTACATCAAGGCGTATCTGCATGCCTCGGATAAGACCGTCTATTCCTCTCACGGGAATCAGAATTCCTGACGTTTTGGAATAGAATTTAACGGTCCATGCGCCGTCTTTCATATAAAAGCCGGGAACGCCCTGCAGAGTACAGCCTTTTTCAATCAATTGCCGCGCGATCTTTTTGCACAGATAAAAGGGAGGCGTACTTCGGTACATCAGCTCGTCAATCTGCCCGTCGGTGAGCCCGCGCACAGTTCGTAAATGCTCTCTGTGCTCCTTGGATAAGGAAAGCATATTCAGCATCATTGAAAAGGTCTGGTGAATGGTACGGATATCCGCAAGCGGTGCTTGTTCTGCATAATCCTGCTTCCTGTGGTCAGGAGATACCGGTTCGCAGCAACTGCCAAACTCACCGTTTTGCAATGACTCACAGATTTCCCGATAGGCTTCGGAATTGCTGATATTGTTTATTCTTGCATACAAAGCCAGCATACCGCCGTGCTCACCGCAGTAATTACAGCGCCAGGCATCTTTTTCGGTACTGATACTCATTTTGCCGCGCTTGTCACCGCAAAACGGACAATCATAATATCCTCCGGTAGCATGTGGCCGCCGCATCCGCAATTGCAGGATTTCAGCGACATCCATAATTCCAAACGGGAAATCGTGCGGTTTGTTCACCTTTTAATCCTCCTTTGCCGGCGGTGCGTAAGCAGGTTTAATTATGCCGCAGTCTTGTCTATCAAGTCCTGCATGATTCTGGCTCCCGCACGAAGAATGTTGTCGTCGCCGGAATATCCTGTCAGATACCATTTTATTGAAAACGGACGCCTGTCCGCCACCTGAGAAAGGGTCCAACCCTTACAAGTACCAACAGGAACAATAATTTTACCTGCCTCCTCAACGCTCATACGGGCGTAGATTTCATCTACAGGCATGTCTCTGGTATAAGGAAGCGCGGTTTCTTCCTCTCTGATCTCGGTAACCTCGGCCTGTTCTTCAGACGTATCTGCAATTTGTACGGAATTGGTTTCGGATGCGGCTATAAACTCTTCTGCATGAGCTTCTTCCTTTTTGTCGGTCGATTCCGCTGCGGCATACGTTTCTTTCATAGATTCTGCCGCGGTAGGCTGCGTTCCCGTGGTTTTTTCCGCATCAGTCTCTGTCTTAGATTCAGCGGCAGCGGCGGATGATACAAGCTTTTCCGTCCTTGGCGGCAAAGTTTCTGCTCCGGCAGCATATTTCTCTGTCTTTTCATTGCTTGGATCGGCAGGGATAAACTGAATGCCAAAGCCTGCTGAAGACAATGCTTCATCGATGGCTCCATGCTGTGCCGCCTCAATGTAAAGTCCGCCCGGCGTGCTTTCTTTCTCCCTTTGGGAAACAAAGCTGGAGGCCGGATTTATATCGTTCTTGTCAAAAAACACCTTTGCCTCAATAATAGCAAGCTGATCTGTGATTTTAAGAGCGGACAGCTTAATTCTGCCGTTGGGATATTTGAGCCTGAACCAAAGCTTTTTGATACTTAAATCGAGCTTAGCTCCGTCCTTGGTTCTGCGAAGGAATCTTGTAGGATCAAAGCCCTTGACCTTATTGAGCTCGGATACGATTGGTATTGTGTTGTACATGGTTTTGTTTTCATTCATTTTTCTAAACTCCTTAATAATAAAATAGGAGATACCCTTGCGCTTTTCTGCAAAAATATCTCGCTTAACTTACTTTTTTCAGTTTTTCTTGTTCGACCGCAAAGGCCGTAAGGTATTTTCCGATGCGCTCACCGAGCATGGTATTCCTCTTGCCGGTGTCATTCTTGTGAATTGCCATAAACAGCATTCCTTTCTCACCGACCAGAATCACACGCCGTCTGGCACGGGTGATAGCTGTATAAACAAGGTTTCGCTTCAGCATTATTGCATGATTGCGGATAATGGGGATAATTACGATATCGAATTCTGACCCCATGGCTTTATGAATTGTGGTGGCATAGGCAAGCTCAATGTTGCTCATTTCCTCGGGACCGTACTCCACAATTCTGCCGCTGCCGAAATCAATCGTAACCGTCATTCCATTCTTGCCTCCGGTGTCTATCTTCCGGATAAATCCGATATCTCCGTTCGAAGCCTTGCTGTTGTTCTTGGTCTGCATCACCTTGTCGTTCTCCCGGAAAAAGCGGCTCCCGATTTTCAGATCCGGGATCCCCTCGTTTTGCATGGGGTTTACCATTTCACGAATTGTCCGGTTGAGCTGTTCTGCCGCCGTTAGTCCTTCACTTCGGAACGGGGACAGAATCTGCACATGCTCTATTCCGTATTGTCTCGCTTGTTCGCAGAAAATACGGCAGATAATGTCCGCAGCTTCTTCCTGCGTTTTGCATTTAACAAATGAAAAGTCATCGCCATAATACAGATTGGTACTGTCTTCGTTGATGCTTTTGGCGTTATACGCAATCAGACTGTCCTTTTTTTGACGGAAAATTTCGTTGAGTACTGTAACCGGGATTTTGCCGCTGTTTATAAGCTCACGGAATACATCTCCCGCACCAACGCTTTGCAGCTGATCCGCGTCGCCCACCAGGATTACCTTGGTTTCTGTTTTTACGCGGGAAAAGAACTGCATGGCAAGCCGCATATCGACCATCGAGCTTTCATCAACAATAATCAAGTCCGCGTCAAGCGGTTCCTGCTTTTCATTCCTGACAAAGCCGCTCTCACCCAACAAACCTAAAAGGCTGTGCAGAGTTTTTGCGTCGCTTCTTCCCGTGCTTTCCGCCATCCTGCGGCTTGCCCGTCCCGTAGGTGCCGCCAGCATGATTTTGCAGCCGGGATATATGCGTGTAAATACCTCAATTATGGCTCTCAGCACAGTAGTTTTTCCCGTACCGGGCGAACCCGTGATAACCGAGAGATTGCTGCGGAACGCCATATAGACTGCTTCGCTCTGCCTTTGAGACAGGGCGATACCAAGATTTTGCCGTATGGATTCAAGTACTGAGCCGATATCTATGCGTTCGGCAGGAACAGAAAGCATCTGCGCAATCTTTCTCGCAGTTTCATCTTCTTGTACAAAGCTTGCCTTTTGGTAGATACGTCCCTTGCTGCTGACAACCTCGCCGTTCTGCACCATGTTTTCAAGTATTGCTGCAATCTCTTCCGCAGACACTTTCTGCTTTGGCGAAAGAATGCGATCGTTCAGAAGCCGGAAGCTCTCCCTTAGCAGTACGTCAAGCTCCAGATAAAGATGTCCCTCATCATTACGCTTGGCGTCGAGTGCGGCATAAATCGCCCCGTGTATTCTCATAGGAGAATTGAGCGGGTAATCTCCTTTGCGGACAATAGCGTCTACTCTTTTGAAACCGAAACCCGATATCTGGCAAAGCTCATAGGGATTGTTTTTAAGTATGTCTACACTTCGGGCGCCAAAGTACTCATAAATCTTCGTTGCTGTCACCGGTGTTACGTTATACGGAGAGAGCAGAATCATTAAATCACGCAGGCATCGGCTTTCATCATATGAAGATTTGATTTCTTCAAGCTTCTGGGGGGTAATGCCTCTGATTTCAAGCAGCCGTTCCGGATCGTTTTCCAGAATGCGAAGTGCATCGGCGCCGAAGCGTTCAACAATCAACTCGGCTGTTTTTTCGCCGACTCCTTTAATTAGGCGGGAGGATAAATATCCCTTAACGCCGTCTTTGGTTTGCGGTACAATTTCCTCACAGCTCTCAACTTGCAGCTGCGGTCCGTATTTTCCGTTTTGCCATACGCCATCCAGAATCATGCTGACTCTATCCGTCTGAGGAAGCTCATACCCCACAGCGGTAAATCGTATCAGCTTGTCCCGATAGTGAAATGCGCTGCGTGCTTTCTGCGGCACGGTCTGATCGTTTGTCTTTACGCTGATAACACAGTATTTGCTGACAGGGTTGTAGTAAATCGTCTTGTCATACACACCGGTGTAGCTCACATTCGTCACCTCCCGTAATTATACCTTTCTTCATATTGTTTTCCTTTCTTGAAAATCAAGCGGCTTTTTGCGCTGATTTCCTGACATTAAATCTTCTTGACTCAGAAATGCTCACAAACTGCTCGTAGATGTCGGGATGCTGCATCTGCAGCCGGAACAGATTCTCTTTGCTGATTGTGGCTTTCTGAACGGGATTATAGGTAATGGTATAGTCGCTTTCATCGCGGCTGTAAACCGCGGTGCAGCACCTGCCCATTTCATCAATAATCCTTCCTTGCAAGCGTTTCATTTCATTGTCTACACGCTTCACTTCAGCATTGAGAGCAGACTTTTCTGCCTGTAACTCTAAATAACGCGTTACGTTACTAAAGCTTGTAAGACTAAGCTCTATGGCGGCGGCATTCGGGTCGGCAGGCCCAAAATGATTTTTGACGCTTTCAATCACCAAGTCGCCGTCCTCAACATAGCGAGGGGGTGTTCTTGTGAGTATGTGATTGTTCCAGAAGTCGCTTTCAAGAGCGATCAGCTCTTCCTCGTAGTCCATATCGCGTTCAATGCGGCGAATGATGGTCTCTTGCTCGCTATTGCCGTAAAGGCAGCAGAAGAACACATGATTGACATTCAAAACCGCCATATAGTGCCGTCCTTGGATTTCATAGTTGACGGGAACCGCTTCGGCGCCGTCTTTCCACCATTGGCCTGTTGCGTTGTAATTGGTTGTCTTGATTTCAAGAATCGCTGTTTCACCGTTTGGCAATGTAATAAAGTAATCAACATCCGCCAGCATAAAGGGATGTTTAGAATGATAAAACATCTTCTTGACCTGATAGATTTCATATCCCGTTCTGACATGGAATATTTCAGCCACCAAGTCTTCTAAGAGATGTCCCATCTTCTTTTGTACCCAGTTATCCTCCGGATCCTCAAAAGTTACGATTTTCAGTTTGTCGTAATAGAGGTCTCTTGCTGTTGAAAAGGGGGATACCCCGAGAATCGCCGCAGCGTCACTGCCGCCGATTCCTCGCCTGCGGTAATCAAGCCACTCCTTCTCCGGCAGGTTTGCCGTATCCACAAGAACCTGCGGCCGGTAAGATAAAGGTTTGGTTCCTCCCATTACGCTCCCCGCCTTCGGTTTTGTTTCAGGAATACTTTCTGCCTGTATTCGGCCTGTATAGGGTACTTCGCTTGCTTTTGAATTTCCTTTCTTAAAATTTGCTGTTTGCATTTTGAGTCCTTTTTTCGGCGATAACGCCTGTAGGGTTTGTTGTTCATATTCTGAACCGCCTTTCTGTTTGTATTTATCCATAAGCCTGTCGGCTGTACGGCGAAAATAAAAAAAGCGGGAATGAAATCCCATACCCAAATCGGTATTCTCGCCTGCCCGAACGCAAGCCGGATTCATTCTCGCTATGTGTGGGAGACACGTCCCATAAAAAAATAAAAAGCCAATACATATCGCCCGTATCAAAAAGGGCGGCTGTGTACTGACTACATACAAACTTAACAACGTGTGCAATGCGGCGGCCTGCTTGCAAGCCTGCTCACCGGAAAGTCCTGTAGGACAAGCACAAAAAATCAATTACAATGGTATTGTACCACAAGATATAGTGCTTGTCAAGGCGTTTTGTCAGGATATTGTATGAAATAGCCGGAAAAATTTTTTATGAAAAATTTTTCAAGTTTGAAGAAAACAACCCTACCGGGCCCTATTTATATTATGAAAGTGCTTTTATTAGAAAAGCATTTTTACAATTGAATAGCCTTATGCCGGGTGTTATACAGGATTTGCGGATAGTGTGCATTGTGCCGTATAAACTACTTTTTTTCGCAACATAGCCGATGCTATGGGAGCATCGGCGTGTTCCGGTCGAAAGCAGTTATGCCCGCCCCGCTCGCCCACAGATGAAACAGTGCATAGCACGGCCTGACAATACTTGGTCAAAGGGAGCAAAGGAAATGGCCCGGCGATAAGGCGCCAGAAAAGATACAGCATTTATTTCTCGGACAGCTTAAAAGGGGATTTGGATTCAATTATAGTATAATGAATAACAGCGAAGAATACAATCCGCTGCTGTAGGCTGTCGGGAAGGAGGTTTAGAATTTGACGGCTATTCCTGCAAACAAGAAATTTTTAACAGCGGCGGAGGTTGCGGAAATTTTAGATGTATCTGTCAGCACCGCTTACCGCATTGTAAAGAAAATGAATGACAAGCTCGCGGCCGAAGGCAAAATTATCGTTCCCGGTAAGATTGCCGCGAGATATTTCTACGAGCATGTATATATCTAAATGCAGCTGTATTCAAGCGAGGAAAAATAAAATATAAAGAGGGAGGCGAGATTTTTGCCGACCTACAAAGACGAAAAAACAGGGTTATGGTACTGCAAATTTGTTTATACCAACTGGACAGGCGAAAGAAAGCAGAAAAAGAAAAAAGGCTTTCTTTTGCAGAGGGATGCCAAGCAGTATGAACTGGATTTCCTGAGCAAGACCTCCGACAATTGCGATATGACCTTTCAAGCTTTGACGGACATCTATATGGAGGACTGTGCCGTGAGATTAAAGCCCACTACATACCAAGGCAAGCAGATTGTTTTTTCACAGCACATACTTCCGTATTTCAAACATTTTAAGATAAATGAGATTCAGCCGATGACTATCCGCAGATGGCAGACCAAGCTTTTGAGCAGTCCAAAGAAGTATAAGCCTACTTATCTTCGCACGCTGAACAATCAGCTTTCCGCCATATTTAACTTTGCCGTAAAATACTACGGGCTAAAAGAGAATCCCGTACATAAAAGCGGCAGTATCGGAAAGAAACGCGCTGATTTGAATCAGTTCTGGACTCCGGAAGAATTTAAATTGTTTGTAAGTGCCGTCAGCGACAAGCCTGCTTCAGCCGTTATTTTTAATCTGCTGTACTGGTCCGGAATGCGCTCAGGCGAATTGCTCGCGTTAACTTTGAATGATTTCGACTTTGAGGTACGGACAGTTTCTATCACAAAAAATTATGCCAGAATGAATGGGGAAGATTTGCTCCTTGAGCCCAAAACTCCAAGGAGCAATCGCAAAATTGCTTTGCCGCAGTTTGTATTTGATATGGTAAGGGAATATGTAAGCAAGTTATACAGCTATCATCCTTCAGACAGGTTGTTTGAAATAACAAAATACTATCTGAAGCATGAAATGGAACGGGGCTGCAAGGCGTCAGGAGTAAAGCCGATAAGAATACACGATTTACGCCACAGCCATGCAAGCCTTTTAATCCATCTTGGGTTTCCTCCTCTGCTTATCAGTGAGAGACTTGGACACGAAAATGTGACCACAACTTTGGAAATCTATTCTCATCTCTATCCCGACCAACAGAACGAGGTCGCCGAAAAACTTGAGATATTTGCATAGATTGGGCACAGTACGGTTCTCCGTGTACCTTTCGCGTATATCGGAAAAAAGCAGGAACCCGGAAACCCTTATCGGATAAGGGGTTTCGCGTTCTCCGTGTACCTTTCGTGTACCTCTGGACAAAAGAAAACCCCGAAAACCCTTATAGAATAAGGGTTTTCGGGAACTTCGCAACTACTCCCACTCGATCGTAGCGCAGGGCTTGGGGGTCACGTCATAGAGAACGCGGTTGATGCCCGGGATCTCCTCGGTGATACGCGCCGTGATGCGGGCAAGAAGCGCGTAATCGAGAGGCTCGATGGTGGCGGACATGGCATCGGTCGTGTTGACGGCGCGGAGAATGACCGGATAGGCGAAGGTGCGGACTCCGTTTTTCACGCCGACCGAACGGAAGTCCGGAATCGCGGTAAAATACTGCCAGACCTTCCCTTCCAGGCCGCTCTTGGCAAACTCCTCGCGCAGAATGGCGTCCGACTCCCGGACCAGCTCAAGGCGCTCGCGCGTGATCGCGCCAAGACAGCGAACCCCAAGGCCGGGGCCCGGAAAAGGCTGACGGTAGACCATCGAGTCGGGCAGACCGAGCGCCTTGCCGACCACGCGCACCTCATCTTTATAGAGGAATTTCAGCGGCTCCACCAGCTTGAACTGAAGATCCTCGGGCAGCCCTCCTACATTGTGATGCGCTTTCACTCCGTCGCTCTCGAGGATGTCGGGATAGATGGTTCCCTGTGCAAGAAACTCGATGCCCTCGAGCTTGCGGGCCTCCTCTTCAAAAACGCGGATAAACTCCGCGCCGATGATCTTGCGCTTCTTCTCGGGCTCCGCCACACCGGCGAGCTTGTCGAGAAACCGGTCGACCGCGTCGACATAGACAAGGTTGGCCTTCATCTGGTTGCGGAAGACCTCGACCACCTGCTCGGGCTCCCCTTTGCGGAGAAGGCCGTGATTGACATGGACCGCGACCAGCTGCTGCCCGACCGCCTTGATGAGAAGAGCGGCCACAACCGAGGAATCGACCCCGCCGGACAGGGCGAGCAGAACCTTTTTATCGCCGATTTCAGCGCGGAGCTTCTGAATTTCGTCTTCGATGAACGCTTCGGCAAGCGCCGGCGTGTTGATGCGTGCCATCGTTTCGGGACGTTTGTTGTTTTCCATATTTTTGTTCTCCTTGCTTTTATTTATTGAAATTGCCCTTGTCTTTCTGGATAACGTCATGCGCGCCGCCCTCCACAATGCTCGTGGCGGAGACAAGCGTGAGAACCGCCTTTTCCTGAAGCTCGGGAATCGTCAGAGCACCGCAGTTGCACATCGTAGAGCGCACCTTGGCAAGCGACATGGCCACATTGTCCTTTAAGCTTCCGGCATACGGCACATAGGAATCCACGCCCTCCTCGAACGAGAGCTTCTTGTCGCCGCCCAGATCATACCGCTGCCAGTTGCGGGCGCGGGCCGAGCCCTCGCCCCAATATTCTTTGTAATAGGTCCCGCCGATACTGACGCGGTTCGAAGGCGATTCGTCAAAACGGGCGAAATAGCGGCCCAGCATGACAAAATCGGCTCCCATGGCCAGTGCCAGAGTGATATGATGGTCGTAGACAATCCCGCCGTCCGAGCAGACCGGAATGTAGACGCCGGTCTCCTTAAAATAGCGGTCTCTCTCGGCGCAGACGTCGATCAGCGCTGTGGCCTGTCCGCGGCCGATGCCCTTGGTCTCGCGGGTGATGCAGATCGAACCGCCGCCGATGCCGACCTTGACGAAATCGGCGCCGCAGTCGGCCAGAAACCGAAAGCCCTTGGCGTCCACCACATTGCCGGCGCCCACCTTCACGCTGTCGCCGTATTGGCTGCGGATCCAGGCGAGAGTCAGCTTCTGCCACTCCGAAAAGCCCTCGGAAGAGTCGATGCAGAGCACATCGGCCCCGGCCTCGACCAGCGCGGGAACCCGTTCGGCATAGTCGCGGGTATTGATGCCCGCTCCGACGACATAGCGCTTGGAGGCGTCGAGCAGCTCGTTCGGGTTCTGCTTATGCGTGTCGTAGTCCTTGCGGAAGACCATGTAGCAAAGACGGCCCTCGTCGTTGATGATCGGCAGTGAATTGAGCTTGTTGTCCCAGATGATGTCGTTGGCCACCTTGAGGGTGGTTCCTTCTTTAGCCCAGATCAGCTTGGAGAAGGGCGTCATAAAATCGGCCACCTTCGTATCGAAGGACATGCGGCTGACGCGGTAGTCCCGGCTGGTGACGATTCCGAGAAGCTTGCCGTTGGCGCTTCCGTCGTCGGTGACCGCGACGGTCGAATGCCCGGTCTTCTCCTTCAGCGCCACCACGTCGGCGAGCGTGGCATCGGGCGTGATGTTCGAATCGCTGATGACAAAGCCCGCCTTGTGGTTTTTGGCCCGGCGGACCATGGCCGCCTCATCCTCCACCGACTGGGAACCGTAAATAAAGGCGACGCCGCCCTCGGTTGCCAGAGCCACGGCGAGGCGGTCGCCCGAGACCGACTGCATGATTGCGGAAACCATGGGGATGTTCATGGAGATCGCCGGCTCTTCTCCCTTACAATACTTGACAAGAGGCGTCCTCAGGCTGACATTCGCGGGAATGCAGCGGTCGGAAGAATATCCCGGAATCAGAAGATATTCGTTAAAAGTATGGGAGGGTTCGTTGATAAAGGTAGCCATCTTTTCTTTATTTCCTTTCGTCAATGATCTCTTTGGCCTCGCAATAGAGACAGCGGCAGATCCCGTTTTCCTTTTCGGTCCATCGGAAGATCTGATCCAGCTCCTGCTCTGTGGAGGTGATGCAGCGGGGATTGCGGCACCTGACCCGATTGATCAGAAGATCCCCGGCGGGGCCGCACTCGCTTCGGCCGTGCGAGGCCTCGTTCAAAAGCTTCAGAATCAGCGCCATGCGCATCAGTTTTCCGTTCATAACCTGCTTGAAATAGCAGGCGCGGGGGTCTTTGTCCACCCGAACGCTGATCTCGTGTACGCGGGGAAGCGGATGCAGGATCGAAAGATCGGGCTTGGCACCCGCAAGCTTTTCGACCGTCAGAATATAGCTGTCCTTCAGACGCTCATAGACAGCAGGGTCGGAAAAACGTTCCCGCTGCACGCGGGTCATATACAAAACGTCGAGAGACGGGATCGCCCCCTCGAGATCATCGGTCTGTCGGTAGGCCATCTTCTTTTTATTGAGCGTCTCGTAGATCACATAGCTGGGAAGCTTCAGCTCCTCGGGGGAAATCAGAACGACTTCGACGCCCGGATAACGCGAAAGCGCGGCAATCAGGGAATGCACCGTTCGGCCGTATTTGAGGTCGCCGCAGAAGCCCACCGTCATATGCGAGAGCCTTCCCTTCTCCCGATAAATCGTGAGAAGGTCGGCCAAGGTCTGGGTTGGGTGGCAGTGCCCGCCGTCCCCGGCGTTGATGACCGGCACCGAGGCGTTTTGCGAGGCGACATAGGGAGCGCCCTCTTTGGGATGACGCATGGCAATGATGTCGGCGTAACAGCTGATGACCCGCGCCGTGTCGGCCACGCTTTCCCCCTTGGAAGCCGAGGAGCTGTTGGCCTCCGAAAAGCCGATGACGCTTCCGCCCAGTTCGATCATCGCCGCCTCAAAACTCAGTCTGGTACGGGTGGAGGGTTCGAAGAAGAGCGTCGCCAGCTTTTTGCCCCGGCAGGCGTCAGCGTACTGTTCGGGATGGGCGGCGATGTCGTTGGCAACGGCGATCAGCTCGTTCAGCTCATCGACCGAAAGATCTTCAATATCGATCAGACTTCTCATACCGTCTTGCCGATCCAGCTCTCGTCCGAAGGATTGTCCCGGAAGGCGATCAGACGCTTGACGTCCTCGGGCCTGATATAGCCTTCCTCGGCGGCGGTCGCCGCCACCACGTCAAAATTGGTCAGGGACCGGTTGGTCACTCCGGCGGCGGCCAGCCTCTCGATTCCCTTTTTCATGCCGTAGGTAAAGATGCTTGCAATGCCAAGTACTTCCGCGCCCGCCTCGCGCAGAACGTTCACCACTTCGAGCACGCTTCCGCCGGTGGAGATCAGATCCTCCACAACGACCACCCGCTGCCCCTTCTCAAGACGGCCCTCGATCTGATTCTGGCGGCCGTGATCCTTTGCGCCCGAACGGACGTACCCCATAGGCAGTCCCAGAATATGCGCCGTGATGGCGGCGTGGGCGATGCCGGCGGTCGAAGTGCCCATCAGCACCTCGGCCGTGGGATAATCGGTGCGGATAATTTCCGCCAGCCCGTTCTCCACATCGAGACGAACGGCTGGGGCGGTCAGAGTCAGCCGGTTGTCGCAGTAGACCGGACTTTTGATGCCGCTGGCCCAAGTGAAAGGTTCCTCCGGACGGAAAAACACCGCCCGGATCGAGAGCAGATCCTTTGCAATTTTCTTTTCCATAGCTATCTTTATCCTTTCTTTGATATCCTATCTTCGATGATATTCTATCTTCGATTCGCGGCCGCTTCCCGCGACGCATAGACAGACACGGCCTTGTATTTCCCTTTATTCATGCAGCAACGCGCTCCCCGTCCGACAGGCAGCGCAACACCCGGTCTGTAAAATCAGGAAAGTCCGGTTAAAAGCCGGGCGAAAAACGGCTGTCAGCCGACAAATTCCCGCACACAGCGCTCATAGGCCGCGACCGGATCTTCGGCGGCGGTGATCGGCCGCCCCACCACAATATAATCCGAACCGATCCGGGCGGCCTCCGCCGGCGTCATCACCCGCTTCTGGTCCCCGATCTCCCCGTCGGCAAAGCGAACGCCGGGGGTAACGGTCAAGAAGCCCTTCCCACAGCTCTCATGCACCTTGCCCGCTTCAAGAGGCGAACAGACCACGCCGTCAAGTCCGGCATTCTTCGCATGAAGCGCATACCGCATCACGACCTCGTCGATCGGCCTTTCGATAAGAATCTCGCGCCGCATGATCTCCTCGTCGGTAGAGGTCAGCTGCGTAACGGCGATCAGAAGCGGCCGGGAGCCGTCCGCCCGGGTAAGCCCCTCAAGCGCCGCCTCCATCATGCGGCTCGTTCCGGCCGCGTGCAGATTGCACATATCCACGTCGAGGCGCGAGAGAACCGCCATGGCCTTTTTGACCGTGTTCGGAATGTCGTGCAGCTTCAGATCGAGAAAGATCTTGTGTCCTCTCTTTTTGATCTCCCGGACGATCGCGGGGCCCTCGGCATAATAGAGCTCCATACCGATCTTGACAAAAGGCTTGCGTCCGTGAAAACGGTCGAGAAAAGCGAAGGTCTTCTCCGCGCTGTCAAAATCGCAGGCCACGATTACGTCTCTTCCCATAACTTGATTCCTCCTATGATTTCCTGAAGCGATTCCACGCCGTATTTTTCCATCACCCGCGGCAGATCGGAAAGAATGTCCCGGCAGGCGAACGGGTTGACCAGATTGGCGGCCCCCACTTCCACAGCAGTGGCGCCCGCCAGCATCATTTCGAGAACATCCTCGGCGGAGCTGACGCCGCCCATGCCCACCACGGGAATCCTGACCGCCTGCGCCACCTGATAGACCATGCGAAGGGCCACGGGAAAGACGGCGCGGCCCGAAAAGCCGCCCATGGTATTGGCGACGACAGGCCTGCGGGTCGTGAGATTGATCCGCATGCCCAGAAGGGTGTTGATCAGACTGATTCCGTCCGCCCCGGCCTCCTCACAGGCCTTGGCGATCGAGACAATGTCGGTCACATTGGGAGAAAGCTTGATGATAACCGGCTTCTTTGTCACGCCGCGTACTGCTCGGGTGACCTCCGCGGCCGCCTCGGGAGAGGTCCCGAAGCTCATCCCGCCTCCGTGGACGTTGGGACAGCTCACGTTGACCTCGAACCATCCGATCTCCTCACAGGCGTCCAGCCGACTGCAGGTGTAGGCGTAATCCTCCACCGAAAAACCGCTGACATTGGCCATCACCTTTTTGGAAAAGCATTGGCGCAGACGCGGAAGCTCCTCGGAAATCACCTTTTCCACGCCGGGATTCTGAAGACCCACCGCGTTGATCATGCCCGCCGGGCATTCGGCAATGCGGGGCGTGGGATTGCCGAAGCGCGGCTCGCGCGTGGTTCCCTTGAAGGAGAAGGTACCCAACAGGTTGATATCGTAAAGCGAGGCGAACTCGTAACCGTAGCCGAACGTGCCGCTGGCGGGAATCACGGGGTTATCGAGCGTGATGCCGCAGAGCGTAACCTTCATCTCTGCCATATGATCTCCTCCTTTTTCAGCACCGGACCCTCCTTGCAGATCCGCTTGTAGCCGGTCACGGTCCTGCAGGAGCAGCCCATGCAGGCGCCGAAGCCGCACCCCATGCGCTCCTCAAAGCTGAACTGTCCGCCGGTCTTCGCCGCGAAGAAGACCGCCTTCAGCATGGGCTCGGGCCCGCAGGTATAAAAATAGCTGTAGGAAAGGTCTTTCATGGCGTCGGTGACAAAGCCCGGAATCCCATAGGAGCCGTCCGCCGTCGTCACGAGAACCGATGCGCCCAGACGGCGAAATTCTTCCTCATAGAAGACTTCGTCGCGCGTGTTGAAGCCGAGAACGGCCGTAACGCTCTTCCCCGCCTCCAACAGCCGCTTGGCTAAGAGATAGAGGGGCGGAACGCCCACGCCGCCGCCAAGGAGGAGAGGACGGTCGCCGGAGGGGCCGAGATCATAGCCGTTGCCGAGCCCCGTAAGCAGATCGAGCGTTTCCCCGACGGGAAGATCCGCCATCTTTTCGGTGCCATGTCCGACTACTTTGTACAAAATAGTAATTGTGTTTTCCGACTCGGAAATGTCGCATACCGAGATCGGACGCCGCAGAAAAAAGCCGTCCAGCAGAATGTTGACAAACTGACCCGGCGCGGTGACGGCGGAAATATCCCCGGCAAGCCGCATCGAATAGACGTTTTTGGTCAGCGGTTTATTTTCGCAAATGCGAAAGATTCCCTGTTTCATATTTCGATTCCGCCTTCGTCACGCGTCGATGGTGGAAATACGCAGGGTGGTCTCGTCCAGCACGTCCAAAAGAACCTTGACGGTGTCGAGCGAGGTGAACATGGTCACGTTGTTCTCGGTGGCGTACTTCCGGATCTTGTATCCGTCGCTCATCTGATCGGTTGCGCCCACGTCGCTCGTATTGATCACATAGGCGATGTGGCCCTGCCGCAACGAATCGAAAATCTCCTCGCTTCCCTCGCTGATCTTGCCGAGAATGTGGGTACGGATTCCGTTTTCCTTCAAAAAGCATGCCGTTCCCTGCGTGGCCTCGATGTTGAAGCCGAGATCGTAGAAGCGGCGGATCAGGGGAAGCGCCTCCGCTTTGTCCTTGTCGGCGATGGTGGCGAAGACCGTGCCGTAATTCTGCAAATGCATACCCGACGCCTGAAGCGCCTTGTAAAGCGCCCGGTTGAGCTTGTCGTCATACCCGATGGCCTCGCCGGTCGACTTCATCTCGGGCGAGAGGTAGGCATCCAAGCCCCGGATTTTATTGAAGGAGAAGACCGGGACCTTCACATACCAGCGCTTGCGCTCTTCGGGATAGATGTCGAAGATTCCCTGCTCCTTCAGGCTCTTGCCCATGATGACTTCGGTGGCGATATCGGCCAGCGAGAAGCCGGTCGCTTTTGAAAGAAAGGGGACGGTCCGGGAGGAACGGGGGTTGACCTCGATGATGAAGATCCGATCCATCTCGTCCACGATGAACTGGATGTTATAAAGTCCCACGATGCCGATTCCGAGGCCCAGCTTTTTGGCGTAGGTGAGAATCGTGCCCTTGACCTTATCCGAAATGCTGAAGGTCGGGTAGACGCTGATCGAGTCGCCCGAGTGAATTCCGGTCCGCTCCACCAGCTCCATGATGCCGGGGACAAAGACGTCGCGCCCGTCGCAGATGGCGTCCACCTCTACTTCTTTTCCGCTGATGTATTTGTCCACAAGAACCGGCTTGTCCTCGTCGATTTCAACGGCGGTCTTCAGATAGTGGCGAAGCTGCGCCTCGTCGGCCACGATCTGCATCGCGCGCCCGCCGAGCACAAAGGAGGGGCGCACCAGAACCGGATAGCCGATGCGTGCCGCGGCCCTGACGCCGTCCTCGATCTTCGTCACCGCCTGACCCTGAGGCTGCGGAATGTTGAGCTCTTCCAGAACCTTTTCGAAAAGATCGCGGTTTTCTGCCCGGTCGATCGCGTCGCAGTCGGTTCCCACAATCTTCACGCCCCGGCGCATCAGCGGGTCGGCGAGATTGATCGCCGTCTGGCCTCCGAGCGAGGCGATCACGCCCTCGGGTTTTTCAAAATCGATGATGTTCATCACATCTTCCGGGGTCAGAGGCTCGAAATAAAGCTTGTCGCTCGTGGTATAGTCGGTCGAGACGGTCTCCGGGTTGTTGTTGATGATGATGGCCTCATAGCCGGAATTTTTGATTGTCGTCACGGCATGGACGGTAGAATAGTCGAATTCCACCCCCTGCCCGATGCGGATCGGTCCCGCGCCGAGAACCACCAGCTTTTTCTTGTCGGTCAAGAGTGAGGCGTTCTCGCCGGTGTAGGAGGAATAGAGATAGGGAATGTAGGTGCCGGTATGAAGCGTGTCCACCATACGGAAGACCGGAACAATTCCCGCCTCCTTCCGGGTGCGGCAGACCGTAAGCTCGTCGGTTTTCCAGAGCTTCCCGATATACTTGTCCGAAAAGCCCATCTTTTTGGCGGCATGGAGAAGAGAGAGATCGCCCGGCGCGGCCGCAAGCGATTCCTCCATCTTCACAATCCGGCGGATCGATTCGAGAAAGTAGGGCGTGATCCGGGTCACGTCGTAGATGACCGCGTCGTCAACTCCCAGCCGCATGAGCTGCGCTATGGCGAAGATGTTGTCCGAGCGGAACTCGGAAATATAGGAAAGAAGCTCTTCCCGGCTCATGGAATCGAACTTGGCCATATGGAAATGGCAGACGCCGATCTCCAGCGAACGAACCGACTTGAGCATACACTCTTCGAGATTGGAGCCGATCCCCATGACCTCTCCGGTCGCCTTCATCTGGGTTCCCAGAATGTTCGAGGCCGAGGTAAATTTATCGAAGGGGAAACGGGGAAACTTGGCCACCACATAATCGAGCGAAGGCTCGATGGCGGCCGTACCGCCCGCCACCTTGATCTCCTCCAAAGCCATGCCCACGGCGATCTTGGCAGTGACGCGGGCGATGGGGTAGCCGCTGGCCTTGGACGCCAGCGCGGAGGAGCGCGAAACGCGGGGATTGACTTCGATCAGATAATATTCGCTCGAGGTAGGATTCAACGCGAACTGCACGTTGCAGCCGCCCTCGATCTTCAGCTCGCGGATGATCTTGATGGCGCTGTCGTTGAGCATCTTCAGATCGTGATCGTTCAGCGACATGATGGGCGCCACCACAATCGAGTCGCCGGTATGTACGCCCACCGGATCGACGTTCTCCATGCCGCAGATGGTGATCGCATGATCGTTCGAGTCGCGCATGACTTCAAACTCGATCTCCTTGTAGCCCTTCACGCTCTTCTCGACCAGAACCTGATGAACCGGGGAGAGGCGGAAGCCGTTCATGCCGATCTCCACGAGCTCCTCCTCGTTGTTGGCGAACCCGCCGCCCGTCCCGCCGAGCGTAAAGGCGGGGCGGAGCACCACCGGATAGCCGATATGCTTTGCCGCAGCCTTTGCTTCCTCAATGCTGTAGGTGATCTCGGAGGGGATCGTAGGTTCCCCGATCGACTGACAGAGCTCCTTGAAGAGCTCGCGGTCCTCGGCCCGCTCGATGCTCTCGCTGGAGGTTCCGAGAAGCTCCACATGGCATTCCTTGAGAACGCCCTTCTTTTCAAGCTGCATGGCGAGATTCAGACCGGTCTGTCCGCCGATGCCGGGCAGAATGGCGTCCGGGCGCTCGTACCGCAGAATCTTCGCGATGTATTCAAGCGTCAGCGGTTCCATGTAGACCTTGTCCGCAATGGTGGTGTCGGTCATGATGGTGGCAGGATTGGAGTTGACCAGCACCACCTCGTAGCCCTCTTCCTTGAGGGCAAGACAAGCCTGTGTGCCGGCATAGTCGAACTCCGCCGCCTGTCCGATCACGATCGGACCCGATCCGATGATCAGAATTTTTTTCATGTCTGTTCTCTTTGCCATGTTAGCCTCCCGAAAAAAATCTATCTAAATATTCCTTTTTGCTGTCCGTGTGCTGCAAGCGTCTGTCTTCCTGCCGTCCCGTATCCCGGCGCACGGCGCCATTCTGCGTTTTTTACGTCTTCCGGTATACGGTCTTTTGGTTCCAAACGGTGAGATAATTCACCCCGAACAGCTTCATACCCGCAAAGGGCGTGGCACGCCCCTTCGAGAGAAAGCATTCGGGATCGACCTTGAAGCTTTCTTCAAGCTTCCAGACCGAGAAGCCGTCATGCGGCGGAAGACCGAAGCGTCGGCGGGGCGCGGAAGAGAGAAGCTCGATCAAGCGGTCAAGCGTGAGGATGCCGGTCCTCACAAGGCGCGTGTAGAGAAGAGGAAAAGCAGTCTCCAGCCCTACAATGCCGAATGCGCTCTTTTCCAGTCCCCTGCTCTTCTCCTCGGCCGAATGGGGCGCGTGGTCGGTGGCAATCATATCGATTGTCCCGTCGAGAATCCCTTCGAGCAGTGCCTCCCGATCCTCTTTTCCCCGCAAAGGAGGATTCATCTTGAAGCGCCCGTCCTCTTCAAGATTATTCTCGTCGAGCACAAGATAGTGCGGCGCCGTCTCACAGGTCACGTTCACGCCTCTTTTTTTGGCGGCACGGATCCGCGCTACGCTCTCCTTGGCCGAGACATGACAGACATGGTAGGCGCAGCCGGTCTTCTCGGCGAGGGAAAGATCCCGCTCGATCTGACGGTATTCGCTCTCGGAGGAAATGCCGCGGTGGCCGTGTGCCCGCGCGTAAAGCCCGTCGTGAATGTAGCCGCCGCGTAAAAGCGCGTTGACCTCGCAGTGGGCGACAATCATCTTGCCGAGCGCCTTGGCCCGGAGCATCGCCTCTTCCATCACGGCCTCGTCCTGAACCCCCCGCCCGTCGTCGGAGAAGGCGACGGCATCCGGCGCAAGCCCCTCCATGTCCGAAAGCTCTTCTCCGGCCTCGTTCACGGTGATCGCGGCATAGGGACAGACGGCGATCGCCGCATCCTTTTGAATGATCTCGGTCTGCCGGCGCATGTTTTCCGGCGAGTCGGGAACCGGCTTCAGATTCGGCATGGTACAGACCGCGGTATAGCCGCCTCTTGCCGCCGCAAGACTTCCGGTACGGATCGTTTCTTTATAAGAAAAGCCCGGCTCACGAAAATGCACATGCACATCGCAAAAACCGGGTAAAACCACATATTCGGGGGAATCGAAAAAAAGCGCCCCGTTATCCGAAAGGAGCTTGTGTTTCTCCTGGACCGACATAGCCGCCATCGACGACACCGCTTCTTTTTCCATCGCCCATTCTCCTCTTCGGTCATCCGAACATAAGCAGTATGACACCAAACCGGCCGGCCCGCTTTCGGATTTTTTATTTCCATTAGTATACCACAGAGCACCGCGTTCTGTCAAGGCCGGACAATAAAAAAATGGCGCACTTTATAAGAGAAAAAGCCGGCTTTTTTGCTCCTTTGATCGGTCATTTTGCCGAAAACTGTCTTTTTCGGGAACAGATTCCCGCCCCGTTCGTAAAATTCCCCTCAGCCGCTTCCCGACCGGCTTTCTTATGGCCGCTTTTCCGCTCACCCCTCTCCCGGAAAACTCTTTTTCCTTTCCCGCCGCGTCCCGTTTTCCGCTTTCTCGGTCGCTTACCGATTCACTCGCCCGTTTTTTCCCGAATATCGGGATCTTTTTTTATTCTCTGCTTCTGTTCAGCATGGCCGCAAGTTTCCCATCCGG